>JAWABC010000042.1:0-8124 GCA_038884815.1 Candidatus Nanoarchaeia archaeon | reverse complement strand
CATTTCTAAAAACCTTTCCTATTTCAAATGTTTTTTCAAACCCTGCAGCCATTAATCTTTTTTGCCATAGCTCTCCTACAGAGATTCTTAAATAAACATCAATATTAAAATCATTATGGTGGGTTATAAAAGGTCTAGCATCTGCACCTCCTGCTGTGACTTCAAGTATTGGTGTTTCTACCTCGATAAAGCCTCTTTTTTTCATGAAATCTCTAACAACATTCCAAAATTTTTCTTTTTTTAAAAATAAATCCTTAACTTCTGAGTTTAATAATAAATCCAAATATCTTTTTCTTAATTTTTCCTCTTCATCTTTTAAACCGTGATATTTTTCTGGTAAAGGCCTTAATGATTTGGCTAGGATCGTGAATTTTTTTGTATTTATTGTTATCTCTCCCATCTTGGTTCTGAAGATGTTTCCTTCTACTCCTACTATGTCGCCTATGTCTGCTGTTTTTTGGAATAGCTCGTACTGTTCCTTCCCTACTTCATCTTCCCTGATGTAGAACTGGATTTTTCCTGTTTGGTCTTGGATTGTTGCGAAGGATGCCTTTCCCATCATCCTCATTGTTATTATCCTTCCTGCTGCTTTGACTGTTTTTTTTGTTGTTTCTTCTTTTTTTAGCTTTTTGAACTGTTCCTGGATGTCTGCTGCGTTGTCCTTTTTTTCGAATGAATATGGGTAGGGGTTTATTCCCTTGTCTTTTAGAATTTGTAGTTTTTGTTTTCTTTGTTGTATTAGTTGGTCTTCTGGTTGCATAATAATTTGAAGAATCATGGTTTATTTAAAGGTTTTGAATAATCTCATCATTAATGTTGCCAGAACTTCATAAAATTTTTATCTTATAACGAAACTTATATAAATAAAAAAGTTAAATAAGAATGTTAAGGGGTGTTACTCTTTTGAAAACTTATCACAAAATAATTATAGGGGATTGTATAGACATACTTAAAACTTTACCAGGCGAATCTATAGACTTAATATTTGCTGACCCACCTTATGGTCTTGCAAAGAAGAAAGGGTTAGGATGGAAATACAGTAAACATATTACTCTAGAAGAACAATGGGATATTTTTAAAAAAGATGATTTTTTTAACTTTAATAAACAATGGATAGCTGAATGTTTAAGAGTATTAAAACAGGGTGGTAATTTTTGGATTTGTGGTTCTTTCCATAACATTTATCAAATAGGGTTTATACTCCAACATATCAATGGGGTTAAAATAAACAATAGTATAGTTTGGTTCAAACCCAATGCTCAACCAAACATAACGTGCAGATTTTTTACCGAGAGTACAGAACATCTTATATGGGCTTCGAAAAATGGTAAAAGTAAAAAATGGTACTTTGATTATGATGCTTCTAAAAAAAAGATATATGACACACTTAATCCAAAAGATAAACAAACGAGGAATGTTTGGGCGATACCATTAACGCCTAAAAGTGAAAAATGGGCTGGTGAACACCCCACACAAAAGCCGATAGAATTATTAAGAAGAATAATATTAACAACCAGCAAAGAAGGAGATTTAGTACTCGATCCATTTTTAGGATCGGGGACAACCTCTGTTGTTGCTAAAATGCTTGGAAGGAATTCTATTGGTATAGAAAAAGAGAAGAAATATCTACAGATTATAAAAAAGAGATTAAAACCTTCTCAAAAAACTCTTAATGAAGAAGTAGAAATAGAGTATGTCATCTAGAATTTATAAATTCTTTACGTGGAGGATGCCTGACTGAATTCCAAAGTACCTTATCAATATTTTCTTCTCCCTTTTTGATTAACCTTATATAACCCATAATATATGCTCGCGGTGGTTTTATTTTTCCATGAATGTAGTTAATATCTTGTTCAGCCATGAATAATTGAGCACAACATACATTAATAAAAGGAGAATCTAAGGACATCCTAAACTTAAGAGGCGATAATTCTTCCTTAAAGTCTAATGGATCTTTACCTTTATAAATTTCTTCAAGAACAGAAAAAATAATTTCTGCTGATAAAGGTTCGCTAACTTTTTTAAGATATAAATCTAACAGAACTCTTAAATGATTAGGTCTAAAAGGTTTTTCTCTACCTTTATTCATAAAAATCTGGAAGTTGGTTTTTATATCATATTTATCTTTACTTTTTAATGATTTACCCAATTGTCTAGGCCTTACAATAAAAAGTTGGGTCCCATCATCGAAGCTATAAATTATTTGAGGCTTATCAAACTCTAACTTTTTAATTACTTCCAATAATTGTTTATAGTCCATCCCAAATAGTTAAATAAGAAAATATTTAAGACTTATTATTAAAACAATACAATTTTCCTATCCATCCGAAATCTTTATATATTACCTCTTTTGCATGTTTATAAGTTCTGTAAAAAAAGAGTTAGGGGGTACAAAATGACTCAACCGCAACCTATTTTCATATTGCCAGAAGGCTATACTAGAACCATCGGCAAGGATGCTCAGAGAAACAACATCATGGCAGCTAAGATAGTTGCCGAGACAGTAAGAACAACGTTAGGTCCAAAAGGGATGGACAAGATGATAGTGGATTCTTTAGGAGACATTACAGTAACTAACGACGGCGTAACAATCCTTGAAGAAATGCAGATTGAACACCCAGCAGCAAAGATGCTAGTAGAGGTAGCCAAAACCCAGGAAGAACAAGTAGGTGATGGAACAACTACTGCAGTCGTCTTCGCAGGAGAACTGTTAAAAAACGCTGAACGTCTCCTAGACCAAGAGATACACTCAACAGTTATTGCGAAAGGTTATAGGATGGCTGCTGAAAAAGCTCAGTCAATACTTGTCAAGCTTTCAGAGCCGGTCTCAGCAAAGGATGAGGATTTATTAAAAAAAATCGCAATTACGGCCATGACAGGCAAGGGAGCTGAATCCTCAAAGGAAAAGCTCGCAGACTTAGTTGTTAAGGCTGTGAAGCAGGTCATGGAATCAAACATTGTTAACATGGATGATATCAAGCTTGAGAAGAAGGTGGGTGATGGTACAGAGGATTCTGAATTGATTCAGGGTATTGTTCTTGATAAGGAAAGGGTTCATCCAGCAATGCCGAAAGTGGTAAAGAATGCCAAGCTGGCTTTGTTGGATGCTGCTTTGGAAATTAAAAACACTGAAATAGAGACAAAAATCCAGGTTACTGACCCTTCTCAATTGCAGGCTTTCATGGACCAGGAAGAGGCTATGCTTAAGCGCATGGTTGATGTTGTTGTTAAATCTGGTGCTAACGTTGTTGTCTGTCAAAAAGGGATTGATGACATGGCTCAGCATTTCCTTGCAAAGCAAGGCATCTATGCAGTAAGAAGGGTTAAGAGGTCTGACTTGGAAGCTTTGGCAAGGGCTACTGGTGGCAAGATTGTTACCAACCTCAAGGATTTGAGCAATAAGGACTTGGGTCAGGCTGGTTTGGTAGAAGAATTAACTATTGGTACTGAGCAGATGACTTATGTTAGGGAGTGCAAGAACGCAAAATCAGTCACTTTGTTGGTTAGGGGTGGTACTGAGCACGTTGTTGATGAAGTAGAAAGGGCAGTCAAGGATGCTATTGGTGATATTGCTGCTTCTTTGAAGGTTGGCCGAGTTGTTGGTGGTGCTGGTGCTGTTGAAATTGCTTTGGCAAGGGAATTAAGAAAATTTGCAAACTCCTTGAGTGGTAGGGAACAATTAGCTGTTAACGCTTTCGCTGACTCTATAGAAATAATACCGAGGACTTTGGCTGAGAACGCTGGTTTGGATCCCATTGACATGCTTACTGATATGAAGTCGAAGAATGATAAGGGTTTGAAGTGGGCTGGTATTGATGTTTTTTCTGGCAAGGTTGTTGATGCCTGGAAGGTCGGTGTTATAGAACCATTGAAGACAAAGACTCAGGCAATAAAGTCAGCCTCTGAGGTTGCAGAACTTATTTTAAGGATTGACGATGTTATTGCTGGTTCAGGTTCTAAGGAATCAAAAACTCCTCCTATGCCTCCTCAAGGTTATGGTGAGATGTGATTGAAAAACTTGTTTATTTCTATTTTTATCTTTTCTAATGTTTTGTTGTTTACCATTCCTATCTTTGATTGTTGTTGTAGTTGTTGTTTGATATTATGATTCCAGGTCTTACCTTAATCCGCTTGTAGTTTATGAAGGGGTATGGTATCAGAACTATTTCAGAAAAGTTTTTATATTAGTAATCCAGTTTTTATTGCTGAAAGAGAGGTGTTATCATGCCTGCCAAGAAAGTTGAGAAGAAAATCATTGTCAAGGAAAAGGTTCCAGAAAAAAAGGTTGTGAGGAAGTCTTCTAGCAAGGAAGAGATAATTAATCAGCTGATGCAGAGCAATTTAGCATTACAAGACAAGACCGCTGATATGATTCATGCGATGAAGGAATTGACTAAGCGTATGGACACGATGGTTGCCCTTTTTGAGGAGGCAGCGTCTCAGATTAAGTCGGGTACTGATGAGCCTTTGATGAAGAAGCTTGAGGAGTTGCTTGACCAGAACAAGACCATTGCGAAGGGTTTGATACTTCTTGAGAAGTACGTTAGGGAAAGAGCTTCGTCCATGTCTGGCTTTAGGCCTGGTCCGCCCTCTCCAGAACCGTTCTGAAAATGGATATAAAGTTCATAAGGGATGATACCGAGGAAAAAGCAATTAAAGAGTTGAATGAGATTCTTGAAACAATTTCTGTGAAGCAAAGGTTTAAGGACGTTAATGCTGCGAAGAGGTTTATGCTTGGTGTTTTCAGGGCAAGCAAGCCTCCAACGGAGAAAGCTCCTATCCCCTCTGAGCATTTGACTTTAACCCCTGCAGAGATGCCTTCTTATGCAAAAAATAATTTCGGACTCGATTTTTCTAAGCCGGTGTCCATAAAACCTGTTGGTCCTCTAAAAATTCCCATAGCTCCGAAGCCTAGTCAGGTTAAGGTCCCTATCCCGCCAAAGTCCAAGTATGACAAGCCGCCCTTAGCACCTTCGAGAAGGCCTCCTGAAGCACCGACACCTTCTGTTATGATGCCCTCTCAAATTGCGGAGGAGAAAAAAGAGGAGGACATCCCATTACCTCCAAAAGAGGAAGTGTTGGAATTTGAGAAGCCTTTTTTGGATTACGAGAAGTACTATCCTTTGACTATTGCTAAGGATCGTTTTGGCGTTGCCTTGGTTCGTTCTACTCTTGAGAAGGCTGAGGATGGTATGGTTTACAACGTTGTTGAGCCTGCCGTCGATGCCAAAGCTTTGTCTTATGCTAAGGATTACCTTATGAAGGATTTGAGGAAAAAGCCTCAGCTTCTTGATGATGAGAAGTTTATTAAGAAAAAATTGGAAAAGGCCATGAAGAAGGTTAAGCTTCCTTACTCTGATGATTATGCTGACAAGCTTAAGTATTACATCAGGCGCGATTCTCTTGGTTTCGGCAAGGTTGATGCTTTGTTGCAAGACCCTAAAGTTAAGTCTGTTATGTGTGACGGCCTTGACAAGCCTGTTAAGGTTTTTTTTGATAAGGATTTGGAAGTCAGAAGTAATGTTGTTTTTTCCATTCCGGATGAGTTGAATTCTTTTGTCAAGCATTTGGCTTCGAAGGTTAACCACAACCCTAAGTCCGGTCCTAACTTTGAGGGTGTTGTTGGTGACTGGAAAGTTGAAGGCACGATTGGTTTTGGTAACATAAGTTCTAAATTCATTATTAGAAGAAACCTTTAAATATCATACTTTTTTAATTCTGCCTTATGCGCTGATAGTTCAGTGGCCTAGAATCCGGCCTTGCCAAGGCTGAGACCCGGGTTCAAATCCCGGTCAGCGCATCCTTTTTTATTCAAGCTCGCTTTTTCGTGGCAGTTTTAGCTCTTTCCCATCTATTGTTATTATTGGGTTCTTGAAAACTTGGTCTAAGTGCAAAGAAGAGAATACATGACCGCCAAACCAGTAGTTCCCTCCTATTCCTATGTGTGCTGTTCCGTAAGCCTTCTCGTCTATTATGGTTGAGCCTATTATTTTTGCTTTCGGATTTATTCCTATTCCGAGTTCTCCTATCATGCTTGATGTGCTTGGCTGCTTCACCCTATTCTTGATCCAGTCAACCGAGTCTTTCAGTGTTTTTGCTTCTTGCCCTCCTTCTATGTTTGTTATCATGCCTTGTTTTATTGTCATTTTTATTGGCTTGTTTATGAGCATAGTTCCATGCTTGTGCCTTGAGCTTCCATCTATTATCAGCTCTCCTTCCACTCCTTTCATGGTTGGTGCTACGTAAACTTCTCCTGCTGGTATGTTTTCTCCTTCTCCTCTCGTTCTTACGTATCCCGTGTTTGTGTCTGCGTTTTGTCCTTTAACATCTATTTTTAGTTTTGTTCCCGCAAGCGTCATTATCCTTATTTCTCTTGCCCAGTCCAGTTCTTCTTTGATTCTTTCTGCTGCCTTGTCTATCTTTCTGTAGTTTATGTTTATAGCATCTGTTAAATTGTGAACCTTATCTGTTTCTAAGCCAATAAGCCCTGTTGTTGACAAATATTTGTGTCCTTTTTTCTTTGCAAATTCTCTTAACTTTCCTAAATCCTTTAACTTTCCGAGCCTGTTCGATAAAGAAAGCACAACCGCATTGTCTTTCTTCAGCCTTTTTAAGAAAAACCTCACCCTCTCGTCTGCTTCTGTTTCTCTGCTTTTCACTCCTTGCATTATCAAAGCAACGTCTAGACGTAAGCTTTGGCATGCCAGGTAGTATGCTGCTGTCATTATCGGAGCGCAAAGCCTGTTCTCTTGACCATAGTCCCCTATTATCATGACGGCTTCTTTTTTTAGGTTTAGAGAATTTGTCAGAACGTTTTTGAGGTGTGGCATCTGCGCTTTTGCTATGGCTAATAAATTTTTTTGCTTCATCCACATCATTAGCTCTTCCGAGTCCATCAGATAATTTTTTGATGTAAAGATATTTAAATATTGTTTTATACTCAGCTTTTATGGAGTGGAAGAGGAAGTTTTTGGAGAGGTATGAAAAGCTTACCGACATTGATAAGTTCATTGAGTTTTCTGAAAAGCCTTTGAGGAAATCGGTTCGTGTTAACACGATAAAGACTTCTGTTTCTGAGATGAGAAAAAGGTTTGATTTAAAACCAATACCTTGGTGTGACGTTGGCTTTTACATTGAAGGCTCTGCTATTGGTAACACCTTGGAGCATTTTCTTGGTTACATTTACTTGCAGGAGGCAGCTTCTATGATTCCTCCTGTTGTTCTTAACCCTAATAAAAATGATTTTGTTCTTGACATGTGCGCCTCTCCAGGTTCTAAAACAACCCAGCTTGCTGCTATGATGGAGAATAAAGGTTTGATTGTTGCGAATGATAATTCTTATTCAAGGCTTAAGCCTTTGAGTATGAACCTGCAGCGTTGTGGAGTTTCTAATGCTGTTATGACTTTGATGGAGGGCAGGTGGTTTAAAACAAGTTTTGATAAAATACTTGTTGATGCTCCTTGTTCTGGCACCGGAACGATTCGTAAGTCACCTAAAACTGTGGCGTGGTGGAATCCTAACTTTGTCAGGCAGATGGCTGGAATACAGAAACAGCTTCTTGACACAGCATTTAACATTTTGAAACCTGGAGGCGTTCTTGTTTATTCTACTTGCACCCTGGAGCCTGAGGAGGATGAGGGTGTTGTTGATAATTTGCTGAAAAGGCATGAAAATGCAAAGTTGCAGAAAATAAGTCTTAACATTAAGTCCTCTCCATGCATTTTAGAGTTTGGAGGTAATGTTTATGATTCTGAAATTAAGAAGTGTTTAAGGATCTGGCCTCAGGACAACGACACAGAAGGCTTTTTTGTTGCCAAAATTAAGAAGGTTTAACCAAAAGGTTTATATTAAGATTATTTTTTTATTGTTTTATGGATGATGTTTTGTCTAAAGTTCTTGAGAAGATTAAGCCGAGCAAGGAGGAGGAGTCTTATGTTTCAAAACTTGCGGCCGACGTCATGAAAAGAATAAAGATTAAGGATGCTAAGGTTGTTCTTGGCGGTTCTGGTGCTAAGGGTACTTGGCTTAAGGGCACTCACGACATTGACATTTACGTCAAGTTCAACCCGAAAAAGTACAAGGGCAAGGACATTTCAAGGATTCTTGGCAAGGAGCTTAGGAAA
>JAWABC010000041.1:0-8374 GCA_038884815.1 Candidatus Nanoarchaeia archaeon | reverse complement strand
TGTTTTCTTTTTTCTTCTATATTTACTTTCTCTTTGTCCAGTTCTTCATGTTCTCTTATGAACTTTTTTAGATGTTCTTCATTCAATTTTTCTAATGCTTCGAGTGCTTTTTTCTTTTTGTCTTCTTTTAGGTTTATCTTACTTTCTTCTATCATTTTTTTTATATCCTTCAAGTATTTTATTATTTCTAACTCTTTGTCTTGTTTTAGTGTTTCTGCTGCATTGTTTATGTACTCTTCGACTGTTTTTATGTAGAACATATTGTTGTACCTCTTTAGTGCCTTTTCTAGGGGTGAGAATAAAGTCAGTAAGTTGTTGTCAATTTCTTTTTTCTTAGTTAATATTGCTTTAAATTCATTGTCTAGTCTGCTTAACTCTTTCGCTTCTTTTCCCTCTTCAAGTTTTTTTAAATTTTTTTCAGCATCTTCTTTTTCTTCACTTAGCCTCTTTTTTTCTTTCTCATATTTTTCTTTCAATTTTTTGTTTGCATCTTTATTTTTATACTCTTGATAAACTTCTTTTATTTCTTTTTTTATCTTCTCTATGTTTTTCAGTTTTTGTGCATTTTTCATCATCATTTTTGATGTTTCATCTATCTGTTTTATATTTTTTGCAGTTATCGCAAGCTCCTCACCTATCAAAGTTTGCATTATTGCAAAGTTTCGTGCTGTTTTTTTCCCTAAATGATCCAATTCTTTTTGTATGTTTTGATTTAGTTGAATTATTTTTTCTGAGTTTATTTCTTCAGGTATGTTCACCTTTCCAAGGAATATCTCCACTGCCCTTATGTAAGCTGGTACGTTTCCCTTAACAATGTCTTTTACCCTCTGTTCAACTTCACCCTTTACCTCAACATTTTTGAGCACTTGCAGGTTTTTTTGTAACTCCCCCTTTATTTTTTCTATGTTTTTCAGATCAGCTCTTATCCCTTCGAGTATTGGTTTAGAATTTTTGTCAATCCACTCTTCTAATTCTTCCAGCTTTATTTCCTCCTCTTTCTTCTTGAAGAGGTTCTTAAAGAAATTCATCATTTTGTTATGAAGTTTGATAGCAGTGCTTCGAGTTGTACAAATTCATCAGCCCCCTCTACCATCCTGAATTCTATCTCTCCGCACTTATCAACTAATTTGACTTTTCTTTCATCATTTATATCCAATTTCCATATCTCTTTTTGTATCTGTTTTATGACATCTAATCCTGATAGGCCATAGTTGAGCATTACGTCAAGCAGCTTTTCCCTTGCTCTTATGAAATCTCCCTTTAATGCTGTTTCCAAGACTTCCTTAATCTCCTTTGGTCTTGCAGCGCTCACAAGTTGATAAACCAATTCCTCATCCACATTTTTGCTCATCGCAGCACAACTCTGTAGTATGTTTTCCATCCTTCTAACGTCTCCATTTGATACATCATATAAAGCATCGATTGCCTTTTTGTCCACTTTTATCTTTTCATGTTTTGCTATCTCTTCTATTATCTCTTTTATATGTTCTTTTTCTAAAGGTTTGAACCTAAATATGGTGCACCTTGATTGTATAGGGTCTATAATCTTGCTTGAATAATTGCAGCTTAGTATGAATCTTGTTGTGTTCGTGAAGTTTTCCATGGTGCGCCTTAGA
This sequence comes from Candidatus Nanoarchaeia archaeon, assembly GCA_038884815.1. Lineage (GTDB taxonomy): Archaea > Nanobdellota > Nanobdellia > SCGC-AAA011-G17 > VGLX01 > JAWABC01. Next base: position 6,758 of record JAWABC010000041.1, on the reverse strand, counting down.
GCTTGTTGAGCCTCTTTTGTTAAGCTGTCACACTCGTCTAAAAATATTATTTTGAATGGCACGTCTCCTACCGCTTTTGTCCTTGCGAAGTCTTTTATTGTGCTCCTTACAACATCTATACCCCGCTCGTCTGAAGCATTCAACTCTAGAAAGTTTTGTTTGTACGTGTCTCCAAATAGTTCCCTTGCTATTATCAAAGCTAAGGTTGATTTGCCTACACCCGCTGGCCCAGCAAATAGAAAGTTGCTTATGTTTTTTTGCTTGGTCATTGCCTTTACTCTTTCCACTATTCTTTCTTGTCCTTTGAATTCTGAGAACGTTTTTGGCCTGTATTTCTCTGTCCAGATGCTTTGGCTTTGGTCCATAGAACACATGCCTAATCTTGATTTTTGTTTATAAAACTTGCGTGCATGTTTGTCTACTCCCACCCCAATCCAAAAAGTCATATATTTTAATTACTCATAAGTAGTTAAAATAGAAAGATTTATATACCCCTTTTTGGTAGATTTTTACATGAAAACCAACAAGGTTTTAGCGACAGCTATTTCAGCATTTATTATAGGGCATAGCGCTCCTGCCTTGAGCAAAAATCCTCTTGGCAGTGTGATGGAATTTAAGAACCACAAAAAGATAGTTTACAAACTAGGCCTTAACAATGATAAGAGTGAACAGCTTAAGCAAAATCTTAAGGGCTACCTCTCCAGCAGAAGCATAAGCTCTGTCGAGGATGCCATAAACTATAGCCTTGATTTTGTTGCAAAAAGCCTTGATTTCAGGTGGAATTATTTTTTAGGCAAGAAAGCGGGCAATTATTTTACATTCCCGACGACGGTTAAGGTTACTGACTGTAGGGACTATGCTTTTTTGTTCTCAAAGACCTTTGACTATGTTTCAAAAGCTGTGGGTTTGCAGGATATTAAATGTGAGGTTGTAAGGAGCAACGATGCTTATTTCCTCGGTAAAAGAATCGATGACCATGACTGGGTTAAGGTTACTGATAACAAAAATGGTAAGGTTTGGCTGATCGATCCAACCTTTTATGATTATGGTTTGCCTCATAATTTAGAGGGTATAGTAAAGTAGTTAGCCTATGTATTTTTTCACATCAAAATTCTTTAGTGTTTGTTCTGGTTTGTTTCTCAAATCCTTGCCAAAAGCTACCGCCCCTAAATCTGCCTGTATATCCCCAAAATCACCGCTTCCATATGCAGGTACCCTTCCCGATTTCGCCTCTTTGACTTTCCTTCCGAAATAGGCTAGTAGTTCGTAAGATGTGTGCTGAAGGGCTATTCTTGTGTCTCCCAATAAACTTTCTTGATTGTAGAGATAGTTCCCCGCTACAGTTAAGAGCCTATATTTCTTGTCAGCGTTTTTGTCTTGAGGGAGGTTCAATTTTTGTGCAACTTTTGAGCTTATTGGTGGTATAAGGTTTTTGTATTCTGTAGTGTCCTTTCCGTTAACCAGGTGTATGTTGCCGTAACCTTCTTGATAGTTTGGGCTCAGGTCTTTATATCTTGATCCGAATGCTCCAATCAGTTTTAATGAATGTTCTGGGTGGTAGTTTGTTATTTCTCCAGCTTTTCTCACTATCATATTGAATCTCTCATCTGGGTCTTTTATTTTTTTTACTTCTTGGCTGTTGACATATTTCTTCATTTCAGAGACATACTTGTCTGGGATAATTGTGTTGCTTATTATGCCCTTATCGGCAGTGAGGCTTCCCAGTTCTGGTAGGTTGTCAAAAAGTACTGTGTTAACATGGATTGATGTTTTGTAGTGGCTAGTGAAGTAACCCTGGTTTCTTACACCCTCTTTTATGAAGCTTATTACTGTTTCCTTGATTCCCGGCCCCTCTACGTTTACCACCCTTGAAATTTCGTTTCCATCTCTGTCCCTCAACGTTAAGTCTGTTGGCACCTCCAGATTGTTTGCTATCTGTGTTTTTATCCTCTTGTAAACCTTCCCTTGTTCTTCCCCGCTGGTTATTGCACTTTGTATGTCATAAACCTGTGACCCTAATTTTAAAGTTGAGTCCCCTGTGAAGTCTAAGTTGAACCTGTTATTGTTTTTAGACAGAATGACCCTCCCACCTTTAGGTGTTATCTGCACATTTCTTGTGCTGTCTGATAGCGCTTTTTCCAAGGCTGCTGAGTCAAACTTTCCTTCTTTGCTCAGCCCGTTCTCTTCCCTCCAGTTCTTCAGCGCTTGTTCTGTTTTCTTCCCGAAAATTCCGTCCTCTTCAACCCCCACCAATTTTTGGATGCTCTTTACATCATCACCCCTGTCTCCTATTTGGAAGAACTTCCCATTTTTTGATTTTGATAGCGATAACGTGCTTAGGTATTCATTGGTGTATTTTTGTTGGCCATCTGTCATGAATTCTTCGGGGTTCATTTTTACCCTGAAGCCATTTCCATTAATCTCTATTTTATCTGAAAACCTTACGTAGTCCCCTGTCTCTTTGCTCAGCCCGAAATATTCCTTGATGGATTGTAAGTAACCCTTAGATTCGAATTTTATTTCAACTGCTTTGCTCATAGACTCTATCTTTAGTCCGTTTATCGTTGCTGTACCTCCTTGTTTTATGTATGGTTTTCCTGCTAAGTAACTAAGAGTCCCTTCTTGCAGTGTGTTGCCTCCTGGTAACCCTATGTTTTTACCCTGTATATCTATGAAATTACTACCATATTTTTGGTCAACTACACTCGGCATTTCTTTTATCTTTGCGTTGTCCGGAATTAATAGTTTTATCTTGTTATTTTTGTATATCACCCTAGAGTTGGGTGGCAGGTTCACCTTGTCATTGTTTATTATGTACACACCTTCTTGTGTTGTTGTGAAGTCAGCCTCTATAATCACCCCCTTGTCATCAAGTTTTAGGTAAGAATTTGTGTTCTTATCCTGTTTTTTTATGTTCATGAAAAGGTTTTTCCTTATTTTGATGTAACCGTTATTTTCTTTGAATGTTAGGGTTGTTATGTCTCCATGTTTTTGGAAGTCCACGTTGCTAGAAATTGTTACTTCATCCTTTTTTACCAGCTTGCCTATCTGATCACCTATCTGCCTGTCTTGTGCTGAAGCAAGCATTGCTATCAAGACTATTGCAATAATTATTATAGTCTGTTTTTTCATGTTTGTTCCAGGCTGAACTTATGTGCGAAAGAGTAAACCTTTGCAGGCTCTTCGATACCTTTTGTCATGTAGTATATTATTATGTAACTTGAGCCTTCCATCATTTCTGTTGTTGAGATGTTGACGTTGTTGTTTTCCGCTATTACTGGTATGCATGTTATGCACATGCTTCTAGGATGTTTTTCTTGTTCTTCTGTCAGTTCCAACGCTGTGTTATAAAAGCTTAAGTATTCTGTTTTTACATTGCTTTTGAAATCGTTAATCATGAACTCAGAATCCCCCATCTTTATTTTTAGGGGTAATTTTACTTCTATGCCTACAGATTCCTTACCTAATTCTGATTCTGTGCTTAATTCCCCCCATGAGTAAGCTATGTCTTGTTCGAATGTTGAGAAATTTATACATTCTTTTAGCTCTGCTTCAACACCTCTTGACAACTCCTTTGATATTTCTTCTTTTGTTGGAACAGTTTTCTGGTTGTCAATAAGGTAATAAGGTATAAAGCTTGATAGTTTCAATTCCTCATAATTGTATTCAAGGGAATTTTGAGGAGCTTCGTAGTAACCCCCTTGCAATGCTGTTATGAAAAGCGCGTTTCTTGTTGAGCTTTCTACACAGCTATCCACGTACCTCTCTATCTCCTGTACTTCAGGGGGTAATGTTACTTTTTTTTGCACTTCTCTAACACTTTTTATGATATCGCTCCTCAAAAAAACAATCAATACTACCATGACTACGATTACTACACCTACTATCAGAAAAAGGGTGAATTGTCCTTTTTTTTCCATATTCTCGTTCAATATTAAGAGGTATATATATCTTACTCTTAAAAATTAAAAAATGAAAAATGGAAGAAATTTAGAAATCTTCACTATCTTCAATTGATTCTTCATCTGACTCTTCCGTGTCAGACTCTTCATACATGTCTCCTTCAGGTTCTTCTTTACCTTGTTTTTCCTGAGGTACTGACTCTGCAGCACCCAAAACCTCTGCAAAACCTACATTCTTCAGAACTCTTGTAACCTTTATCCTTACACTATCTCCTTTCTGGGTGTTTGGCACGAATATGACAAAGCCTTTTACCTTTGCCATGCCATCGCCTTTCTCTCCCACTGCTTCTATCACGACGTCTATCTCCTCACCCACTTTTATTGGGGCAGACATTCTTCTGCCTCCGAATCTATTACCTTTTCTTTGCATCATCTTATTCTATCTCTCCTATACTTTTATTTTAAAATTGCACTTAGAACAAGCACAATTCCTGTTTTCTACCTTATCTGGCTTGATATTTAAACTTTTCTTTTGGTTTTGGAAAGGTTTTTAAACATTTTTTATCTGATTTCTATTCTATGTATGATTTTAGGAAGTCTGAGGAAGAGATTTTAGCGTTTTGGGAGAAGAACAGGATTTATGAGAAGGCAAAGGCTAAAGGTAAAGGCAAGAAGAAATTCTATTACTTGGACGGCCCACCCTACACATCTGGCAAGATTCACGTTGGGCATGCGTGGGGTAAGGCTCTTCGTGATTCTATTCTGCGTTACAAACGCATGAACGGATTTGATGTGTGGGATCAGCCTGGCTTTGACATGCACGGCCTGCCAACGGAGGTTGCAGTTGAGAAGAAGTTTGGAATAAGGGACAAGAAGGAGATAATTGAAAAATTTGGTCTTGCGAAGTTTATTGATGAGTGCAGGAATTTCTCCCTTTCTGAGATGCACCCTATGATTAACGATTTTAAGCGCATAGGCGTCTGGATGGATTGGAAAAATCCTTATATGACCATAAAGAATGAGTATGTTGAAGGTGCTTGGTGGGCTTTGAAGGAAGCTGACAAGAATGGCTATCTTTACAAGGGCTTGAAAACAATGACTTGGTGCCCTAGGTGTGCTACTGCACTTGCAAAGCACGAGCTTGAGTACGAAACAATAAATGACAAGTCAATATTCGTAAAGTTTCCTGTTGTTAGCAAGAAAGATACATACCTAATAATATGGACAACAACTCCATGGACACTGCCCTTCAACCTTGGCGTTATGGCCCATCCTGATTTTGATTACGTCAAGGCTAAAATTGAAGATTCGAATGAGATATGGATTCTAGCTAAGGGTTTAGCAGGTGCTGTTATTACAGCAGTTGCTGGCAAGAAATTTAAGGTTATTGAGGAGTTTAAGGGAAAAAAGCTTGAAGGTATGAAGTACAAGACTCCTTTTTATGATGATTTGCCTTATCATCAAGATTTGGACAAGAAGAATAAGAAAGCCTATACTGTTCTGATGTCTGACAAGTACGTTGACCTCGGCTCCGGCTCTGGCCTTGTTCATTGCGCTCCTGGTTGTGGTCCTGAAGACTTTGAGGTTGGTAAACAAAATAAGTTACCCGCGTATAACGAACTTGATGAGCACGGTACGTTTAGTAAAAACATGGGCAAGTTTGCTGGCTTCAAGGCAAGGGTTGATGACTCGAGATTTGTTGACTTCCTTGAAAAAAAGGGTTTGCTTATTGCCATTACTGATGTTTCCCACGAGTATGCTAAATGCTGGCGTTGTAATTCAGATGTTGTTTTTAGAGCTACAGAACAATGGTTCCTTGCTGTTGAAAAATTGAAAGAGAAAATGAGAGAATACAATAGCAAGATTTACTGGATTCCTGAGTGGGGTGGATCAAGATGGTTTGATTCTTGGCTTGCTAACTTGCAAGACTGGTGTATCTCAAGGCAGCGTTTTTGGGGCATCCCTCTTCCAATCTGGACTTGTGATAGATGTAATAATTATGTTGTTATAGGTTCTAAAGAAGAACTTGAGAAGCTCGCTAATAAAAAACTTGACGATCTGCACCGACCTTTTGTTGATGAGGTAACGTTCGAATGTCCAAAATGTAATTCAACTATGCACCGCGTTGAGGATGTCCTTGATGTCTGGCTTGATTCTGGTGCTGCTTCTTGGGCTCCGATGAATTATCCTTCTGATAAGACTTTATTCAAAAGGTGGTGGCCTGCTGACTTGATTCTTGAAGGTAAGGATCAGATTCGCGGTTGGTTTAACTCCATGATGTGTTTGAGTATGGTTTCTTTGAAAAAACCTTGTTACAAGTCTGTTTACATGCACGGCTTTGTTAACGATGCTCATGGTAGGAAGATGTCAAAGTCTTTGAAAAACATAATCTCTCCTTACGAGGTTATTGACAAGTATGGTGCTGACACGATGCGTTACTATACAATTTGCAGTGCCAATCCAGGTCTTGATTTGAATTATAACTTTGAGGACATGAAGGTTAAATACAAGAACTTGGACATTTTCTGGAATATTCTTAATTTTATAAACTCTCAATCCGATTTTATAGGTAAGAATCCTAAAACCCTGAAAATAAAATCTTTTGGAATTGAGGAAAAATACATCCTTTCAAGGCTTAATTCGACAATAGAACAGGTTACGAAGCTTTATGATGATTACAAGTTGAACGAACCGCCTATTTTGATTGAACAGCTTTTTTTGGACCTGAGCAGGAATTACATACAGATGGTTAGGGAGAAGGCATCTGCTGGCTCCAACAAGGAAAAAGCTCAAGTTCTTTATGCAGTTTATAATGTGTACCTAGAAACCCTGAAGATATTTGCACCTATAGCTCCT
>JAWABC010000040.1:0-8584 GCA_038884815.1 Candidatus Nanoarchaeia archaeon | reverse complement strand
GGTGCTATTTATGAAAAAAGAAAAAGAGTATTATTCTTTTACGCACATGATTACCCCCAATTAAAGATAAAGAAAGGAGATGTAATAAAATGGAATAACACCTTCACACCAGAAGGTAAGCCTATTGGCTACAAAGTTCCATACCAAAAAATAAGAGGCATTGGTATGAAAATAAAGAGGCCTACTGATGGTTACACCTACATTGATTACGTGATACACACGGCACTTGATGACCACACTGTGGGTTTTGCTGTATCAGGCGGATGTTTAAGGGTTAGAATGGAGGACATGCTAAGACTTTATGACATAATAGAACCACAAAAAGATGATGGCCCAATAAAGGAGATACCTCTTAAAATAAATTATGATTTGGTGGAAATTAGCAATGGCGAAGTTATACTACATGCAAATATCTACAACAAAAAAATAGATTACGTAAACGAATTCAAGAAACTTGTAGCAAAACAAGGAATGGAAGACAGATTTGATTATGAAAGAATAACAGAGATTTTCAAAAAGGCAGATGAAGATTTCAAGAATGCTTACAAAGAAGTGAGAGCAAGATCGCTAAAATCCTTCCCAGGCAACTACTTGCCACCACAGTTAAGAGAGAGATTACACAGAACGTTCAAACTCTCTGACCTCGAAACAAAAGTTGTAAAAAACTAAACTAATCCTAAATATATACTGCAGTATAACATTATTTAAATATTATTTCAACCATATAGTAGAAGTTGTTGAAAGATAGACAGAAATAGTTCTAAATATCTAAATAGAAAAGTTTATATACATCTAAAAATTCCAAAATAAGCGATGACAAAATCTTTCTATAGGCAGCAGAGACTCAAAAAACAGAAAATTGCCATGCAAATCACAAAATAAACAATAAAAATTTGCCATTAGAAAGATTAATGCCCTGATGGTGTAGTCCGGCCTAATCCAAAACAAAAAATTTGCCTGGAGGCCAATCATGCGGCCCTGTCGAGGCAGTGAAGCATCAGAGAAGAAAAAGTGCTTCATATTGCAGTCAGGCCGCGACCCGGGTTCGAAAAAACAAAAATCGAAAGTCCCGGTCAGGGCGTTTTGGAGGACCGGTAGCTCAGCTTGGAACAGAGCACCTGAAAAGAGGAGAATCCAAAAAAATATCATGATCCTTTTAGGTGAAACTTTTAACCAAGCAAAGAAATCAGGTGGTCGCGGGTTCAAATCCCGTCCGGTCCATTCATAATCAAGAGGAAAATGAAAGCCCAATCAAAAGTAGACATCACAAAACACAGTTTCGTGCCAAAACACATAAAGCTAACAGAAGAAGAGGCACAACAAGTTCTGACAACATACAACATCTCCATAAAACAACTACCATCAATAAAGAAGAGTGATCCAGCATTAAAAGACCTTAACGTAAAGGTAGGAGACATAATAAAAATAATGAGGAAAAGCCCCACTGCAGGGGAATACCCGTTCTATCGCGTGGTAATAAATGGTTGAAAGCACAACCAACCTGCCGATAAAAAAGTACTTCCAAGAACATTCCTTAATAGAATCAAACATAGCAAGCTTCAATAATTTTGTCGATAAGGAAATACACAAAATACTCGAGGAAATGGGAGAGGCTGTACCCGCAATAATACCATCAGAGGCACAAGAATACAAAATAAAATTTGAAAAATTAACCATAGACAAACCAAAGATAACAGAAGCAGACGGAAGCCAAAGAGACATCTACCCAAACGAAGCAAGAATAAGAAAGCTCAGTTATTCTGCAGACATCTACGTTGACGTTAGTGTACACATAGATGGTGTACAGAGAGAAGCTTTTACAACAAAGATAGGCAAGCTACCTATTATGCTAAAATCAAAATACTGCCACTTGCATAACTTAAGCAGAGAAGAGCTGATAAAACATGGTGAGGACCCTGATGACCCAGGCGGTTACTTCATACTTAATGGTAATGAAAGAGTACTCATAGTAGTTGAGGACTTAGCATCGAACAAGGTTTTCATACAGGAAAACAAAGTAGGACCAAGCAAATACACAGCAAAGCTATTCTCAGCAAGAGGACCGTACAGGATACCTCACGTCTTGGAACAGATGAAAGATGGGATTGTATACTTAAGCTTTACAAGATTCAAGAGGATACCTGTAATAGCAGTAATAAAAGCATTAGGACTTACAAAAGATCAAGAGATTGCAGAGTTTATATCAAGAGATAAACAATACGATGACATATTCATAAACCTTTACCACAGCAGCGAATTAAAAACCGAAGAAGACGCTTTGGAATTCATTGCAAAAAAATTAAGGATAACACAGCCAAAAGAAGTGAAACTAGAAAAGACAAGAGAAAATCTTGACAAATACCTATTACCACACCTCGGTACAAGCCCAAAAGATAGGATATCTAAGGCATACAATCTGTGCAAGCTGATGAAAAAATTCTTCTTAGTATCAAAAGAAGGAATAGAACCCAGCGACAAAGACCACTACATGAACAAACAACTACAACTATCAGGAGAATTACTTGCAGAACTCTTCAGGATGAACTTAAGAGTTTTGATGAATGATATACTATACAACTTCCAAAGGCTTGTAAAAAGAGGTAAGTTCTCATCTGTGAAAAACATAATCAGGGATAAATTACTAACCTCAAGAGTTTTAAGCGCAATGGCTACAGGCTCATGGGTAGGAGGAAGAAAAGGAATAAGTCAAAATATAGATAGAATAAATTATCTGGCAACACTATCACATTTACAAAGAGTAGTTTCTTTGCTAAGCGTATCGCAAGAAAACTTTGAAGCAAGAGAACTTCATCCAACACATTGGGGCAGGTTATGTGCCATAGAAACACCAGAAGGAACGTCAATAGGGTTGAGAAAAAATCTAGCATGCTTATGCAACATATCCCAAGAAGAAGTCCAAGAAGAAAAAATAAAGAAAATTCTGGAAGGATGCGGGTTAAACGTGGTGAAATAAATGGCAGACGTTTTCGTAAATGAGAAGTTCGTCGGAACTGTGGATAATGCTGAAGAGTTCATAGAAAAGTTCAAACAAGAAAGAAGAAAAGGAAAAATACCAAATATAGTAAATATTTACTACAACGACCAATCAGACGAGGTGTACGTCGATTCATCAAAAGGAAGGGCGAGAAGGCCGCTCATAGTAGTGGAAAATGGAACATCAAAACTCACAAAACAACACATACAACAGCTTGAAAATAATGAAATAACATGGAACGATCTGGTAAACCAAGGAATAATAGAATACTTGGACACCGCAGAAGAAGAAAATGCCTTAGTAGCCTTGAAAGAAGAAGACATAACGCCAGAACATACACACTTGGAAATATCTCCAGCTTCTATACTTGGCCTGATAACAGCACTTGTGCCATACGCGAATTATGGACAGAGCGCAAGACTTAACAGAGGTTCAAAAGGACAAAAACAAGCACTAGGACTTTATACCTCAAACTACTTACTAAGGATGGACACAGACGTGAGCGTACTGCTAAACCCACACAGGCCAATAGTAAAGACATTCATGCACGACGTTCTAGAATTTGACAAACACCCATCAGGACAAAACGTAGTCATAGCACTAATGAGCTACGAAGGGCAAAACATGCAAGACGCAATAATACTAAACAAAGGCTCAGTGGACAGAGGGTTGGCAAGAAGCATCTACTTCAGACCCTACGCAGTAGAAGAATTAAGGTATTCCGGCGGACTTACCGACGAAATAGGAATACCGAACAAAGAAGTTAAAGGTTACAGAACAGAAAAGGAGTACAGATATTTGGAAGATGATGGAATAGTTTACCCAGAAGCAAGACTAAATGCCGAAGACGTAATAATAGGAAAAACAAGCCCACCAAGATTTTTAGGAGAGCTGGAAGAATTCAGCATAGCAGCAAACATCAGAAGAGAAAGTTCGGTAACAGTAAAACACGGAGAAACAGGAACCGTCGACATGGTCGTGATAACAGAAAACGAAGAAGGAAACAAACTCGTACAAGTAAGGCTGAGAGATTTAAGAATACCGGAGATAGGAGACAAGTTTGCCTCAAGACACGGACAAAAAGGAGTAGTAGGATCAATAGTGCCAGAAGCGGACATGCCATTCACAGCATCAGGAATAAAACCAGACATTATATTCAGCCCACACTCAATACCATCAAGAATGACGATAAGCCACATGATAGAGGTCTTAGCTGGAAAGACAGGAGCTTTAGCTGGAAGATTCATTGACGGAACAATATTCGAAGCAGAAAAAGAGATTGACCTGAGAAAGCAGCTCTTGGAATTAGGATTCAGAGATAATGGAACAGAAAAAATGTATAACGGAATAACAGGAGAGGAATTTGAGGTACAAATATTCATAGGCAACATGTACTACCAAAAGCTCAAACACATGGTTGCAAACAAGCTCCACAGCAGGGCATCTGGAAGGATACAACTTCTAACCAGGCAACCAATAGAAGGAAGAAGCAAAGGCGGAGGATTAAGGTTAGGTGAAATGGAAAAAGACTGCTTCGTAGCACATGGAAGCTCATTATTACTCAAAGAAAGATTCGATTCGGACAAAACAACACTTTACGTTTGTGAGTCATGCGGCATGTTTGCCGTATACGACAGTTACAAAAACAAAAAGTTCTGTGCAAGATGCGGTGCTAACGTAGAAATATCTATGATAGAACTGAGTTATGCTTTCAAACTATTAATAGACGAATTAAAGGCATTAGGAATAAACCCAAGATTGGTGTTAAAGAGTAAGTACTAGGTGAAAAAATGACAGAAGGAATACACAAAAAGGTATCGAGCATCGTTTTCGGTTTACTTAGCCCAAAAGAAATCAAGAAGATGGCATGCGCCAAAATAGTAACACCAGAACTTTACGATAAGGAAGGGTACCCCGTCGATGGAGGTTTAATGGATATAAGACTGGGGGTTATAGACCCAGGGTTAAGATGCAAGACTTGTGGTGAAAAACTCAAGGAATGCATGGGACACTTTGGCTACATAGAACTGGCAAGGCCAGTTATTCACGTACTATTCACCAAATACATATTAGACTTCCTCAGAAGCACGTGCAAAGACTGCGGAAGAATACTGTATGATGACAAGGAGGTGCAAAGCCTTTATTTGAAGCTAGAAAAAGTGAAAAAAGAGCATGGTATGGAAGCATACAGGAGAAAAACAAGGGAGATAATAGCTGAGATAAAAATAAAGAAAAGAAAATGCCCTCACTGCGGAAGAAAAAAACAACCCACTTACAAACTCGAAAAACCAATAAATTTCTACGAAGATGAGAAAAGGTTAAACCCAATAGAGATAAGGACAAGGCTTGAAAAAATACCGGACCAAGATGCTGAACTACTTGGGATGGACCCAAAATTTGCCAGACCTGAATGGATGGTACTAACGATACTACAAATACCCCCAGTAACTATGAGGCCATCGATAACATTAGAATCAGGAGAAAGAAGCGAAGATGACTTGACACACAAGCTGGGAGACATAGTAAGGATAAACCAAAGGCTTTTCGAAAACATAAACGCAGGAGCACCAGAAATAATAGTTGAAGACTTGTGGGACCTACTACAATACCACATAATAACATACTTTGACAACACACTAACCTCAATCCCACCAGCCAGGCATAGGAGCGGGCAACCATTAAAAACATTGGTTGAGAGAATAAAAAGCAAAGAAGGAAGATTTAGACATAACCTCGCTGGAAAGAGAGTCAATTTTGCAGCAAGAACAGTGATATCACCCGATGCAAAACTGAACCTCAACGAAGTGGGTGTGCCAAAGGAGATATCAACAGAACTAACTGTGCCTGAAAGGGTTACGGAATGGAACATAAAAAGGATGAAGGAGTTCATCCAGAGAGGACCAACAAATTACCCAGGAGCGAACTACGTAATAACACCAGATGGTAAAAAGAAAAAAATAACTGATGAAACAAAACAACTTCTCATAGACAGCTTAGAGTTAGGCAGCATAGTAGAAAGACACATCATGGACGGAGACGTTGCCATATTCAACAGGCAACCAAGCCTGCACAGAATGAGCATAATGTGCCACAGAATAAAAATACTACCAGGAAGGTCATTCAGGCTAAACCCCACAGTTTGCAACCCTTACAACGCGGACTTTGACGGAGACGAGATGAACCTACACATACCACAAACAGAAGAGGCAAGAGCAGAAGCAGAAATACTAATGGAAGTACAAACACAAATCATAACTCCAAAGAACGGTTACAACGTAATAGGTTGCGTAGAAGACTCTATTTCTGGTAATTACTTACTAACAAAAGAGATGAACATGTCAAAAGAAGAAGCCATTAACATGCTTGTTTCGATAGGCATAAATGACCCTGCAAAATTCAAAGGGATGAAAAGCAATGTAACTGGAAAAGAAGTTTTCAGCGCAATACTACCAGAAAACTTCAACTTTGTAGGAAACTCAAAAGGATGCAAGAAATGCGAAAACTGCAAAAAAACAAAATGCGATATTGATGCTTACGTGCTGGTACAAGATGGACAATTAGTATCTGGAACAATAGACAGTAGCACTATAGGAGAGGGTAATGGAACTTTGATAAGAGCACTGTATAGGGAGTACGGGCAAGACAAAACTCTGGAAATAATGGGCCTCATATTCAGATTAGGCATAGCGTCTTTACTCAAGAGAGGGTTCTCAACAACATTATCCGATACAGATTTACCAGAAGACATAATAGAAAGAATAAACCAAGTGATAAAAGAAGCTGAAAGAGATGTGCAAGGGTTCATTGATGAGTACAACAAAGGGAACATGGAAGCACTTCCAAGCAAGACCCTTGAAGAAACACTCGAACTAAGAATACTCCAAGTGTTGAATAGAGTAAGAAACAAGGTAGGAGGTATAATAGCAGAACATTCAAGTGAAAAAAACCCAACCATAATAATGTCAAGATCAGGGGCTAAGGGGAACATCCTAAACCTAGCACAAATGGCAGCATGCGTAGGACAACAAGCCTTAAGAGGGAAGAGAATAGAAAGAGGATACAAAAACAGAACATTATCGTTATTCAAACCAGGAGACAGAAGCCCCATAGCAAGGGGGTTCATAAGAAGGGGATTCAAAAACGGGCTGACACCAGTCGAGTTTTTTTACGCTGCAATGACAGGAAGAGACAGCCTGATGGACACAGCACTAAGAACACCAAAATCAGGGTACATGTACAGAAGATTAGCAAATGCCCTACAAGACCTGAAAGTAGAATATGACTATACTGTGAGAGACGCAAACAGAAGCATAATCCAATTTAACTATGGGGAGGACAACTTGGACATATCAAAAACAGAAGGCGGAACAATAAGCGCAAAAAACATAGTAAAGGATGTACTTGGAGAGTAAGATGGTAGAAGAAAAGAAAATAGAAGTCGAAATCCCAAGAAAGCTGAATGAAGACCTTGAAAAAGAAATAGAAGAGAGAAAGCTGAACAAATCACAAGCAGAAAAAGCAAAAGAAATACTAAGAAGAAGATATATGGATGCAAAAATAAATCCGGGAGAGGCTATAGGCATGATAACTGCTGAAAGCTTTGGAGAGCCAGGTACGCAAATGACATTAAACACATTCCACTTTGCAGGGGTAGCCGAAGTTAACGTCACTTTAGGCTTACCTAGGTTGATAGAAATACTTGATGCAAGAAAGGAGATAAAAACACCTGCTATGGAAATATATCTAGAGAAAGATATCCGAAATGATCCTGCAAAAGTAAAAAAAGTGGCTGCAAAAATAAAAGAAATAAAACTACAAGAAGTGGTCTCAGAATTCTCAATAAACATGATAAAATCACAGATAGAGCTAAAACTCAATAAGAAAAAAATGAAAGAGCTGAGCATTGAGGAAGAAACTATAATGAAAGTACTGAATGCTATAAAAACGGCAGTGCCAAAACAACAAAAAGATGAAATCATTGTAAAGTTAAGAGCCAAGGAAGGAGTTGAAGGCAAGGAAGTAAATTTGGTTGAACTCTACAAATTAAAAGAAAAAATGAAAGAGACAGTAATAAAAGGTATACAAGGGATAAAACAGGTGATGCCAACTAAGAACAAAAACGAATTCATAATAGTAACCGCAGGTTCAAGTCTCAAAGAAGTCCTGGAATTGGAAGAAGTTGATGCGACAAGGACAATAACCAACAACATATTTGAGGTAGCAAAAGTTCTGGGAATAGAGGCAGGAAGGCAAGCAATAATAAATGAAGCAGCAACAGTCATAAAAGACCAAGGACTTGATGTGGATATGAGACACATCATGTTTCTGGCTGACATAATGACAGCAACAGGGGACATAAGGGGGATAACGAGAAGTGGAATAACAGGAGAAAAAGAATCTGTGCTGGCAAGAGCATCGTTTGAGACACCCATCAAGCATGTAATAAGCGCTGCCATGGTTGGAGAAGAGGACCACCTTAATTCTGTAATAGAAAACGTGTTGCTTAACCAACCCGTACCACTTGGTACAGGATTACCAGACCTGATAGCAAAAAATCCCCAATCTGAGAAAAAAAAATAAAACTAAATA
>JAWABC010000039.1:0-8882 GCA_038884815.1 Candidatus Nanoarchaeia archaeon | reverse complement strand
AAAAGTAGGATTCATGAATGGGAAAGCACATTACAACATCAAGTTCGGAGCACAGCAAGAACAAACTTACTGCCCATGGTGCTACGACGGAATAAAGGACTATGACGAGCTGGGAATAGATTGTGGTGGACCGAGCTGCCCATCATGCTTAAGGATAGAAAGACCAGCAGCAACTTACGCCGATCTTAAATGTGGAGACGGGGAGTGTCAGGAAGGCAACGAGTACGCTTGTCCTGAAGAATGCAGAAACCTAAACCTGACACTACTCCTAATCCTTATACTAATAGTTTTACTATCAATAAACATATACATGTGGGGAAGGGCGAAGAAGAAAGGAACATTGACAAGAACAAAAAACATAATATACGGGGTAAACAGCATAATAATAGGCGGACTTTTACTATACGTAACAATAAACTTTGTGTGTGTTTCACCTCCTCAGTGCGAACTCTTCATGACTGTGCTTGCGCTTACAGGCATATCCCTACTTCTATTCCTAATCATATTCAGAGGTGTTCTGATCTGGCAGAAGACAAAAACCTTCTACTTGTACATTGGCATGCCATCAGAAACCAGGCAAATAATGGCAGAAATTAATTCATTGATGAGGAAGAGCTACAAGAACCTTGAAGTTGGGGACATCAAAGCAGCAAAGATACTCTACATGTCAATTGAACCATTGTACGAAACTCTTGAAGACAAGGACAAAATCATGATAATTAGGAAGATAACAGAGCTTTACAACAAGATAGAGAAAAGGGGTGGGAGGTAGTGTACGAAAAAGAAGTCACGATAGGGAAATACAAGTACACCTACTACTACCACAACGTCAAGATAAAAGGAAGAGTAAGGAACGTTTGTTTAGGAAGGAATAAGGGGGAAGCAAAGCAGAAGCTGAAAAAGATAGTAGAAGAGAGCAGAAAGAGAAAAAAACCGATAGCAGGAGTCATAAAAAACTTCTGGAAAGCGGCAAAGGAGGAAGGATAGGTTGGGTAAACAAAAAGAGGTTGCAAAAATCTGGAAGAAAGGACTGAGCAAATTAAACATAAACATAGTTTTGATAGCAGTTTTGCTATTAATGTTCTTCACATTCAACGTGACCTCTGAAAACTTCATCACAAATGACAGTTCATTAAATAATGACTATGAGCTGGACTGGATAGCTTCACCGGAAGTCAACGCAGAATTTCCAGAGGACAACACAACCAACACAACAACAAACGTAATAGACTTCACTTATAATGTTTCAGTATACCCCTCTGACATAGACAACTGCAGCCTCATGATAAATGACGAAGTCAACTTTACAGACTTAAGCAACATAACAACAGGGGAGACACACAACCTAACAGTGTATCTGCCAAATGGCGAATACTTATGGAGCGTAAACTGCACAGCCAACTTGTGCTTTGGCAGCGAGCCACAGGCATGCGCCGGACAAAGTGAAACCAGAAACATAAGTGTAGGTTATGTTACGGGCTCATCAATACGCAGCTGTTACTCATGTGAAAATTGTTCTTTGGAGATTGAGAATGCTATACCGGGTGATACTGTACAACTTGGCAACGACATAAGCGATTACCAAGACACCTTCTGCATAAATATAAGCAAAGCAGACATAACCTTTGACTGCAAAGGATACATAATATCAAACCTAACAGCAACAAAAAATGGAATAAATGTTTACACTTCAAATGTTACTATAAAGAATTGTTTAATAGCAAATTCTTCAGCAGGCATATATGCAGGGGATAGCATTGATGGGAAAGGAATAACTAACCTAACCATAGTCGATACGGTAATTCAAACCAACACTAACGAGGATGGAATATATTTGCTAAATGTTGCCGAATCCACACTAGACAACATTACAATAACATTAAAAGGAGGTAACGGCTTTGGAGTATCCCTAGTTGAAGATGGCGAACGAAATGTGAGCCTGAACAACATTACAAACATAAATATTGTGGGATCATCATGGACCGGACTACTCATAGAAGGACCTGGAAGTGGAAACCTCATACAGAACCTAACAATAACAGACTACTCATACTCAGGCATAAGCCTTAGTGACACATGGAATAACACCCTTAAAAATGTTAATCTTACAAACATGTGGAACTATGGTACAGGGCTTTACGTATCTGAGACGTCAGATGTTTTCTTGGATGGGTCAGGAAGACAAAATGACCCTGCACAATACATACAAGACATTGATGAGTCAAACATCATTGATGGGCTACCAATAAAATACTACGATGGATATTACACACCTTGCCCAAACAACGAAATAATAGAACACAACAACACCTACTCCGTAATAGGGATGGTCGGGTGTTGGAATGTAACACTACAAAATACAGAACTGATCGATGGTCTACACCTCTACTTCACCGAAAATTCCACAGTACAAAACCTCAACTCAAGCGGCTCACTAACAGGAATAAGACTCTGGTACGGAAGTGGAAACTACCTATCAAATCTTACACTCTGGTCGGACTTCCAAGGCATACTATACTATGGAACAACTAACAATACAATAAACGAAGCCGACATAAGGAACTCATTAGGGTACGGAATGGACATATGGTGGTCTGACTACAACACGATAGAAAATAGCACGGTCATTAGCGGAAGCTATGAAGGAGTCTCTTTAGATGACTCCCAACACAATACAATAAGAAACCTAAACATAACATCAAACTCGCAGAACGGAATAAAACTAAGCACATACAGCTTATCAGGAAGCCACTACAACAACATAACACAATGCAACATAACAAGCAATGCAGTTGGAATATACATAGACACTAACTCAATAGGCTCAAACATATACGATAACATATTAAACAACACACTAAACGCACAAGTATACAATTCAAGTAATTACTTTAACAACACAAAAACCTTAGGAACAAACATAATAGGAGGGCCGTACATAGGAGGAAACTACTGGAGTGACTACTACGGAAATGACACAAACAGCGATGGAATAGGAGACGATGACACGTACAACATAACAACAAACACTTACGATTACTTACCACTTGTAACATACACACCGGCACAAGATACAGCACCACCAAACATAGAGTTTGTCGATCCGACACAACCAGACCTTACAGTGACTAGCTATACAAATGCTGAAGCCAACATAAGCATAATAGAAAAAGAATTAGCAAACTTCAAATGGAACTGGAACGGAACAAACTACAGCATTTACGATGACGATTTGGTGCTAATGCTAAACTTTGACAACAACTCAGCACTTGGAGAAAATGACACTTATGTTGTGGATGTCAGTAGATACGGAAACAATGGGACATTCTATAGCAACGGGACAGAAACACATGGTTACACAACAAATGGAAAATACGATGGCGGATGGTTATTTGATGGGGATGGAGATTACATAATTACAAACACAAGCCTTCCGATAAATGGCAACAACACATTTACGATATCTGTATGGATAAAATTGGATGACGATACACATATAAACACAATTGTTGAAAAATACACGTTTACCGATGGGATGGACTTATGGGTTAACTACCAAACTGCCGGGAAAGCATCTCTTATACTTGCCGATGGTGTTGATATCTGCGTAGTACAATCAGCAAGCAATGTAACGGACAACAATTGGCACCACGTAGTAGGTATAAGGGACGTGGCAACATCAAATCTAAGCATCTATATCGATGGGGTTTTTGAGAATGAGACAAACTCTTCGGCATGCAACAACGCAGGGGATCCTCAGAAATTCATAAGCATAGGAGGAATGGACTCTGGTGCTGATGGATCAGTAGACACTAATTACTTTAACGGGACAATAGATGAGATAAGGATTTACAACAGAAGCCTGACAGCAGAAGAAATACGACAACAATACTACTCAACCCTTTACAAATATGATACTGATAAGTGGGTGTTCTACACAAACCAACAAAACTTGAGCTTTGGCAACTACACCTACTTTGGAGCAGCTACAGATGCAGATGGAAATGAGAACATGACAGAAATAAGGAACATAGAAATAACAGCACCGCCAACAATAATACCTTTTGAAGTTTTATTCGTTGACCCAACACCATCGGACATGGCAGAAAACAACTACTCAAATGTAGAAGTGAACATAAGCATAACAGGAATGGAGAATCTAACCAAGTTTGTATGGGATTGGAATGAAACGAACTACAGCATTTACGATGACGATTTGGTGCTAATGCTAAACTTTGACAACAACTCAGCACTTGGAGAGAATGACACTTATGTTGTGGATATTTCAAGATATGGCAACAACGGAACTGTCTACAATGGAACAATATGGACAAGCGAGGGGAAATATGAAGGCGGTTACTCTTTCGACGGAGAAAATGATGTGATTGTAATAGCTGACTCACCAACACTCTCTTCAAGAAACTTCACAATCGAGGCTTGGGTGAAACTGAATGAGCTTGGAAAGGATGACATCATAGTAGGGAAAGCAGCTGAGTATTGGCTGGTATATAATCACACCGAGCTATCTTGTGACATCGAAAAATTTGGGTTATCTATATTTAACGGAACAGGATGGAAGTGTGTGAGCACCACAAACAAACCTTCAATTGACACTTGGTATTACTTAACGGCCATCTACAACGGAACTGATATCTCCATTTATGTTAATTCTATACTTGAAGGTGGACCAGTAAACCACCAAAATCCCTCAGATTCAGTATACACCTTAGACATAGGATCTTACTCTGCAAACGCATCATCATATGCATTCAACGGGACAATAGACGAGGTGAGGATGTACAACAGAAGCCTTACATCAGAGGAGATAAAACAGCATTACTACTCAAACCTCCAAAAATACGACATTGACAAGTGGGCGTTCTTCATAAATGAGAGCAATGTAACAGTTGGCAACTACACTTACTTTGGTGCGGCACAGAACATTGAAGGCAACGAAAACATGACAGAAGTAAGGAATGTTGTTATGAAATCATTTGTAGACATACAACTGGTGTGGCCAGAAGAAAGTATAAAGATAAATGGAAGGGAAATAAACTTCACATATAACGTAAGCGAACAAAACATAGTAGGATGCACATTAGTGTTAAATGACCAATACAATGAAACCAACCAAACAGAAATAGCAACAGATGATTACAACAACATAAGTGTAAACCTGACAACAGGCAGTTACACATGGAGGGTAGAGTGCGTGAATGATTTAGGGCAAATAGCATCATCACCAACAAGCACATTCAGCCTATCAAACGTTTACTTCACACTTAGAAATTACACGTTTACAGAACTTAACCGGACAGCAAACTCCTTCCCTATAGAAATAATCAATGAAGGGCCTGACACAGCAACCGCCATCTATGCAGAGAACTCGACAGGAATTGAACTAGTGGCGTCATCATTCATAGGACCTGGAAGCTATGACATAAGATTAACATTAAGCCCAGAAAACTACTTCAACCTGACTTATGGGGCGAACCTGGCACAGGCACAAACAGAAACTTATGTGATACCAATAAGGCTGATGGACGAAAACGGAATACTACTGGATGAGTCAGAAATAGAGCTTTACCTCAAAGCATTTGGAAATTACAGCCTGGCATCTGAACCATCAAACTGGACGATAAGCCCTGACCTGACAGACAACACAACTGTGTGCTCGACAACAAAGCTGAACATAACAATAGCAAACAACGGATCAGCAGATATACACGACCTCAACGTAAACACGTCAGGCGAACTTAACATAACACTAAACCCAATCATCTTCAACCAAAGAATCATGGAGAACGAACTCAAATCATTCATGGCATATGCAGTTGTGGATGAAAACACACCAAACGCGACAGCAACAATAACAATAAGTGGAGGCAACACATCAATAGAAATCCCTATAGAATACACAAAAGTATTTGGAAGCTGGCCAACACCTCCTGTGATAGACCAACAAAGTTACACAGCATCGGCATCCGGATTCTTGTGTGTTAACTACCAGTCTTATACTGTAAACCTGAACATACCATCAAACATAGACCTTGACACGCTGTTAGATGCAAGAATAATACTTTCATTCTCAAACGCCTGTGGCTCAGACCAGGCACACGATACCTACATCTACTTCAACGGTTACCTTGTAGCAGCATACTTCAACCAAGCAATGTTCGGAACTTACACAATAAGAGGAATAAAACCGTACGTTAGGCATTCAAACACGTTGTATGTAACGTCAAGCAACTACGCAGCAACAGGACACTACTGTGCAAACACAAACAACGCACTAAGGGTGGATGTTGGTACCACAACAACATACTGCCCAGAAGCATTCTGCACGCCAACAGAAGAGTCAGAAACAAATTGTGATGATCATATTGATAGCGACTGTGATGGGGTAGCGGACTGCTTGGACCAAGACTGCTGCTCAAACAGCTCATGCGAAGGAACAGGAGTATGCACAAGTGTTGAAAACTGCACAGACAATTTTGATAACGATGGCAATGGGTTGACAGACTGCAACGATGTGGGACCCTGCTGCGTTGCAAGCGAACCATCATGCTATGGAACACCAGCATGCTCTGGTGTTGACTACTGGGTTTGTGATGAGGGAAACGTAATATCACAATGCATAATCAACTCAACCAAGGATGCAACAACAGTCTCTGTAAAAACCTTAAGAGATTTGATAATAGGGACCAACGGAAGCCTTGTCATGAATGAAAGCAGATTAACAGTTACAAACCTTGAGGTTTTACCCAATGGAAACATCACAGGAAACCTAAACCTGACAGTAGCAAACCTTATAGTGCATGAAGGAGGATTAATAACGGCATCAGGAAGATACGGACTAGAAGGATACGGATTCTGCAACGGAACAGGACCAGGAGCAGGACAAAGTTATGTGACTCCTTCCTACTATGAAGGTGGAGGAGGAGGAGCATACGGCGGTTATGGATCTGCTTCTTTAAGAGGGGTTTACAGTCCACAATTTAACTACATAGCAGGTGGAACGCCATACGGAAGCATAGAAGAGCCGCTGGAAAAAGGAAGCTCAGGAGGAAACCCTTGGGGGTCACACTACTATCCATACGCAACCGGCGGGTGTGGCGGCGGGCTGATAATAATAAACGCATCAGACACAGTAAACATTACAGGAACTGTAGAATCAAATGGCGGAAGAGGAGAATACCCACCAGGTTACTCAACAAGCGGAGGAGGTGGAAGTGGAGGAAGCATCTACATAAGAGCAAACACTTTCACAGGAACAGGAAGCATAACAGCTAACGGAGGGACAAGCGTAATGACAACAGCAAAAGGAGGAGGTGGAAGCGGAGGAAGAATAGCGATATATTACTGGACAGACAGCTTCACAGGTTCCATCAGCAGTATAGGAGGAGACGGGTGGCATGATAGCGGCGGCCCATTAATTACTATAGGTGCCGCAGGAACCATATACACAAAAGGCGAGGATTACCCTCTAGGCAACTTAACCATAGCAAACACAGGTAAACTCTTCCCTCATCAGGCGACACCTATAAACGGAACATTCGAAAAATTAACAGTACAAAACAACACAAACCTCAGCATAATAGGGGGTTCCTACACAAACGTAGGGTACATGGATGCTGTCATCAATTACTCAATAATAGAAATAGGGGAAGGTTCTGTGTTCAACATAAGCGACAAAAACCTAAGCTTGTATGATAATAGCAGCGTTTACATATGCCCAACATGCGAGCTTGACATCAGCAATTACGCACTAATCAATGATACAGTGTACATAAGAGCAGAAGGAAACCTAACAGTAGGATTAGATGCCTTTGATACATTAGGCGGTACAATATGGACCAACTCAAGCATAAACCTCTTCTACAAAATTGAAAACATAACAATAATCTACGCAGGAGGAGAATTCACAACAGTAGACAACAACCTAACCGTAGGAAACTTAAGCGTACTGGAAGTAGAGACAGACAGAACACTAAACTTCAGCAACCTAGTTGTTGAGGCCAGCGGAACAATAAAACACAGCTACAACTGGTTCACCAGGCTTTACATACTAAACATAACAGCAGAAAACATTACAGTAGAAGCTGGGGGGACTATAACCGGTGATTATGCAGGATACTGGAGAGAATACGGACCAGGAGCTGGAAAAAACGCAACACAAACCGAAAGCCCATACTCAGGAGGAGGAGGAGCATCACACGGAGGACTGGGAGGAAGAGGAGGAGGCTATAAACCTGGCGCAGGAGGCAGCGTGACTTACGGCTCCATAGAAGAACCTATCGAACTAGGAAGTGGAGGGGGAAATGCCACAGGAGCCGACTATGATATTGTTTATTCCCCTCTTATATACACAAGGTCAGCAGGAGGCGGCGTTGTAATACTAAACGTAACAGAAATACTAAACATAACAGGAGACGTTTCAGCAGATGGAGAACAGGGATGGGATGTGCCAAGCTACTGGGCAGGATGTGGGGGTGGAAGTGGGGGCAGCGTTTTCATAAACACAAATACAATAACGGGAGATGGAAACATAACAGCAAATGGAGGTGCAGGAAACTACGGAAGTGTGTACGGAGAAAGCGGTGGAGGCGGAGGAGGAAGAATAGCAATATACTATGGAATAAACGATTTCAACGGAATGATAACAGCATATGGAGGAAGCCCTGGATACATACCAAGCCCACCAAACCCATACTACGTATCAGAAGTAGGCGGCGCAGGAACCATTTACATAAAAGATTACAACTATGAGGTTGGCAACCTAACAATAGACAACAACAACAAAGGATTAACTGGAACAGAAATAAACGGAACATTCGAATACCTCAACATTTCAAACGCCGCAAACGTAACAGTAGGAGACG
>JAWABC010000038.1:0-8885 GCA_038884815.1 Candidatus Nanoarchaeia archaeon | reverse complement strand
AAAAGCACCCCTCAGCATTCCCATCCAGCAGCTCCAAGATACGGTTCCTTCTTGGTTAGGTGTAAATTCCACAATGTTCATCCCTTGTTTGAGTTTTATGTCCAGGTTGTATGCAGGCACTATTATTTCATTGTTGCAGCTTGTTAGCTCCTTCACATTTATGTTCCATTTGACAGGAACTCCTTTCTTTAGAACAAACTTGTTTGGGCTGTAGCCGTTTGCTGTAACATCCATGTTTACCTCCTGGTACCCATTTTGTAGATTAATTTTTTCTTCAGTGGTTGTTTGTGCAGAAACCAATGTTGTTATGTTTGGCTGTCCTGCCAAAGCCAATCCCCTATTAAGCATAACTAGCCCAAGTATTATTACCACGACTGCTGATGCCTTTAGTATTTTCCTTGTTAGTTGCGTGCTTATCAAGGATGTTATCATCCCAAAACCTAACATCACCGGCAATGTTCCCAAGCCAAAAACCAACATGGTTAATGCTCCCTGTGTTACGCTTCCTGTGGCTGCTGCGAAAACATACATTGCTTGTAATGGACCGCATGCTATCATCAGTCCATTCATGAGCCCTATTATGAGTGGGTTTTTGCTTTTTGTCTTTGCTGGCATTTCTGCAAAGAATTTAGGTCCTCTTATTTGCAGTTTTCTTGTCCATTTGAATATGCCTAACATGTTTATGCCAAAAAGTATCAGGAATATTCCTGCTAGTATCCCTACAACCCCCCTTATCGTTGGTGTGAATATGAATATGGATCCTATCAGCCCAAACATAGCTCCTAAAACTGTGTATGTTATCGTTTTTCCAGCTCCGTAAAGGAGGTGTGATTTTACGTTTATCTTGTTACTTGCTTCTTTTGCAGTGTATGAAACAACAAATCCCCCACACATCGCTATGCAGTGGAACCCTGTTAGAAGTCCTATGACAAATATTATTGCCAGGCTTGTTCCAGGCCCGATTTCCGGTATGCCAAAGCCCAGGCTTTTTACTATGAAGTATGCTCCTATCAGCAGTATTATCGCTCCTAATGCTATTGTTATGTAAGTGTAGTTGGCTCTTCTTTTTGTGACTGGCTTTGTTGACGTTCCCTCTATGCATTCATAACCCTTGCATTCAATCCTGTCTATTATTTCAGCCAGGTTTGTTTTCTCATCGTCAAACTTTATTCTTGCAGTTTCATCTTTGTAGCTTACATCTACTTCCTCCACGCCTTCCAACTTTTCCAGCTCTCTTGTTATGGTTCTTTCGCATGACGTGCAGGTCATTCCCTTTATTTTTAATTTTATCTCATTTAACATCATAGCCCTCCTTCATTATGGCAAGTTTTATTGCTGCAATGGTGACTTGACTTTCATCGTATTCAACTTCTATCTCCTTCTTCATCCTGTTCGCCTTTGCTTTTTTCACGCCTTTGATTTCTTCTAGGCTGTCCTTTAGCAGCATTTCGCAGCTCTTGCAGTGCATCCCTTCAACTTCTATTTTTGTTTTCATGGTGTTTTTGTTAGGCGGGTTTTGTTTATATTTTACTGCCAAAACCATGGGTAAGAAAAGGCTGAAAAACGTTCCTTTTTTTAAAAAATTGTTTTTTATCGTTCAGTTCTGTTCAGAAAGGCTTTTTCAGGAATATTTTGTTTGTTTTTCCTGCTTCTTCTTTTGTTATGAGTTTTTTTGTCTCCAAAGACTTTATTACCATGCTTAATTTTGTCTTTGACAATCCTACCCTATATTTCAGCGTTGACTGCTGTATACCCTCCTCTTCCCTGACAACTTTAATGACTTTCTTCTCATCCTCGTCAAGTCCTGCCATTAATGCCTGGAATTTTTCCTCTTCTGCTTTGTCTTTTCTCTCTTTTTGCAGTGCTGTTGTTATTTTTTCCTGGCTCTCCATGAGTATTTTGTGTCCTTTCTCAAAGAAAAGCCAGTAGAATCCTCATGCTGCTCTGACAGCAGCTACCCCTATGCCTATGTATGTCGTTGTGCTTGCCCTTTCATGGGAGCATATGCTTCCTTGGTAGCAGCTTCCTGTTCGTGCTACTTGTATGTCTATCAGCCTTTCTGTCTCTGACTTTATGTAGAAGAATATTCCTACTATGATTAGTGCTGCTATTATGAGTGCTATTCCAAGTTTTTTGTTGTCCATGTTAAAAGACCTTCGAAATCCCTTTAAAATACTTATGGAACTCTTATCCTAACAGCTATTTTCTTCAGGTTTGGTTCTTCGACTATCGGCCCGTAGTCTAATGGCACAAGTTTGTTTATTAATGTTTGTTTGAAGTGGTACGGCGCTACTAATAATTTTTCAGGTATCTTGTAAGAAATCTTTGCTTTTATTCTAACCTTTCCTACTCTTGACTTTAGCTCTATCTCTTGCCCGTCTTTTATCTTTAGTTTTATTGCATCCTCCTTGCTTACAAGGCAGTGTGCTTCAGGGCTTATCTTGTTCAGGCTTGTCCTCTCTGTCATCTCTCCTGTGCAGAACTGGTGCATGTACCTTTGTGTTGTCAATGTGTAAGGATATTCTTTTGAGGTTGGTTCCTCAACGCCTTCGAATTCTGCTGGATGGTACCTTTTGTATTTTATTTTTCTTTCAGCGAATTGGGATTCTCCTTTCTTTACTTTCCCCAAGCTTATCTTTTCATATCCTTTAATTTCTTTTTTTATGTCTTTAAATATATCATCAGCATTTTTGTAGTTGTAGTGTTTCCCGAAGTGTGCCGCTAACTCCTTTATTATCATCCAGTTGGGCTTCCCCCATTTTGGTTCTGCTGCTTTGTTGAGGTATCTTATCCTTGATTCTGCACTTGTAAATGTTCCTTCCCTTTCTGCCCAGGTGCATGATGGCAGCACAACGTTTGCATACTCCATAGTCAAACATGGGAATGTGGTCTGTAATACTATGAACATCTTCTTCATTATTTTGTGTGCCCTGTTTAATTCAGGTAATGATTGTGCTGGGTTGCTTTCCATGATGTACATTGCTTTTACGGGGTTGTAGAAAACATAACTCAAAATGGTTTCTCCCCTGCCTTCTGGCTCGAAGCCCATATCACCCACTCCTTGGATGTTTGCCTTTCCTCTCATCGGTATTATTTTTCCGTTCTTCGCAATCACAAGGTTTGCTGCTGCAAAGACATTGCTCGCTCCATTTGTGTGTTGGGTCATTCCCATCCCGTAGCTTAGCACAAACTTTTGGCTCTTCACAACTTCCTTTGCTACCCTTGCTATTTTTTCTGGTGTTGTTTTGCATATCTCCGCAACCCTTAATTTTGTGTAGCCGCTAACCTTGTTTTTTACGCTCTCACTTACTCTAACCTTATTTTTTTCTATCACTTCTTTCAGTATGGCATTCAAGATTGCGGTTTGCGTTCCCGGCATTATTTCGACGTATATGTCAGATTGCTCAGCAGTCTCGTTTGGGTGTTCTCCTATATATATTATCGTTGCTCCTTTCTTTTTCGCTTCCATTATCTTGTTGAAAACAACTGGGTAGGAAATTGCAGGGTTGGAGTCTATAATCAGAATGCAGTCTGCTTCTTTAAAGTCTTCATATTTCGCTGTCATTGCTTTAACTCCAAAAACTTCGTTCATTGCATAAACCGTAGTCGCATGGCACAGCCTTGCACAGCTGTCGAGGTTTTCTGTTTGGAATGTTTCTCGTGCAAATTTTTGTAGTAAGAACAAGTCTTCGTTTGTTGCAGGGCTTGACCCATAAAATGCTATCTCGTTGTTTTTGTATTTTTTTATTTTTTTGTGGATGTATTTGTAAGCTTCCTCCCAGCTTGTTTCAATTAGCCTTCCGCCTTTTCTGATCATAGGTTTTTTTATTCTGTCCTTCGCATAGATGCTCTGGTAGGAGGTCATGCCTTTTATGCATGGCTTTCCTTCGCTTACAGAATCCTCATTGTCAGGTTTTATCCCAATTATTTTACCTTCTTTTGTTTCAAGGTTTAGAGAACATCCGACTCCACAATAGGGGCACACTGTTTTTGTAAGCATGTTTCCTCTTTTTTACTTTATTTTTTTTATGTGTATTATGTTTACGGGGCAGTTTTTTTCTGCTTCTGCATTACACCCAATCTCGTTAAGCTCTGTCTTTTTAGGGCTTGATTTTCCATCGTCCTTCATCTCCCAGTTGTCCGGACAGACTGCTGCGCACATTCCGCAGCCGATACATTTTTCTCTTTCGTGTATTATCTTAAATTTTGCCAAGCTATCACCTCACCCATAGTCCATGTAAATATCTCTTTTTCTTAAATATTTTATGGCGTTTACTGCAGCATTCGCTCCTTCTCCAACGCATATCGCTACTTGTTTGTTTACTCCAGTAGCTTCACCAGCAGCATAAATACCTTGTAGGTTTGTTTCTCCTTTCTCATTTACCCTTACCCCGTTGTCTTTTATTTCCAATCCCAGTTTTCTTGCCATGCTTATTGATGATGCAGTTCCCATTGCTATGAAGGCAGCGTCACATTTCATCGTTTGTTTTGTTAGTTTTATGGCATCAAGTTTGTTTTTTCCCAAGAATTCCATAACTTCATCCTCTAGAAGTTTTATCTTTCTTTTTTTTATTTCTTTCATGAGTTCTTTTGATATTTTGAATTTGTTTTTGTGTGATATTATCGTTATGTCTTTTGAATATGCTCTTAATTCGATGGCTTCTTCTGCTGCATGGTTTCCATTACCTATAACCACTATTGTTTTGTTCCTGAAAATTGGTCCGTCGCACATAGCGCAATACTGAATCCCTCTGTTGATTAGTTCTTTTTCATTTTTTATACCTAAGTTGTCTATCTTAAGTCCTGTCGCTATTATCACGGCTTTTGCTTCATACTTCCTATTTTTTGAATCTTTTAATTCAAAACCCTGTTTTGTTTTTTTAATGTCTATTATTTCCTCTTCTACTATTTTGGCTCCGAATTTTTTGGCTTGTTCAATTCCAGTATTAAGAAGTAAATAACCATTTATTCCTTCCTTGAACCCGAAGTAGTTGTGTATAGTATGGCTGATTGCAAGTTTGCTTTGGAGAATTCTTCCTATGACTAGTGTTTTCAGCTTTGCTCTTGCTGTGTATATTGCCGCACTTATGCCTGCAGGTCCTGCTCCTGCTATTATGACATCGTACATCATAATTTCAAAGCCTTTTTTAGTGCTTCCTTGTCGAATCCTACAATTATCTTGCCGTCAATGTCTACTACCGGTACGCCGTACTGCCCTGATTTCCTTATCATTTCTTCTGCTCCCTTTTTGTCTTTTGATACGTCTATGTCTTGGAACTTTACTTTGTGTTCCTTCAGGAAATCCTTTGCCATCACGCAGTATGGGCACGTTGGCGTAGAATATACTTTTACTGTAACCATTGTATTTAGAAAAACGCGGAGTTTTCTATTTAAATGTTTTGTTTAAGAATAAAAAAATGAAAAAAGGTTTTTAGATGAAAGGGTATTTTATTACTTTTGACGTTACCTCCACAACAACTCTTTCTATATGTGGTATTGCTATGAGTTTCCTTTTGATTTCTGTTATCATATAGTCCCTCACCACATGACTGTACCGTGGTAGGTTCACCCTAACAACGAGTTCCTTTCCCTTTGTTATTACCTTTTCTATAATACCTAATTCAAGGATGGAATACCCTGACATCGGGTCAGTTATTTCCTTTAGTATGTTTTTTATTTTTACCATTTCGCCCCCGTCCTCACCTACAATAAAGAATCTACCTGTATTTCTACAACTGACATATAATAGGAGCTAATGTTATATAAAAGTTTCGTTTAAGTTTTGTATTTTAGGAGTAGTGTTATCCCCACAAAAGTAGTTGCTAAGGCAACCAATAGGCTTCTTACAGCGATGTTCTTTGTTATTTCGTAGAAGAAATTTTCTGGGTACATCACTATCAGTTTGTCAGTTGCAGGATCCAGGAGCCAAAGTTGGTTTGTGAACATTACTTCATGGAACCTTATGAATGTGCTTTCGAAGTTTGTTAGTGCTAGGAAGAATATAACTATGAGCAGTATGGTTAGCAACCCTCCGGCTATTATCGTTATTGCTAATATTTTTTTGTTTTTTATGCCTTGCTTTATCATTAAAAATGGTGCTGCAATAATTGAAATGCCAAGAATTATCAGTAGCGTCCTTATTATGTTTCTCACGTCTTTCAAATGTTGTTTCTCTTTTTGGTTGAAGTAGTCTCCCTGCAATTCTTTTCCATCTCTAAGGTATTCTATAAGCTGTTTTGTTGCCTCGTCTGCCTGCTCTTTTGGTATTTGTGAATATAAGTTGTTTTTTTCGTATTGTTTTTCGTAGTACCTTTCGTTGAACGCTAGCAGTGTAAAGTTGGAAAGAAGTATTATTATCGGTATTAGCATTATTATTGCTACGTTTCTTGCTTTCATATGAACCAGCCGAGCAGTAATGCTAATCCTAGTCCTATCAACACAAGTCCCATCGCCAGCCTCATCCAATTTCTCTTTTTCTGTCTCCAGCTTTCTATGTGCTCTGCTTTCATCCCGAAGGTTACTGCCAGCAATATTATTATGAGCGGTAAAACAAACATGAAGTTGTATACCAAAAGGTAATATATTGCGGTTGTTTTTGTTACTGTGTTTGCAAGCATTGCCAGTATCGCTAGGTATATTCCTCCTGTGCACGGCAGTTCAAACATCGATACTAAAAATCCCAAAACTATTGCTGCTGGTATGTTTGCCCTGAAAACCCATTTTTGTATTGTTCCTTTTCTCGATTCTGGTATTTGCAGGCTTATTCCCTTGCCATACCAGAAGTAGTCCTTTACATTTATTGCTCCCATAACTATCGCGAGCACAGCTGCCACTTTCACAATTATTTTTGTTAATCCAGTCACTTGGATAGCCGCCAGCAAGCCGAGTCCTGCTAAGAAGTAAGTCACGTAGACTGCTGCTATGTAGACTACCCCTGCTTTTATCATCCTCCTTTTTGTGCTTGATATCTCTATGAGGAACGTTAGTAAGAATATCAAAACTGCGAATGCGCAAGGGTTTATTCCGTCTGTTAATCCTGCAAGCACTACAACTGCTGGTGTTATTTTTTCTTTTAGCCCAGGTATCACAGGGCTGACATCTGTCTGGTTGTATTGCAAGCCAGAGCATGTCATATCATCAGGCAGTGGGCATGTGTTTTCCCCTTTTTGTATTGCCTCCTGTATTGCTGGCTCAAGCCCTTCCTTTATCTGGCTTGTTCCCATAAAAAATTTGTTCCCTATAGCAACCAGTGGCACTCCTCTTTGTTGTAAAGGTATGTTTTCTATGTTGCAGTATTTGTTGTAAATCTGGTAATTCTCCAGGTTATGATAAAGTTCAAGTTTATGCAAATGAATTTGTCCTTTGTATTTTTGTTCTATTTCTTCTATGTATGGCTTTATCTCAGCGCATTTTGAGCATTCTTGTCCGTAGAAGTAGATAACACATACCCCTTCATCATTAATCAACCCTGATCCAGGGCTGTTATTATCATTAGTAATAGCACACGTGTCTTCTGTGCATTCTGCCCTAACCATCAGTGCTAAAAGTGCTATCAGTAAAGGTATCAGCGTCCATTTCTTCATGCTTCTCACTATAAAAAGAAGGTATTTAAATCTTATGAAACCTTCAATTATAAAAAACTTTTTAAATGAGCATATTTTAAAATATATTAAATAGAGGTGATATTTTGGGAGAGTTGAGAAAGGATTACATTCTAGACCGTTGGGCATTGATTGCAACAGAGCGCGCAAAAAGGCCTAATGACTTTAAGTCTTCTAAGAAAATTTCTGGTAGCAAGGCTAATTGCCCTTTCTGTCCCGGTCATGAGCATATGACACCACCAGCAACATACACTGTTAGGAAAGATGGTAAGTGGCTGGTAAGGTGTTTTGCTAACAAGTTTGCTGCAGTTGGCTGTGGAAAAGAAGAAAATTATGGAAATGGTTTTTTGACTTCCTTTTCTGCTTGCGGAAATCATGAAGTCCTTGTTGAGACTCCAAACCATAATAAGACTCTAGCAGATCTTCCACTTGAGCAGATAAAACTTGTTCTTGATTCTTATGTTAAAAGAATCCTTGCCTTTGATTCAAAATACGTCTTGGTTTTCAAGAATGAGGGTGCGGAAGCTGGGACTTCTTTGGTCCACACCCACACGCAGATTATTGCCTATAACCAAGTGCCGAAGCTTGTTGAGGCTGAGGTTAAGGCTTTCAAAAAGTATGATTCCTGTCCTTTCTGTTCTATTGTCAGGATGGAAAGGAACGGTCCTAGGATGGTTTTTGAGAATGACACTTTCATCGCTTTTACTCCTTTTGCCTCAAGGTTTCCTCTTGAGGTTTGGATTTTCCCTAAGAAGCACATTAAGAGTTTGGTTGACCTTGACGATTTTTCTGACCTTGCTTTTATTTTGAAGAAGATTCTTCTTAAGTTGAAAAGGCTTAACGCTTCTTATAACTTCGTTATACATAACGCTCCCAGAAAGTCTGACTTCCATTTTCATATTGAAGTGCTGCCTAGGCTTTCCAAGTTTGGTGGATTTGAGTTGGGTACTGACACAATAATCAATGTTGTCTCTCCGGAGGAGGCTGCAAAATTTTACCGAAAGTAATCTTTAGGGAGTATGACATAAGGGGTATCGTTGGCAAGGATCTTAATACTGAAATTGCTGAGTTGGTTGGTAAGGCTTTTGGCACTTACATTAAAGGTTCTGTTGTTATTGGTCGTGATAACCGCCCAAGCTCAAAATCTTTGCGTGATGCTCTTGTTAAAGGTTTGCTTTCCACAGGTTGTAATGTTCTTGATGCTGGCACGATTCCTACACCGGTTCTTTATTTTTCGATAATTCATTATAAGAAGGTTGGGGGTGTTATGATTACTGGTTCTCA
>JAWABC010000037.1:0-9009 GCA_038884815.1 Candidatus Nanoarchaeia archaeon | reverse complement strand
GAAGTCTATCGTGTTTGTTGTCGTGTTTATTGCGTTATTGTCCGGTGCTTCCAAACTCATTGTCGGTGGTGTTGTGTCCGTTGGTGTGTAAGCTACAAGAGGCAAGTAATCATAGTCTGTTGCATCAGATGCTATTTCATATTCAGTGTCTCCTATCCCATCAGAATCCCCATCACTCCCTCCATAATCACTCCAGAAGTTCCCTGCTAAATAAGGCCCCCCCATGATGTTTGTGCCTGAAGTTTTTGTGGTGTTCCAGAAGTTTTGGTCGTTTTCTATGTAAGCATTTTCCGTGTTTGCAAGTATGTTGTTGTATATGTTTGAGCCAACCGAATCCAAATCTATGTACACACCCTGGTTATTGCCGGATATGTTGCATCCTGTAATGTTATTGTAGTTGCTTCCAACCATGTAATCCCATTCTTCATAAATCAATGCTACGCCCTGTTCGTTGTTTGTTATGTTGTTGTTTCTTATTGTGTTAAAAAGTGATCCGTAAAGGTAAATCCCTGTAGACCCGTTGTCTATCGTGCTGTTTTCTATTAAGTTGTAGTCAGACAGGTAAAAGTATATGTCTGACTCCCTTATGTTGAGGTTTGAGAATGTGTTGTTTGTTGTTAGATAGGTGTAGATTGAGTCGTAGTTGTTCCATAATGTCAAATCTGAGAATGTGTTGCCGCTTCCGTAATACAGTTGAACAGCCATAAATGTATTATTGATGCTCATATTCCGGAATGTTGAGTTTGTTGTGTAAAACACCCCGAGTGTATCTGATGGATTGGTATTCTGGATTGTTACGTTGAAGCAGTTGTTGAGTCCTACTATTGAGTATGTGTTGTTGTGTTCTATTACCTCATTATCTGGGCACTCTCTGTAGTAGCTGTCATAGTACATTATTGGTAAGCCATTTACGGTGTTAGACTCGTCTATATCATGTATGTGCGACGATGGGTCGTCTAAGTAGTTATAAGTGTTTGTGGGAAATGCTATACTCCAATAGCTGTCATCGCTTCTCTTTACTATGTTTACATCCCGTAATGTATTATGCGTAGTCTCCCAGAAGGATATTCCGGTATTGCATTGGGATATTGTTACATTTTGTATTAAGTTTTGCCCTGAGTTAAGCCCGTTTGGGCCAAAGATATCTATCCCTTCAAAGCAGTTGTCTATGACTATGTTTGAGAAGGTGCTTGTGTTCCCGCCGTTACCAGCAAATTGGTCGTCTTCGAATTCTATTGCTCTGCTCTCAGTATCGAAAATCTGTAGATTGTCAAAAGTTGAGCCCACAGCTCCTAGTATGTGTAACCCATGGTTGTTGTTTCTGAATGTTGAATCCTTGACTGTAAGGTTTCTCATCATGGCATAATTCTCAGCGTACACTCCTGTGTAGAAATTTTCAATCATGCAATTCTTGATGACTACATTTGAAGGTGCCCCGTATATGTGTACCCCGTCTCTGAAGAACCCTCCTACTGTGTCGTTGGATATTGTGTAGCCGTTGCAGTCTAAAATTATGTTGCTCTTTGATAGGTTTATGCAGTGCATGTATTGGTAATCGCTTATGTTGTTTGCTAGCTGTACAGTATCACCTGCCACTGCTATAAAGTGTATTGTTTCTGAGCAATTTTTGCAGGAGTTGCAAGGTATTATGTCAGCCTTTACTAAGAAAACAAGGCAGATGCTTGCTATAAGCATGCAGATTATTGTTTTCTCTATTCTGCTTATTTTTTCCCTCTCTTTATTCATTTATCAGCCCTTTTTCATAGTTTATTTCGTTGTAGAATTGTGTTATCTCACCTATGATTTTCTTTTTTTGTGCCTTTGTCAGCTTTTCATACAACGGTTTTATGCTCATGTAAATCGATTCTGCTGCCATTATGTCTTCTTCTATGTACCTTCTTCCTTCATCTATCCTTGCCCGTATCGTACTGATTGTCTTGTTAGCTGCCGCATACTCTTTTGCTTTCACCAGGATTATTGATGCTGCAACGATTGCTGCTGCAAGCGCTAGTAGCAGTATGATGTAGATGCCTACTCCCTCACATTCTTGTGGGCAGTAGTATTTGTCCTCTTCATCACACCTTTTGTTTCCGCAAGTTGTTTCTTCTGGTTGTGGCTGTGGTGCTTCTGGTGGTGGTGTTACTGGCACGTATGCAGTTGGTGGTAAGGAAGGTATGGGTACTGCTGGTGGTGTTACATTTGTTACGTTGGTTATGTTTTGCGGCCTTCTTTTTCCACCGCTGCTACCCATAGTTATTGAGATTTGTGGCGGTGGTGTGTAGTCTATGGTTATGTTGTATGAAACGCTGTTGCCTATGTTGTTGTTCTCGTCAGTGCAATTAACACTCCAGTAGTACTCTCCATTTTCTATGCTTGTTGAGAAGTATTGTGTTGTGTCCTTTGTTATTGTGTTTGATGTCGCATTTATATCTTCGTAGTTGAGTATTAGTGTACAATTCTTTATGTCGCTGTCATCGCTTACGTTGTAGTAGAAAGTTACAGCATTGCTTGTGCTCCAGTACTTGTTGTCTTCTGGTGACTCAAGATAAACATTTGGAGGGGTTACATCTATTCTCACGCTCAAATTTCTTGTTTCTGATGCACCTTCGTTTTCGCTGTCTGTGCAGTTTACGCTCCAGTTGTATTCTCCATCGTAGAGGTATGTTGTGAGGTTATTCACCACATCTAAGGTGGGGCTGGTATCTGTGACATTTACTTCATCATTTATTACCAGGCTGCAGTTCACGGCATTGCTTTCTACGTCGTGTGGTGTGTAGGTAAAGTCTAGGTTGTTTGTCCCGTTGGTTG
Source organism: Candidatus Nanoarchaeia archaeon (assembly GCA_038884815.1). Classification (GTDB taxonomy): domain Archaea; phylum Nanobdellota; class Nanobdellia; order SCGC-AAA011-G17; family VGLX01; genus JAWABC01. Next base: position 6,201 of record JAWABC010000037.1, on the reverse strand, counting down.
CATTATCAAGTGGTCTGTCAAGGTCTATCCATGGAGTGTCGTTTGTGGCATTTATTCCTATTTCAAAGTTTATGGTTGCGCTTGACCCTGATGAGTCTTGTGCTGATAAAGTTATTGCTATGCTTCCGGATGCGTTGTTTAGTGAATCGCACCTCATGTCTCCATCTGTTATTGAGCAGTTCATTGTGGTGCTGTCATTAGTTGTTATTGTCGGGTTTGATGGGTTTTTATCATCTTCAACGTCTCTGAAGTGGTCTTGCCAGTAAATGAAAACAGAGATGTTGTTGTTAAGTGTGTCCTCATCTACTGTTGTTGTGTTTGATAATTCTTCCCACCATGGAGCGTCATTAACTGAGTTAACAATTATCGTTATTTCTTCCCTGACTGCGGCATCGCTTGAGTCGTTCATCTCTATGGTTAAAGTGTTTTCTCCGCTCTGATTAGCTTCTGTTTCACAAATCAAATCACCATTTAGCAAGCTTCTCATACAACTAACCACACTACTATTAGTTTGACTCAGAAGTGTTATGCTAGTTGGTAACCTATCTTCCTCAACATCTCTAAATGAACTCCTTAACTCATTAGTAGTGTAGATAGTTGAGCTTCCATTGTCCTCATCCATAGTTACATTTGCAAGCTGGTCTATCCAAGGCTCATCATTAACAGCATCCACTGTAATTGTGAAAGGGTCCATCTCCGTTGATGCGCCATCTCCATCTTCACATAATAAGGTTATGGTACTTGTTCCACTCATATTTGCTTGTGTTTCGCAGTCAACACCGTCAACTGTTACATAGCAGTTTACAACAGAGGAATTACTTTGGTTGAATATCGAATAAGATGCAAAATTCTGATCCCTTTCCACATCCCTGAATGCTGCATGGATTGTAGCAATTGGTATTATGTTATCATGTAACCCAGAATCTTCATTTATCGCTGAAGGATCTGTTATAGGATCACTCCATGGCGCATCGTTAACAGGGTTAACAATTATCGTTATTTCTTCCCTGACTGCGGCATCGCTTGAGTCGTTCATCTCTATGGTTAAAGTGTTTTCTCCACTCGCATTAGCTACTGTTTGACAAAAAATTGCTGGACCCATACCACCATAGCTACAATTTACCACACTATCGTTACTCTGACTCAACAATGTGGTAGACGTGGGGTTTTGGTCTTCCTCAACATCTCTAAAGCTGTTGTAAAGCTCCTGTGATGTATAAACTGTTGAGCTTCCATTGTCCTCATCCATAGTTACATTTGCAAGCTGGTCAACCCATGGTGCATCATTGACTGCGTTTACTGTTATCGTGAAAAGGTCCATCAGAACACAAGAACTGCTAGAATCACAACAGCTAAGGTTTATCGTGCTTGTTCCGCTCATGTTCGCTTCTGTTGTGCAGTCAACGTTGTATGAGCCATCAAGGACACAACTTATCACAGAAGTGTTGCTTTGAGAGTGCACACTACAATAAGTGAATGCTTGATCTTCCTCAACATCTCTAAAAGCAGTATTTATGGTGGCTGCTGTTACTATGTTGTCCTGTAATCCTGAATCCTCATTAACAGCTGATGGGTCTGCTATCGCATCACTCCATGGCGCATCATTTACACCAACTAAATTCACTTCTGTTGACTGTATTATTGTGTAGCCGCCTGGTTGGTCTTGTGCTGTTATTGTCAGTATGAATACTCCTGAGGCGTTGTTTTCTGCAGTACATATTATGTCACCACTGACTAAGTTGCATGTCACGTCTGAGCTGTTGTCATCTACAGAATTTGTTCCTGTTGGGTTTTGGTCATTCTCAACGTCTCTGAAGTAATTCTGCCAATAAACTTGGTTTGATACATTAACATTTGACGCATCTTCGTCAATGCTTATCGTGCCGTTTGTTATGGTGTCCCACCACGGCTGGTCGTTTACTTGGTTTACGATTATCGTGAAAGGGTCCATCAGAATGCATGCGCCACCAGAATCACAACAGCTAATGTTTATCGTGTTAGTGCCGCTCTTGTTAGCTTGAGTTGTACAATCAATGTTATATGAACCATCCAGAACGCATTCGATTACTGAAGAATCGTTTTGATAATAAATGCTGCATGAGCTGAATGACTGGTCGTTTTCCACGTCTCTGAAAGCAGTATTTATGGTGGCTGCTGTTACTATGTTGTCCTGTAATCCTGAATCCTCATTAACAGCTGATGGGTCCGCTATAGGGTCACTCCAAGGAGCATCATTTACTTCCAATACAGTTACTGTTACCGTGTCCGATGTCGATAATCCGCCACTGTCTGTGAAGCTTATGTTTACTTGTGAGCTTCCTGACTGGTTGGCTTGTGGGCTGCACCTTAAGTCATTTGATACAATGCTGCAGCTAACAACTGTTACGTTTGACTGGGAGTTTATTCCTATGCTTGAAGGGTTGTGGTCGTCTTCGACATCCCTAAATGAAGCGTCTAAGGTTGCGTGAGGTATTGCCACGCTAGCTGGATCATCTTCATAGTATACTGATGGGTCGCTTAGTAAGGGGTCAATCCATGGTTGGTCGTTTACAGAGTTCACGTTGATTGTTATTAAAGCATTTGTGCTCAGCCCTTCTGAGTCGTTCATTTCTATTGTTATTATGCTTGATCCGTATTGGTTTGTGACAGTTCCGCATGTGAGGTCTGGTGTTAGGCTGCATATGATCACGCTGGTTCCTGTTTGGCTTAGTAGGGTCATGGTGGTTGGGTTCTGGTCTTCTTCCACGTCTCTAAAAGCATTTTTCAGCTCTGTATAGGTGTACACAGTTGATGTTCCATTATCCTCATTCATGGTTATTGTTGGTAGGGGGTCTATCCATGGTGCGTCGTTTACAGCGCTTATCGTTATGACGAACTCTGTGCTGTTACTTAATCCGCCTGTGTCCACGACTGAGATTGTCACGAGTGTTGAGCCTGATGCGTTGGAGAGGGTTGTGAAAGTCGCAATGCCTGTTACATTTTCTATGTGTAAGGATATGATGCTGGTATCATTTAGAGTCCAGTTATATGTCAAACTTCCGTCCGGGTCTTCTGGATCGCTTACCCAGTCTGATAGGTTTATCATGAACTGGCCGAAGTCTTCCCTGAAGAAGTCGCTTATTGGATCGAAGTTTGGTGGCGCATTTGTTTCATAGTCCTGTTCCTCTGCTCCAAGTATAGAATAGCTGAAAATCAGGGCTAAGGCTAATGCCGTTGCATAAAAAATGTTTTTTTTCAATTTAACCCTCCCTTTTTTGAGATAGAAATAGCTATATGTGTAGTTGCCTCTTTTTCTTATTTTATTATACAATTATATCCCCTCTAAGTTAGTAGTGCAAAAGAACTTTTTAGTTTATAAATTTTACCCTACCTAAAAAACCATTTTTACTACTTATGAAAGGTATATTTTTTTGTTTTTTATTTTTTACGTTTTTGTTTTTTCTTTCTTCTCTTTTTTGTTATTAAAATTAAAAATAGTGTTATGAAAATTAATGATGCTATTATTATAATTATTATAGCCCACCTCCAATCTTTTTTTTGTAATGGTTGTTCTGTTCCTGGTCTTATTTCAGGGGGTTTTGGTTTTTCAGGCGGTGGTAGTTTTTCTATCAGTTTCATAGAGAAGTGTGCCATTCCATATTCCATGTCAATCCTGTGAAGGGTTATTGAGAAGTCTTCTTCCCCATCTTTGTCTATATCAACGTTTTGTGTTTCGCCTATTTTTACGACAATTATGTAGTTGGATGGCCCTATCTCAAATATTACTTCATCTTGCGTTACTTGTTTTAGTAAGATGGTGTAGTCTCTTCCTTTCACGAGGAAGCTTCCCCTATCTCCTTCTGCTAGACCTAGTGTTGGTCCCTTAGGCAGGTCTATGAAAAGTCCTGCTCCTATGTTAAACTCTCTCATTTCTTCAGTTTCATTGGCAGCTACTGGAGCTGTGTAATCAATCGTTATATTCCAAACTTCGCTGTTGCCTATGTTGTTGTTTTCGTCTGTGCAGTTCACGCTCCACAAATAATCTCCATTTGGCAAGTATGTTGTCAGGTTGTTTACTGCATCAACTGTTATGCTTGACTCTGTTAAATTAGCCTCATCATTTATTATTAAGCTACAGTTGTTGATATCAGAGTCGTAGTCTGTGACGTTGTATGTGAAGTCTATGGTGTTGGTTGTTGTGTTTGTTGCATTGTCTTCTGGCATTTCCAAATAAATTATTGGTAAGGTAGAACTTATGATTATGATTTCATGCTCTGAACTTAGTGTTATGTTGAACAGGGCAAGGTTCCCTGAATCGTCTGTAGTTGCTCTTTGTTGGTAAACACCGTTATCGTAGACAAAGTAGCTTAGTGAAGCATTAAGCCCTGTGATGTTGTAAGTAGCTATTGTTGTTGTGTTGGTGGCTGATTCATTCCATCTGACATAATCTTGATGCCAGTCCGTGATTATCGTTCTGTTTATGCTAATGTTTTGTGTTATTGAATAGTGTGTTGTTTGTCTTATCCCTACTGATGTTGCATACAAATCTTCTTCGCTTCCAGAGCAGGTTACGTTGCTTATTGTGTAGCATTGGAATACCGTCCCAGCTTCCCCAGCTTGATAACCCATTCCAGGATCAACCGATACACTTCCGGTGAAGCTGTTGGTGTTGTAGTACATTGCTATTCTTCCACCACCCCCTCCTCCACCGCTGCCTAAGTCTGTAGGTTCTGTTATTGAACCGTATGCCATACCTCCATCCATGATCCCGCTTACTCCTAAACCATAACCTCCTTCACCACCATAACCAGCTCCTGAAGCGGTATACCAACCACTGCCTGTCATGGCTATCCCACCACCAGGCCCAGAACCATTAGACCAGTAACCACCCTGATAACCCTTACCAGTCACGTTAATTACGCTCCCGAAGTTTAATGTTATGTTTTCTGCTGTTATGTTTACTACCTGTGCTGTTATGTTGGCGGTGTCCTCCATTATTATTACGCTTGCATTTAGTGTTAGGTTTGCGCCATAGGTAAGCTCTATGCTTCCTCCTGGTTGTATGTAAAGCTCTGTGAAGTTGAATTCTTGGTTTGTTGTGAAGTTTTTTGGTGTTGTTATGTTGCAGCTTGTGTCTTCATCCCCCTCATCGCATATCCCCACATCACCAATCTTGTAATCATTTGGTTCAAATCCTTGTGGTGCCACTTTTGGTGTTGATTCGTCAATTTGGTTATCTGTATTTTTAGGAATAATGTCAGGATACTCTATGCTTTCATGGTCATTGCTTTCTTCAACACTAAACTTGTCTTCATAATTATATAAGGTCAAGTTTATATTATCATCATTATTAACTTCGGTGGTGTCATTTATATTCTCTATCGATATGTCTTTGGCATTACTAATATGAGTTATTACTATCAATGCCAATGGGTTTAGTATAAAAAGGATACCTAACAGACGCATCCCTCTTTTTGTATGCATTTTATAATTTTTATTGAAGGATTGCTTTATAAATTTTCTCTAAAGAATTCTTCTATTGTGGTTATTGGCCTGTCTGTTGTCTTCATCTCCCAGTCTTTTGGAAAACAACTCAAGTACTTCTGCCATGTGTACCTTTCATCTACAAATATTCTTGCTCCTTTGTCATGTCTGCTTCTTATGCACCTTCCCGCATTCTGTATTATTTTTAGTATTGCAGGGTAGATGTATGCATAGTCCCATCCCTTTCCGAACTTTTTGTCGTAGTATTCTATGAGTTTCTTTGTTTCCAAGTCTGGTTTTGATAATGGTAATCCTACAACTATCACAGCTCTTAAGTATTCTCCTGGCAGGTCTATTCCTTCTCCAAAGCTTCCTGATGAGCATCCAAGTAGGACTGCTCCTGAATCTTTGTATGACTTAAACTTTTCGAGTATTTCCTGCCTTTCTTTTTTGCTCATCCCTTGTACTTCTGTTAGGCTTGTTTTTTCACAATATTCATTTAAGAATTGACTTACTTCTTCCAAGACATTGTAGCTGGGGAAGAAGACGGCAACATTCCCGGGTATCGCATTGGCTAGTTTTGCTGCTACAACTCCTATTTTGTTGTACATCTCATTGTTTCTTTCTGTGTATTTTGTTGTTGTTTTTGGTATTATAAGGTTTAGTCTGTTGTGTTTTGGAAATGTATCCCTGTATTCTTTCATCTCAGCTTCAATCCCAAACAAATCTTTGTACATG
>JAWABC010000036.1:0-9071 GCA_038884815.1 Candidatus Nanoarchaeia archaeon | reverse complement strand
CGTCTTCCGCTACACCGTTTATACGCCTCAAGAGGAGATGAAGCAGATTCTTCTCGGTGAACCTGATTTGAGGTTAGATACCTTGCGCCGTGTTTTTGGCATTGACAAGTACAAAAGGGTGAAGGAAAATTCTAAGATTTTTTCTTCAAGGCTTAGGGAGAAGATGAAAGAGTTTGCTGGCAGAATCGCTGATTTGGAAGATAAAAAAATTGAGTTGAGGAATAACTATGAAAAAATGTCTCTTGTGCAGAACCAACTTGCTGCCTTGCTCCCAAAAATTTCTGAGGTTAAGTCTGCTGTTTTGAAAAAGAAGGAGGAGCTTAAAATTGCTGAGGAACAGGTTAAGGTTTTTGAAAGCTTGAAAAAAGATTTAGAGTTTGCTGAGTTTGATTTTAAAACAAAATCAAAGCAACTTTCCGAATTGAATGATGAACTTCTTGCTTTAAATTCTGACATATTGAACCTGAAGAATGAGGTCAAGCAGGATCTTGATTTGGATTTCATTAACAAAGAGATTAAGCTCAAGCAGGACTTGGTCCTTTCTTTTGAGCAGGAGTTAGAATTGCTTAATCATCAGATTTCAACTTCAATGGCTAACCTGGAAGCTTCTAACCATGTTATAGATAGCATCTCCAAGCTTGACGTCTGTCCAACTTGCAAGCAAGAGGTTTCTGAAAAGCACAAGAATTTGATTAAGGAAACAGAGTCTGCTAATATCAACAGGCTGAGTAATGTAATTAGAGATTTATCTGCTAATAAAGCTTTGAAGGAAAAAGAGTTGGCTGAGTTGAGGAAGCTTCTCGAATCTTTGCGTTATGACGTTTCAAAGGCTGAGCTTTTTGAGTTGAAGAAGACGCACCTTATTGAGAAGGAGCTTAGGAAGGCTAAGGTCTCTGAACAGGTTGAAGCTCTTAAGCATGCTTTATCCAACATAAGCACTTTAAAAGTTTCTCTTTCGAATAGGCTTTCTAAGTTTTCTGATGTCGAGTCCAATTTTATTAAAGTTCGTGATGAATTAGACAAGCTCATTGACCATCAGCATAAGCTTGATATGGATAGAGTTTCCCTTGAGGCAGAGGTGAAGAATTACAGGGACGTCATTGCCAACTTAACTGCTGAGATTGAGCAGAAAACAAAGGTTAAGGAAACGTTGGTTAGCCTAAGCTCTATCCATGATTGGCTTGATGAGCAATTCATTAACCTAATGGATGTTATTGAGAAAAACATAATGCTTCGCGTCCATACAGACTTTGATGCTTTCTTCCAGAAGTGGTTTGACATGATAATTGACAATGAGGCTTTGAAGGTTAAGCTTGACACAGACTTTTCCCCAATAATAATCCAGGACGGTCATGAAATGGATTATGTTTTCTTGTCGGGTGGTGAAAAAACTGCTGCAGCGCTTGCTTATCGCCTTGCCCTTAACCAAGTCATTAATAACTTGATGTCTGACATCAGGACTCGTGACCTTATCATTCTTGATGAGCCTACTGATGGCTTCTCTTCTGAGCAGCTTGATCGTGTTAAGGATGTTCTTGATGAGTTGAACGTCAAGCAGATTATTATAGTAAGCCATGAGGCTAAGATTGAGAGTTTTGTTGATAACGTTATTAAAATTCAGAAGATGGATCATGTGAGTAATGTAGTATAAAATGTTCTAGAATGGGGTGTGAGTAGTACCATTTATTTTTTACTTCGTACATGGTTACTCTTTTGTCAGATTTTATTACGCTTTCAAGTCTCTTTGCCTCTTCTTTTGTTAATATTCTCACTTCTTCTGGTCCGTACTTTAATTTGACTCCCGGCATGGTTTTGAATCTGTCGAGCACTTCGTTTATGTCTTTTGCAAAAAAGTATGCGGGGGTTGTGTAGGTTTTCTTTCCACCCATATGCCCTTTTCTAACAACTACCCTGTACCACATTTTCATGTGCTCTATGCTACATAGCTTATTTATAAAATTTACACTTTTTTATCACAATCTTTTTAAATTGCAAGTTTATGTTAAACACTGGGGTGTGTTTATGGGCTTGTTTGATGGTATGCTTAGGGACTCTGAATCTCTTTTTCTTAACACAGATGCTTTAGACCCTGATTTTATTCCAAAACTTATCCCCCATCGTGAGAATGAGACAAAGTACATTGCTGAATGCATAAAACCCTTATTCCAGAAGCGTTCTGGTCGTAACTTGTTCGTTACAGGCAAGCCCGGTATTGGTAAAACGGTTGCCATAAAACACATTTTTAAGGAGTTGGAGCAGAAAACTGATGACATAATTCCTTTTTACATTAATTGCTGGAAGAAGAACACCATGTATAAGATCGTTCTTGATATTTGTGACCAGGTTGGTTACAAATGGGTTCAGAATCGTAAGGCTGATGAGTTGTGGCATGAGGTTGTTAAGTTAATAAACAAGAAGTCTGCTGTTTTTTGTTTTGACGAAGTGGATAAACTTGAGGATGTCTCCATACTTTACTCCGTTGCCGATGATGTTTATCGCAAAGTAATCATCCTTGTTACGAATGACAAGTCTTGGTTCTTTTCCCTTGATTCAAGGATTCGTTCTAGGCTAATTCCTGACTCTCTTGAGTTCCGTCCTTACAACTACAACGAAACTGAAGATATACTTGCTCAGCGTCGTGACTATGCCTTTGTTAGGAATGTGTGGAGTGATGATGCTTTCCAGGTTGTTGTTGAGCACGCTCATAAGTTCCAGGACATAAGGACTGGCTTGTTTTTGATGCGTGAGTCTGCCAACTTCGCTGAGATGGCTTCCTCAAGGAGGGTTTTGATTGATCATGCCCACAAGGCCGTTTCCAAGATTCCTGATTTTAAGATTCGTTCAACAGATGCTTTGGAGGATGAGGAGAGGGATATTTTAAGAATAATCAAGGAGCATTCTGGCAAGTCCGCTACCGATATTTATAATGTTTACAAATCTTCTTATGACAAGTCTTACCGCACTTTCCAAAGGAAGGTTTCTGACTTGGAGAAGGCAGGTTTGATTTCTGTCAAGGAAGCTATATCGGATAAAGGTGGAAAACAATCTATAATCTTTTTTTCTGTTAAGAACCTGTCTGATTTTAAGTGATTATATTGTTAGGTAAGAAAACCAGTCTGCGTATTCTCTTTCATCAAGCAATCGTGCTTCTTTTAGTTTTATTGGTTTCATGTTTAGTTCATAACCCTGTTGTACCACTTCTGCTGTTATTTTTCTTTCTCCAAGTTCGTAAAGAGCCCTTACCATTTCATGATACTTGTTCAATTCTATTACCTCAACCCCTTGCCATTTACATATTCTTATTTGTGGCATTGTGGTTTGTGTTTTTTTTATGAGTTTTTCTAGCCCCATCTTTTTGTATTCTATTACCTTTTCTTCTCTTAGAACTCCTTCTGAGCTGTGCAACTCTTCCAAGTCAACTTCTCTTATCGGCATGCTATTTTTTTGATGGTTAATATTTTTAAATATTGTGGTGGTTTTGAGTAAGTTTTAAATATTTTATAATTAGATTTAGGTGGATGCTTTATGAGGATGTTTTGAAGAGGTTGAAGTCATTTTCTAATCCAAAGAATGTTGAGGGTATGGCCCGTTTTGGCATTAATCCAAAAAACACTTTAGGAGTTTCAATGCCTGTTCTTAGGAAGGTGGGTAAGGAACTTGGGAAAAACCATGATTTAGCCCTGAAGCTCTGGTCTTCTCGCATTCACGAAGCAAGAATTCTTGCTGCCTTGGTTGATGATCCCAAAAAGGTTACTGAAAAGCAGATGGATTCTTGGGTGAAGGATTTTGACTCGTGGGATGTTTGCGATCAGGTCTGTATGAACCTTTTTGACAAAACGCCTTTTGCCACAAAAAAAGTTTTTGAGTGGGCAGCTCATGAGGAGGAGTTTGTTAGGCGTGCCGCTTTTTCCCTTATGGCCTCTCTTTCTTTCCACAATAAGAGTATGCCCGATTCAGAATTCAGGAAGTTTTTCCCGATAATAAAAAAGTATTCCTGTGACGAGAGGAACTTTGTTAAAAAATCAGTTAACTGGGCTCTTCGTCAGATAGGTAAAAGAAATAAGGTGCTAAATAAAGAGGCTGTTAAAACAGCTGATGAGATTTTAAGATTTGATTCCAAAGCTGCTAAATGGATAGCGACAGATGCCCTCAAGGAATTAAAAAATGAAAAAATTATAAAAAAGTTAAGGCTTTAACTATATCAACTTCTTCTTGTTTAGAATATATAATAAGTCTAAGGCTACAATGCCCGCGAACACCGTTACTGTTATGTCAAAAATACCGTCCCATATCCAGTAATCTACAAGCCATGGAGGGTTTGGTATAACCATCTCTTCCAAAGTTTCTAGTACCTCCCATATTATTGCAGCAAAAAATGTGTACATTATTGTTGCTGCTGCTTTTCTTCTCACCTTAGTTAGTGATAGTATCCAGTATATAGCTACCGCCATGGTCATTCCCGATAGGAAGTGGCTTATTACGTCCACAAGCGGGAATGTCCTGTATAAGCCGAATATCCTGAACATCAGCTCTGTTGCTAGGAATGCTATTAGAAGTGTGAGTGCTGTTATGAACAGCTTGTTGTGGGGGCACCTGTACCTTTCGCTTATTTTCATTTCCATCTTCCTTTATGTTTATGGTATTATTGTGGTTTTTTAAATTTTTTTTATGAAGTTTGTAAAAAAGAATTACTCTCTTACCAGCACAATAGCATTCGGGCTTGATTCATCCCCTCCAGAAGGGTCCTTTCCAGAATTGCCAATTGAAGAAAGGGTTATGTATAGCATGTCCTTATCTCCTTCCACCAACTCAAGAACAATTCTTTGTGTGTACCCTCCAAATGGTGTGTTTACAGTCATTGTGTTTCCAATTATTTCTACTTGGCTTATGCCTGAATAAGGCAGTGGCATGTTCATGTAATTCCTAGCGTCAAATGAGAGTGGGCTGTATGGCTCGATAAAAACAGGGTAATTTTCTCCAAGGCTGTAACCAGGGACCACCCTGTAGCTGATAATTTCTCTTGAGCTGTCACCAATGTAGTATTTCCCGTCATTGAGTATGGTCAAGTGGAAATTAGCCTTGTATTCCATGTACCTTTCTCCATTGGCATCGAGCATGTAATAGGTTGCAGGAGAAGTAGAAGCCCATTTTCCAATAAAAGGGTCACCGCTAACTTTGGGGATTCCCCAGTTTCTTATCCTTAAGTCTATGTAGCCAAAGTATTGAAGCATAGAAAGAGTGATGACAATTGCGATAAACACGATAGGGAAGGTTCTCCAGAAATTCGGTTTTTTCACTTCTTTATTACGTGCCCCTTTGTTTATACTTGGCATATTTACCTCTTTTTTGTTAGTTTAACTTTGTATTTTTGAGTATATAAATGTTTTTGGATGCTATCTAATAATAATATCATTCTAAAATATATATTCCAACCAATAGACATCTGTCATCCATACGCGCAGCCCTTTTAAACATGATTTACCATAATCATCGTAAGTCAGGTTTGGCAAGGGTTACTGGGAGGTTTTGTAAGGAGGTGGTGATAATGAATCAAGATAGTGTAAACTCTATTTTGGAGGATCTTGAAAAAATCAAGGATTATTCTGCCATGGCCGATATCAGCCAGGAGAACATAAGCAGGCTTTTTAGCGAGCAGCTGAGAAGTTTGCCGTATAAAAGGAAGGGGTGATAAGGATGGAGGAAGACATATATGTCGAAAAGGAAAGGGCTGCGCAGCTCGAGGATGATGAGATCTCAGCTGAGGAAGAAGGCTTTATGCTCGGTTACGAGGAAGCTTTCGATTTTTCTTTTTTTGAATAACTTTCTGCAAAGAAAATATCATGACAGGAACGCTTTAGGAAAGCCTGCTATGTAATTATGGATATTCTTAAAAAAATCTTTGTATTATCCACATTGCTACTTGGCCGTTGAATCCTGCAAATACCGGTATTATTAAGTTGTCATCTAGTGAGTATACCAACGTTTCCACAACAGTTGCTGTTACAGCCATGGTTAGTAGCACCCAAATGTTATTCAGTATTAATGCTCCTATCACCAAGTTTACAGTAAACTCTGCAAGTATCCCTTCTGCTGCCCTGTCTTTGAGCCACCATGTTCTTCCAAATCTTTTTCCTACCAATGATGCTGCCATGTCTCCAAAGGTAGTCATGAGCAGGGCAGCTATCGCTATCCTGAAGTCAAAAACAGCCAGGCTTATTATGGCTCCAATCAGGAAGAATACTTGACCTCCTAACCTTCCTCCCTCTTTTTCCCTCCAAAGCCCAGACACAAAGGGTATTTTTTTCCTCAGCTCTACCCTCACATAATCTATTTCCAAGAATATTATCAGCAGCAAAACTAACAATGTTAGTGCTATTCTTTTTCCGTAAGTAACACCGAAGAAAATGTAGCTCAATAAGAAGAACAATGATAGGAGATGTATAGCTTTCCTTTTTACCTCCTTTTTGAAATCCCACGCCATGTTTTTATTTCCTCTTTCTTTGATTATATATTTAGCGGTGTTTATAGTTTAGGTAGCTGAATGATAAATAACCTACTCCCAAAGCAAAGAAGTAGTAGATTATCCTGTCAAGTATTGCAACGGTTGCTGCGATGTTTGCATTTATTCCCATAAGCGCATACATGCTTATCATGCTGCTTTCAATAACCCCTACCCCTCCGGGCACTAGTATAAGCTGTCCTACCACCATAGATATAGATACCGCTATTACCACATTTAACGGATTGACGTTTTGACCTAAGGCTATGAAGAGCACGTAAGCTTTTGCAAATGTTAATAACTGCATAACAAGCGCAAGTGTAACTTCTTTTTTTACTGCTTTGTTGTCTTTGAAGAACTCTTTCATAACTTCTTTTATGCTGCCAATTCTGTTTTGAATGTATGTTAGGAACTGTTTTTTGTCAGGGAACTTTTTTCTGAAAAGTGGGTAAAATATTCTTGCTGTGTCCTCCAACTTTAGTTTTCTTAATAGTATTGATACTATTATTATTATCGCAGCAATTATAATGAGGCTTTGTGTTAAAATTTTTACAGTTGTTGGTATCTTCAGAAAAAGTGTTATGAAAAGTATTGAGAAAACCACAAATAAAAGTGATGTTGCTGTGTTTGTTGCCTTATCTATAATTATCGTAGCTAAACACTTTGTTTTTTCTTTTCTGAGTTTTTTCCCAAGGTAATATGCTCTTAAAGGTTCCCCTCCAACGTTTGCTGTTGGCGTGGAGGTGTTAATGAAGATTCCTGCCATCAGAATTGGAAAAAGTTCCCAAAACTTTATTTTTCCAAGCTTATTTACTAACGACTTCCACTTTTTGTTCCATACAAGGAACATGGATAGGTTTAGAGCAATTGCCAGAACCAGGTAGTACCATTTCAGCATCTTTAGTGTGTTTATTATGTTGTTAAACCCTACTTTGTTAAGTACGAAATAAAGGAGTAATAAGGCTAGTGAGAGAAATACAAGTTGGTACCTCTTTTTCATATTCTCATTTCTCTGTATTCTTCTATGACTTTTTTTAGTATATTTATTTTTTTCTTTTCTTTTTCTAGCTTTTCCTTGTTTATTAATATTATGCCGTCTTCATCTTCCATGTCTAAATTGTTTGCATTTATGAATATAACCTTGAACTTGTCTACTACCCTTTTGCTCATCTCTTTTTTGGATGTTATTATCTCCACGTTTTCCCTTATCTTTTCTATGCTCTTCTCGCTGAATATATTCGGGTCTTCAACATATATTATTTTGCCAAGCTCTTCTTTTTGTATTTCTTCCCATGACAAATTCTTTATTTTTTTCAGTATAATATTTTTATCTGATTTCTTTATCATCTCTTGAATTCTTTCAAGCTTTGCTTTAAGTTTTTCAATTTCAACTTCCTGCTCGTTTATTTTTCTTGAAAGAAATTTTAGTCTTTCATTCTTTACTCTTATTATTTTTTTCATCCTCGCTCTTATTATCTTACCTATATCCTCGTTGGTGGTTTCTCTTTTTTTCATTTCTTCAAAATCTCCTTCTTCACCCCCTTCAAAGTATTCTTCTTCTCTCTTTTTTCCAGTCTTTTTTCTCTTCCTCTTTTTTTCTTTTTTCTGTTCTGGCCTTTCTATCCCTGCCACAACTCCTGCGATGTTCAACTTTCCGTTTTTTAGTAGCTCCTCTTTTATTTGTTCACTTATTCTTTCTTTGTCATGCTCTTTTGCATATTCATCGACTTTCCTTACCAAGCTTCTTACTCTTTTGAATGCGAATATGGCTGAAGCCAAGGCATCTCTCTCATGCTCGTTGCTAAAGTCGTAGCCTTTTGTGAGCTCTCTTTTCTCTTCACTCTTAATGTCTTCTTCTGGCTTTATTATCTTCGCCCCAATTTTGCTAGCAAGTTTCTCAACAAATTTTGGTGTTTTCCCTTTGTCTGTCCCTACAATTATAACTCTCCCCTCTTTTATCATTTCAAGGATGAGAGAGCTCATCTCAAGTTGCTTTGAGCTGTTTATTTTTACTACATTACCTTGGAGGTCAAGTAATGCATACCCTAAAGTTGTTCCCGGGTCAATGCCTGCTATTAGAAGTCTTTTCATGAGAAGAGTTTTTTGGTGAACTCAAGTCTTTCTTTTATTGTTTTCACCTCTTCAGGTCCCATCTCCGGTATTTTTGTTTGTCCAACATATGTCATCAGGTCCCACGGTGATATCCCAAGCAATTCTGCTGTCCTGCCTATCGATATACCATGCTCGTATATCCTACTTGCCTTTTTTATTTCAGCTTGTTTTAGTACCTCTGTTATGAACATTCCAAGTTCCTTTTCTATTTCTGATATAAGTTTGTAAAGCGTTTTTATCTCTCTGTGGTACCTTGATATGTGCTCCATTATCAAACTCTCTCTTGCTTTTTCAAGGTGTTTTGTGCATTTCATGTAGAACTCGTTCCAGTTTTCGTATTCTTTGTACTTGTGTTTATCAAATATTTTTGCGAGTGAGTATATTACGACTGCTATGGAAGTTGCATTTTTGTCTTGGTATATGCTTGCATCATGTATGGTGTGGTCGCTTATCTCTTTGA
>JAWABC010000035.1:0-9110 GCA_038884815.1 Candidatus Nanoarchaeia archaeon | reverse complement strand
ATGGTACTATATTACATCATAATGTTGATAAAGCAGCATTAGTTGGCGGAAGATCCGAACCAAAGTTTGGTGGTGGAGTCGTTGTCGAACCTATTTATTTTGCATTAATAGGACGAGCTATCTGCGATGTTATGGTTGATAATAAATTGGAAAAGGTACCTATCCAAAGATTGGCTAGAGAGGCTATTGCTGAAAGCATTGAAGAAACAATTAGATATCTTAATTTAAAAACGGATATTATTATTGATTCAAAAAAATTTAGGGAGGGTAAAGGGAGACTAACTCATGCCGACCCAAGAAATGCTTACATCGCCATGGTTAAAAGTAAAGTGAAGTTATGTAAAAAATTGAAGGTTGTTATAGATTGTGGCAATGGTACTGGTTCATTTATAGCACCAAAGCTTTTCAAGTCGCTTGGATGTAAAGTTGTCCCGCTTTACTGCACCTCTAATCCTGATTTCCCTCATCACTTGCCAGACCCTGTAGTCCCTAAGAACTTGAGGGACTTGATTAAGAAAGTTAAAAGCGTTAAGGCTGATGTTGGCCTGGCTTTTGATGGTGATGCTGACAGGCTTGGTGTTGTTGACAGTAAAGGCAGAATTTACTGGGGTGACCAGTTGATGATTATATTTGCAAGGGACCTTTTGAGCAGGAAGAAAAAATCTAAGGTTCTTGTTGAGGTTAAGTGCTCAAATGCTTTGTGCGATGAGATAAAGAAGCATGGGGGGATCCCTATATTGTGGAAGACAGGCCACTCTCTTATCAAGGCTAAGATGAAGGAAGAGAATGCTTTGCTGGCTGGTGAGATGTCAGGTCATATGTTTTTCCGCGAGAACTACTATGGTTTTGATGATGCTCTGTATGCTGGTGCTAAATTATTGAGTATAATCTCATCATGTAATGCTAATATTTCTGCAATGTTGAGGGATATTCCAAAGTACTATACATCTCCTGAGATAAGGGTTGCTTGCCCTGATGATAAGAAGTTTGAAGTGGTTGAAATGCTTAAAAAATATTTCAAGAAAAGGTATAAAGTTCTTACCATAGACGGTGTAAGGGTTGATTTTGGTGATGGTTGGGCTCTTGTCCGAGCTTCCAACACCCAGCCTGTTTTGGTTTTGCGTTTTGAAGCAAAATCAAAGAAAAGGCTCAAGGAAATAAAAAAAATTGTTTATGCGAGGTTGAAATGATTACTCTGGTCCATAAGCTACGCAAGGATATTATTGAAAAGGACGTTGATGACGCCCACTTCCTCCTAACAAACAAGAAGGGTGGTTATGTCTACTTTTCAAATAACCCTGTTTCCAAGTACCAGGGTGTTTTTTTCAACCATAAGTTTAGGATGTTCAAAACCATCGATAACATCAACCTTCCTGTCCCCGTTACAAAGGTGATTAACAAATTTTGTTCTGTTGTTCGTGAGCGTGGCATAGTTACCGAGGAGTTTTTCATGCCTCACAACTTTGATTCTTTTGTTTACACAGTTGCTAATTATGATGACTTTGTTACGGTTGACTTGGACTGCAGGGAGT
The DNA here is from genome assembly GCA_038884815.1 of Candidatus Nanoarchaeia archaeon. GTDB lineage: Archaea > Nanobdellota > Nanobdellia > SCGC-AAA011-G17 > VGLX01 > JAWABC01. The sequence goes on along the minus strand of JAWABC010000035.1, from coordinate 7,578 downwards.
CTTATGAGGGTGAAGGTCTTGGTCGTATTTATAACATATATCCGGAGCAGGGCAAGCTGGTTGTTGAGTTCATAAAGGGCAATTCTTACCGCTTCTTCCTTGTTGTGGGTGGCTTTGTTGGTTTTGAGAACATCAGGCATTGGAAGCAGGTTTTTTATCCTTTGGATCAAAAACGTAACTCCGATGCCCATCGTTACGTTTATTCTGCTTTTAAGTTGAAGGGTTCGCGTTTTGTTTTTTCCTTTTCCATGGACAAGTACAAAGCAATGAAGGAATGCAGCTATGTTTTGAATAACTATCGTAAGTTGATGAAAAAGCAGGAACGTTCTTTGATTTACAAAACCTCTGTGAAGAGCAAGGAGCTTAGGATGGCATACAACGCATGCCTCAACTCTCTCAACTCCTTGCTCGTTAACATTGATGATAAGTTTGGTTTGTTTGCTGGCTTGCCTTGGTTTTTCCAGATTTGGAGTCGTGACGAGATGGTTTCGTTGAAAGCTCTTAGCAAAATTATCAACGTTAAGCCAATAGTTGATAGGACCTTAGCAAGTATTTTGCCAGACGGTTCCCTTCCAAATAGGTTCCCTCCTTCCTCCCTGGAGTCTGCTGATTCCATCGGGTGGTTTTATTGTCGTGTTGGAAAACCTTTGAGGATTAAAGAAGTAGCCCAAGCTCAGCTTAAGTATCATACTAAAGATGCTTTTGCAATTAATGGCCCGCTTGATACTTGGATGGATACTGTTGAGCGTCCTGGTGCCAGGATTGAGATTCAGGCAATACGCCTCCTTATCTACAAATTGCTTGGTAATGTTAAGATTTGGAAGGATGTTCATCGTACAGAGCTTGATGAGGAGGGTGCCTATGTTAAGGAGCAGAAGAGGGAGGTTTCTGGTAAGGAGTTGGAGAGGGAGCTTCGTGATAAGGTTAAGGAGAGGTTTTGGAATCGTATCATATTGTTTGATGGCTTGAATGATCAGACAATCAGGCCTAACATCTTCATAGCTGCTTACATCCACCCTGATTTGTTAAGCAAGAAAGAGTGGGTTTTTTGTTTCAGGAATGCCTTGCCGAGGCTTTGGAATGAGTGGGGTGGCCTGGCTACCATAGATAAGTATAGCCCGTCTTTTGTTGATACTTACACTGGTGAGACTAATTTGAGTTATCACAACGGTGATTCTTGGTTTTGGCTTAATAATATGGCTGCTTTGTTGATGTTTAAGTATGACCGGGCTAAGTTTAAGCCTTACATCGAGAAAATACTTGAAGCTTCAACGCACGAGATCCTTTATTCTGGCATGGTCGGTCATCATGCTGAGTTGAGTTCTTCGAGGAGTCTTGACAGCAACGGTTGTTTGGCTCAGGCTTGGTCTAGTGCACTTTTTGTAGAATTGGTTGATGCGATGAAAAAATAGTTTCTATTGCAAGGTTGTGTGCTTCTATGTAATGCTCAACTAGGTATTTCCAGTCTGCTATGTGCGCAAGTTTTTTTGCTTCCATCTTCAGCCTGATTCTTTTTTCTCTTGCCATTTTTGTGTATGAGTACAGGAATCTTGCAAGTTCATCTATCGCCTCTTCGTTTGTTTTTTTGTATCTTTTTAGGACATATATTCCATGGTTTTTGTTTTTTTCTTTTAAGAATCTTCCAAAACCTGCGAGGTCTGTGGTTACTGCTGGCACGCCTAGTGCTGCTGTTTCTAATGGTGTATAACCCCATGGTTCGTAGTATGATGGAAACACTCCTAATTGGCATCCGAGTACAGCGTCAAAGTATGTTAAGTCAAGTAACCCTTCTGTTCCTGTTAAGTAAGCTGGATAGAATATTACTTTTACCCTGTCTTCCTTTCTGTTTAGCAATCCTAGTTTTTTAAAGCTGTTCAGTATAGGGTCACTGTCTTCGTTGTACAAATCATGCGTTACAAGTGGCGGTTCTCCTTTCTTTCCAAAACCTAGTATTTTTTTCTTGAGCTCGTATAAGAAGTTCTTGCTGAATATGTCTTCCAGAGTTGGCATTCGCTTTCTTACAGTTGTGTAAATCAAGTTATCTTTTATGTTTGGCAGGTCTGATTCTATGAAAGTTTCTATGTCACTGTAATATGTCTTATTTTCTAGGATTTGCATCTTTATTCCTTTTATCTCCATAGGTATCCAGAAGAAAGTTACGACTGTTTTTGTTTCAGCTTCTTTTTTCAGCCTTTCGTTCAGCCTTGCTAGTGCTTCTATGAATATATCGATCCCTTTGTTGTGGAATTCGTATCTTCCTGTTATGAAATAAAACAAAGTGTTTTCCAAATCGAATTCGTAGTAGGGGAAGAAGTAGTACTCTATGAAGTTTCTTATCTGCTGCTTTGTTTTACCGTGTCTTTGGGATGTCTCCTCAAAAGTTGGGAATCTTTCAAGGTCAAGTCCGTTTGGTAAAATAACTTCTGGCTTCCTGCCCAAAACATGTTCAGCCTCTATTGATGTTATTTCGCTAACCGTAGTGAATATGGTTGCATTTTGGCAGGCTGCTTTTTCAAGTTGATGTTTTGCTTGCACGTTATAGTTGTAAACCTCTTTGTCCACGTCGATTTGGTTTAGCACCTCGAAGAAAGGCCTTCCGTTGCCTGTTAAAGTTCTTCCGAGTACTGTTGCATGTGTCGTGAATACAGTGGCAACTTGTACATTTCTCTTTTTTAGGTATAATAATGCAGCTCCTGCTAGCCATTCGTGGAAGTGCGCAACTATTCTTTTCCTTTCCAGTACTTTTGCTATTTCTTCTATAACCCTTCCTGCTGCAGTTGCCCAGACAACAGGCTCATCAAAGTCGAAACCTGCGGTTAAAGAGTCTATCTTGTAGTCTTCCCATAACTTCTTTTTTATCTCATTTTTCTGGGCATAGAAGCCTGAGAAATCTATTAGTACGGTGTGTATCTGGTCTGCTACATCTTCTCCCCAATAGCAGTTTATCCCTTCGTTTCTTAATTTTTCGAAGATTTGTTTGAATGCTACGGGAGCAGCTTTCGGTTCAAACTCTATCTCTGCTTGTTTTGGCACGTAAGGCCCTATCATTATGTAATGGTTGTAGAATTCTTGTAGCTTTTTTGCTTTTGATTTTACTACTGTGTGGATGCCCCCTATCTTATTGCAGACTTCCCAGGATACTTCTATCAGGTAGTCTGCGTCGGGGTTTATCATCTTTTTCTTATTCTTTTCAGTAGAGATACCCTCTCTTTTACTTTGTTGTAAGCGCTTATCTTGTTCTTGTTTTTCATTAAGTCTCTTGCTAGTTTTTCATCGCCAACGATGTCTTTTAACCAGTTGCTAAAATCTGACTTCTCCTTGTTTGAGTGATACCTAAAAGTCTCTTCGTTCATGTTTCTCAGAGCATCTGCTAATTGTTCCATATTTCTTATGGTTGTTCCATCGTTTACCCAGAATTGGTATTCTTCAGGAACGTCATTTAGAAATCTTTCTGCGTCACCTCTTGTTATACCTTTTGGCATGTATTGTCACCTCCCTTACTTTTTTATTATGTTTTGTCTTTTTATATTTTACTATTGTTTTTTTGATGCCTTTTTTCATGTGTTTTTCATTGATATTGTAAAGGGCTACTATAAACAGGCTTTCTGCCCATCCTAAAGGTACGTTTTCATTGTATTTGTCTGTGTGGGAGTAGTACAATTCTGGTATGCCTTCTTTTGTTATTGTCCCCATTGCTTTTTTTAAGTAATAGTTGGCTTTTCTTTTGTTTTTTAACTGTTCGTATATTATTGCGAGCCATGAGAAGCCGAACGTCCATTCTGCCTCTTCTGAGTAGCCATCTGGGTTTTTGTTGTAATACCAGTCATTCCTGTATCTTATCACCCCTTTTCTTTTGACGAGGTGGTATTCTACGTTTTTTAGTATTTCTTTTGCCTGTTTTTTCGTAACAATGTTGTATGGGTAGATTAAGGATAGTAATGCTAGGTCAACAAATTTTCTTTTTGATTCTCTTGGCAGTAATTTGTTAAGGCTTTCTCTCCCGTTTTCTATTAATTTCTGTGGCACTCTTATTTTTGTGTGTTCTTTTATCATTTCCAATCCAGCTAAGCATGCTCCTATGCTTGAAGCATGGACTTCCTCCTCGTTCTCCCACATCCCTGAATCCTCATCACACCAGTACTGTATGCTTGCTAGGTAATCAACCAGTTTTTGTACCACCCTCACATCGTCATCGGTTTCTAGTATTTTTATTCCTTTGATGCCTTCAAGCTCTCCTATCTTGAATAGTACCGATCCTATGCTGTCGTTTTGTTTGTTTCCCCAGTCTTCCCAGAATTCGTCGAATGTTTCCGGGTGATACCTAGGGTGTAAGTACTCGTATTTTGTTGTTGGTTTTTTCTTTATAGCCCAATCTAGTTTGTATTCGTGTTTTATGAATATGTTTAGTATCGCCCTATATGTTTTTCTTACTGTTTCCCAGTCTCCTAGTCTTTCAAATGCTAAGCATGTGTAAAAGTTGTCTCTTAGCCATGCAGCGTTATAGCCTGTGGTTGATTCTTTTTTTGAGGCTGCAAATAACCCTGACTCGTATTCCAAGTTTTTTAGTATGTCTAAATGCTGTTTTATCAGCTTATTGTGAGAAATTTTTGTTGTTATCATTTTCCAGCATCTTTCTTATAACATATCTTTGCAATCTTATTTGTATCTTGTCTTTCATAACCAGTCTTGCAATCTCATCCGCTAATTTCTCATCTCCTATTACATGTCTTATCCACTCACTGAAGTCATTCTTGTTTTTGTTTACGTGGAATTTGAATGTTTGTTCTTTCATGTTGCTGATTGCTTCTGCTAGTTCAAAAATGTTTTTCACTTTCCTTCCATCATTTATGTAAAATGCCTTTTCTTCAGGCACGTCTTCAAATCCGTTCATTTTGAATCCTTTCTTTCATATCTTCTAAAACATTCATGAATATTATGAAGCCGTCATATGGGTTGTTGTATGGGTTGAAGTATTTGTGCACGTCACCGTCTGCAAACCATTTTGTGCACATGTAGTAGAAGTGGTCGCTCGTTTGTAGTTTTCTCCATTCCTCTATTATTTTTTTGTCTTTTGTTTTTTTGACGAGTTCTTCCATGGCGTAAAGTTTTGATATGGCCGTTCTTTGCATTTTATTGCCAAGCCAGGCCGTGAGGTCCCTTTCCATGTCTGCCCATGATATTGGGTGGTGTACGTCTAGCTCATCTACTGGTGTGTATGCTTCCGCAACTTCGCTGACTGTTTTGAAGTCGTTATCGGGGTGTTTCAGAATCTCTTGTGGCATTCTTTCAAGGAATTTGAATATTCCCGTTTCTTCCCACTGGTGTTCTCCGAAAGTTTCGTAGTCCATAAATAAGTTTACAGTGTTTCCGTTTCCATTTATTGCTGATATCCACTGTGCATATTTTGGTGCTGTCAATGGCCATTCGGGCCAGTCCCTTGTCGAAAACCTGAACGCTATGTCATCAGAAAGCCTGTAGTTTTTTAGTAAAAGTTTCATGTCTTTGGTTGTTTTTGCTTTGTAAACATAGTTGGGTGATCTCCACCCCAGTATGTGGTCTGCTCCTTCTGCTAGTATTGCCTTGAATCCCATCTTTTCCATGTCGTATGCCAGCTCATTTTTGTATATCAACTCTGTATTTCTGAAGACTTTTGGGGTGTAGTCAAAAAGTTCTTTGATTTTTTTCCTGTGTAGCTTTACTTGTTCATAAAATTCTTTTTTTGAGTATAGGTATGCAAGTGAATGGTAATAGGTTTCATTTAGTAATTCAACACAACCTGTGTTCACCATCTTTCTGAATTGTTTTATCACGTCAGGGCAGTGTTGTTCGAGCTGCTCTAAAACCACTCCGCTCATTGAGTATGACACTTTGAATTTTCCTTTTGTTTTTTCTATCAGCTTTAGTATTATCTCGTTTGTTGGCTTGTAGCTTTTTTGTGCAACTTTTTTTAGTATTTCTGCATTTTTTGCATCATCGAAGTAGTTGTGGTTTTTTCCTATGTCGAATATTGTGTAGTGCCTAAGCCTTAGTGGCTGGTGTACTTGGAAGTACATGCATACACTTACCATCCTATCACCTTTTTGTACACGTCTAATAACTTCCTTGCTGACTTGTCCCAGCTTATCGAGTTTACTTGCATCTGAGCGTTATCCCTTAAAGTTTCATGCAAAGCATCATGATGCAGTACCGCGAGTATTTTGTTTGCTATTTCATTGACGTCCCAGAAGTCTACTTTTAATGCATGATGGAGTATTTCTGAAACTCCTGACTGTTTTGATATTAGCACAGGTGTCCCGTTGGTTATTGCTTCTAGTGGTGTTATTCCGAATGGCTCTGACACGGATGGCATTACGTATAGTCTTGCCATGCTATACACCTTGTCTAATGCCTCCCCTTCTAAAAAACCTGTGAACAGGAAATGGTCGTTTATCCCTAAATCTATGGTTAAGTTGATCATCCTTTCAAGCATGTCTCCTGTGCCTACCATTACGAACTTCACATCTTTCCTTTTTTCCAGCACTTTTTTTGCTGCATAAACAAAGTATTCTGGTCCTTTTTGTAGCGTTATTCTTCCAAGGAATAGTACAAGTTTATCTTTTCCAAGGCTTAGCTCTTGGAATTTTTTGTGTTCTTTTTCCACAGCGTTGTGTACAACGTCTATTTTATCTGGGTTTATTCCATAGTGTCTTATAACTTGGTTTTTTGTGAAGTTGCTTACTGCCACTATCCTATCTGCTTGTTCAAATCCTTGTTTTTCCAGGTTGTACACATATTCATTTACCCCATTCCCTCCTGTTCTGTCGAATTCTGTTGCATGGATGTGAACTACCAATTTTTTGCCAGAAACCTTTTTTGCTTCTATACCTGCTGGGTAAGTCATCCAGTCATGGCAGTGTATTATGTCGAAGTCTTCTTTTTCTGCTATGAGCCTTGCTCTTAACGCATAGTTGTACACTTCTTGGAATAAGTCCTCTCCGTATATCTTTCCCTCTTTCCCTTTCTGCCCTTTTAGTGTTATGTAGGTTTCTGATGTCAGGTAAGGTCTTAGCAGTGTGGGTATACCTATGAATTTTATGCTTCCATAATCGCTTGCTATTAACATCCTTACGTATGTGTTGTCTGCTTTGTCTTTGTCGCCTCTTGGCAGTACAAATATTATGTCTACATTGTGGTTTTTGAGTCCTTTTGTTAACCCATAGCATGCTGTCCCAAGTCCTCCGCTCTTGTACGGAGGGTACTCCCAGCCGAACATTAGAACTTTCAAGATTCGCCTCTTTTACTCTTTTTTTGTTGTATTTTGAGACGTTTCTATTCTTTATATAATTAATTAATTATAAAAAAATGACTAATTTATTTTATTATTGTTATGTGGTTAATTATTCCTAGTTTTGTTGCCCTATTTCTTCCTTCTTCTCATCCTGTTTTGGCTGTTCTGCTGGTTTTTTTGCCTTTTTCTTTATTCTGTACATGAAGAACCCGGATATCAAAACAGCCAGTATCAAACCCCACTGGGTTCCTGTTAACCCATAGTAGAGTGGGTCGTCCCTTAGGAAATCTAACCCAAACCTCAGCACGCTG
>JAWABC010000034.1:0-9301 GCA_038884815.1 Candidatus Nanoarchaeia archaeon | reverse complement strand
CAGATTGATACCTCTTCAGCTGTCCAGTTCCCTGTTAACACCACAAATTCTAAACCCTCCCCTTATGACCGTGTGAAGGAGTCTCAGATTCATGTTTACGATGACAAAGTTGTCATCGACATGGCTGAAGTGCAGTGGGCTTCTTATGCTGACACGCATTCCATGGAGCCTGTTTTGAAGGCAGGTGCGAATGGCCTTGAGTTAATTCCCCAATCAGATTCTGACATTTACGTTGGTGACATAGTTGCTTATGAGGCTAGTTGGAGTGATGGCCTGGTGGTTCATCGTGTGATTGAGAAAGGCAGAGATGAGTTTGGCACATATTTTATTTTGAAGGGTGACAATAACAGCTCTGTTGATCCTGGTAAGGTGCGTTTTTCTGACATTAAGTATGTTCTTATAGGAGTCATATACTGAGGAGGTTTATTATGATAGCAGTTTGTGAAGAATGTGGTATTGTTTATGAGTTTCAGGGTTTTTTCCCTAACAACATGGTGTGCTTCTGTAACTCTAAGAAGTTTAAGGTTATTGATAACCAATCAAATTATTAATGTCACGATGTAACCCACAAAGCAGCCTAAGGTTATTATAGGCATTGCTGGGTAGAACTTCTTTTTTTCTGATTTGAAAAGGAGGAATGCTAGTGCTGCTGCCGCAAAGAACGGTATTATTGCTGCCTTCACCCCTACAGTTTTTAATGCCACCCCTGCAAATATTATCGGGAATCCTATGTCCCCCCCTCCTAGTATTGCTTCTTTGTGTTTCCCGTATGGTATGAGCAGGCCAGCGAATACTTTTAGTTTTGCCTGAAACTTTGCCAATGATATCATGTGCTTTGTTTTTCTGACAGCTATGTAATCGTATACTGATATTATGAGCAGTAACAGTGATACTGATAAGATGCCCATTATTGGTACGAAAATTGCTGCTAAACCTCCGTATATGAAAAGTTCTGTTAGGTTGTGTATTATTAGATTTGGCTTAAAGACTTTGAATATTGCAAGTATTACTGCCAATGCCAAAGCTATTAGTTGGTGCATGAATGAGCTGAATGCTATGCTTAAGGTGAATATGACGCTTACAAAGAACCACAGCTTCCATATGATGTTTGCTTCCATCTTTGCCAGGAATAATGCAAATATGGTCGCTCCTATTATTATGGCAAAGATCCATACGAACGATGTTTTTTCCTCTATTTCAGGCCTTTGTATGCCGAGTGGCAGTGGTTTTTCTTCCACCGTGTAAGGTTTCATTATTAGCAGCCCTATGAATTGTGCAATTAAGAACAAAACTATGAGAAGTATTGTCACTTGTAAGGTGTGTTTCATTGCAACAAAAAAGATTCTTTATCTTTTATAATCCTTTTTATTTATTGCAGCATAGGAATTCTTAAATACCCCTTGCACATAACAACTGACTATTACTTAAAAAGGGATATATCATGAATGGGGGTGCTTTGCTTTTTTTTCAGTCTTTCCTATCAGCATGTATATTCTTTTTGGCGTTGCTTGTTTGGTTTATCGTTAAAAATCGTGAGAGTTATGACACTTTTAAGTGTAAACTGGCTTTCACACTTGTTGTAGTTGCTGGTTTTGCTTTCGTCATAAAGGCCTTTTCGTTCCTCACCAATTACGTCATTCTTGTTTATTACGCATTTTTTGTATTGTTTCTTTTGTTGACTGTCATTGCCTTGGTCGTTGCTCTTTACAAAGCAAAGGGCGAGATTGAGATGGAGCCTGAGTTAACCCCAATGGTTGAGAAGAAGCCTTTTGAAGGAATAAAAGCTAAGCTTGTTCAGATGAAAAAAGACCTTGACTTGAGAAAAAAGGTGTTAGATGAGAGGGAGAAAGAACTTAATAAAAAGTTGAATGAAGCTGATAAGGAGATTGAAAGGAAATCTAAAAATGCTGATAAAGACATTGAAAAACGCTTTAAGGAGCTTGACAAGAAGTCTAAGGAGTTGTTGAAGAAGGAAACTAAGCTTGCAAAGTACGAGTCTTCTTTGAAACAGTGGGAGGAGGACCTTGACAAGGAGGAGAGGGAGTTGGATGAGGACATAGATAAGGTTAAGGAGTTTAAGAAAGAACTTGCTCGGAAAGAGGCTGAGTTGGAAGATGGTTTCCATAGGCTTGAGCGTGAGAAGTCGATGGTTGGTAATGTTTCTAAGATGAGGGAAGAGGTTGAGCGTTCTATGGATGCGCTTGATGACCGTGAGGCTGCGTTGGAGCAGGAGTTGATGAGTTATAGGGAGAAGGTGCAGGACCTTGAGGATGATAAGGAGGAGTTGGAGAAGGAGCGTGCCAAGCTTAACAAGTTTAGGGATTCTCTTGAGGAGGAGGAGGCCTTGCTTAAGGAGAAGAAGAAAAGGTTGTTGGATGCTTATGATCAGCTTGATGATGAGCGTGACGCTTTTGAGCGTGAGAAGAAGGTTTTTTACAAGGAGAAGGCTGCTTTTGAGAAGAGAGCTGCCTCGAAGCCCGTAGCGCATTCTAGGAGGGTTAGAAGATGAATGTTTTTTTGCTTGCTGACATTGTAATATTGGCTTTTCTTATCTTGGTGCTTGTCCTTTTTTTAAGTGTAAGGGGTCGTGAAAATGAGAAGAATCAGCTCAGGATTAACGCTATTTTGTTCGGCTTGTTTTTCCTTATGGTTTATTACCTCATGAGCCTGCTTTCTTACCTCTTGGCTTATTACAACTACAGCACATCAGCAATTGTGTATTCTTCCAACCTTGTTGTTCTGCCTATTGCTGCTATATTCTTTTTTGTTTCTGTTATACTTCCTTCAGAATGAGTTAGATTTTTTTGGCGCAGTCGTGACAAACCAGTTGTCCTTCCATGTCTTCAAGTTCTTTTATGCAACCACATATCTCGCACTTACCCCTTACTCTTTCCTCTTCCATCAATTCTTCTCCAACGTGTGCTTTTTCTATGAACACGTCGAAGAGTTGTGGCTGTACTGTCAAAACGTCCTTCCATGTGAGTATTCCCATCAACTTTCCTTCTTCTGTTACTGGTAGCTGTTTTATTCCGTGCTTTGCCATTGTTTCTATGGCCTCCCCTATGTCCTTGTCTGGCTCTATTGTTATGAGTTCTTTTATCATGACGTCCTTAACAGGTGTTTTCTTTACGTCCATGTTTTCTGCAATGACTTTTCTCACGAAATCGTCTTCTGTTATTACGCCAACAACCATCTTTCCTTCTTTTATCAATAAGCTTCCTATTTTGTTGTCCCTCATTTTTTTCGCGCAATCAATTAGTTTTGTGTCTGGGCTGACTGTTACAGGTTTAGAAGTCATAACATCATATACTTTTACTTTTGTCCTCATGAAAATAACCCCTCTTTATTATTATTACCTTATTATTTAAATAATTATCTTTTTACTCTTAAGTCACAGAAAGTTTTAAATTAGTTGTTAGTTACTTTTTCTACATGCGATTCGCTAAGCTTAGGGCTGCCAATATTTCTGAAACAAAGGAAAAACTCTCAAATTTGTCTGAAGATTTTCTTATCATAAAGGTTGTCAAGTCTGTTGATGAGGTTTCACGTGTTGTTAGAGTTCTGAAGCTGAGGCTTGATGATTGGAGTTTGTTTTACAATAAAGATGCTCATCTTAGTGCTTTTGCGAGAGAGGTTAAGTCTTTGGAAGCTTTGAACAAAAAGCTTGACTCCTACCTTTTGTCTTTGACTAAAAAAAGATGCCCGCACCTCACTTCTGTTGCCTCTCATCTTATTGCAGCAAGGTTGATTGCTGCTGCAGGAAGTTTGGAAAAGCTGGCAATGATGCCTTCTTCAAAGATCCAGGTTCTTGGTGCTGAGAAAGCCTTGTTCAGACATCTAAAAACTGGTTCTAAACCTCCAAAGTATGGGATTATTTTTTCTCATGATTCTGTAGTCAATTCTTCCAACAAGGGCAAGGCAGCTAGGCATCTTGCTTCTAAAATCGCCATCGCTGCTAGGCAAGATTTTTTTGGCTGAAAAAGTTTTTCTAAACATATTTTATTTTTGGTTTACCTCATACAGGTTATGTGCAGCTGGTTTTCTCAGAAAGTTTTATAAGTAATGCTTTTATCGTTGTGTCGGGTGGTTTATGGTAGATTTCAGCAAGGTTAAGACTGTACCGCTTTCTCAGCGTAAGAGTTTGGTTACACTTAAGGATTTTATTAAGCCAACTAATCTTGAGTGCTTGATTAAGAATGATGACCTTGCTTCTTTAGCTAATGACATTAAAACAGCTCGTGTCAATAATAAGGAGGTTCTTTGGATGATGGGTGCTCACTCTATAAAGTTGGGTCTCAGTCCTTACATTATTGATTTGATGAAGCAGGGTTACATAACTCATATTGCTATGAACGGTGCAGGTCCTGTTCATGACTTTGAGATTGCTTACGCCGGCCACACCAGTGAGATAGTTGCTGATGCTTTAGAAAATGGAACTTTTGGTGTCGCTGAGGAGACAGGAAGGATGATTAACGAGGCTGTTAAGGAGAGAAGTGGTGAGGGATTTGGGTATGCTGTGAGCAAGATGATTCACGACAATGATTTGACGAACAAGTTTTACAGCATACTTTACTGGGCTCATCATTTAAAAATTCCTTTGACCGTGCATACTGCCATAGGTACTGACATAATTTATGAGCATCCTTCATGTGATGGTGCTGCCATAGGCCGTGCAAGTTATGAGGACTTTAAGAAGTTGACAAGCACCATAAGTAGGCTTGATGAGGGTGTTGTTTTGAACGTTGGCTCTGCCGTTGTTTTACCTGAGGTTTTTCTTAAGGCTTTGGCTGTTGCTCGTAACTTAGGATATTCCGTGAAGAATTTTACTGCTGCTAATCTTGATATGATTGATCATTACAGGCCCAGGACTAACGTCCTTAAGAGACCCACCTCTCTGGGCGGTAAGAATTATAATATAATCGCTAGGCATGAGCACACCATTCCCACATTATGTTATTATTTGCTTGGTCGTGAAAGTTGATTAAACCTTTTTTATTTTAACACCTTGCTTTTATATGAAAAAGAATAAAAACAGTCCTCATCTTACTATTAGTAAAGGTGTTGTTTATGGCTGAGAAAAAGAAGGAGCTTTCTTAGGAGGATAATATTCCTTCGTGGGTGTTAGTTATAATTATTATCGGCTTTGCTATGATGAGGCTTTGATCAACCTCTTGGTCTGTGGTAGAATTTTCCTAGCAGGTGTGGTATTGCGAAGTATGGTAAAAAGTGGCTGAAGAATGGTACTGTGTCATAAACGTTTTCGTATTTTTCCGTGAATATGTTGTTTTTCAGTGATTTTATTATTTCGTGTCCTGAGTCGAGGTTTATTTCCGTGATTATCCTTGACGTTCCTATCATTTTTAATGCCCTTTTGCTTCTTGCATGCAAGTCTGTGTCCGCAAGTACGGGCACATTGTAGCCATGCCTCTTCATACTTTCTGATAAGTTTATTATCTTGCTGTTGACGTCGCTCCCTCCTAAAAGCTCCCTCACCCATGATATGCAGTAGCCGTTCCACTCTAATGCCACATTTCCAGAATATTTCCTGCACACCTTCCTTACTTTTCTTTCTTCTTCTTTGCTTATTTCTCTTGCTAAAAAATTGTTGTCGACGAGTATGTGGTCAAGTATGACGATTAAGTCTCTTTTTATAGCTTGTTCTATCATTTTGTATATCGACTGGTTTGGTTTTACAGAGTCTCCTCCTATGGTGAGTATTTGGAAGTTTTCCTTTGTTGTGAGCTCTGCTGCCCTTAGGATATAGTATTTTTTCCCCTCCTTCTCTATCCTTGCTGCCCTGCTGTCTACTTGCATTTCGTAACCTTTTTTTGTCATTTCTGTTGTTAACAGCTGTATGCTTTCAAAAGCACTTCCGTTTAAGAATTCCAATGCTACCACGTTTATCTCATTCTCTTCCATGGCTCTGACTACGTCTTCCAGCCCGTATTTTCTGAAGTACGGGTGTACATGAAGTTCTATCTCTGATTTTTCCATTTTAGAATATGGGGCTGGCAGGATTTGAACCTGCGACCCCTTGCACCCCAAGCAAGGATCATGTAACTTGTCCTTTAGTGGATTCCAAGCTAGACTACAGCCCCTTTGTTAATTATACTAATAAAATTATGGTATCTTTTTAAGTGTTTCTCATTTGAAAAACCTACAGAATTTACATATGTTTTTACTTCATTTTTACGAAATAATCCTATATTACTCTTTTTCCTACCGTAATAAATAAATTTAAAGCCTAAATTTCTGGTACACTGTAAAAAATCTTGAGATAATTTAGTGGATCTATTAGAGAAATTAATATTTACAGAGATCAATTTTTAGAAGCTTAAGAAGATGGTTTAGATGTTGGGCATTTATGCTTTTGTTCACATACAACCAGTTTTTGTATTGATGATTAAAGGTTTCAGGAGTTAATTTTTTGTGATTTTTATGTATTAATAGTTTTAATTGAGAGTTTATTTCATACCTCATAAACTAGTCATAGTATTGAATATATCAAGTTTTATCATGGTCCAAAATAGACTATATAGAACAATGTTGGTTCAAGGTAATGCTTTTATATTTTGCTGTTATACTTATTCCTATGATGTCTAAGATTGTTGCTGCTCAGAAGAATGGGTTGAGCGTTCCTGTCAAGAAGAAGGATGTTGTTCTTTATCTTGGTGCTTCTCATGGCTCTACTGCTAAGTTGCTTTCTGGTATGGTTGGTCCTAATGGCTTTATCTTCTGTTTAGATATTTCTCCTAGGGTTATGATGGACTTGGTTAAGGTTTGTGAGGGTTATGAGAACATGGCCCCCCTCCTTTTTGATGCTAATAAGCCTGAATTGTACAAGAAACTTGTTCCTAAGGTTGATGTTATTTATCAGGACGTGGCGCAAAAAAACCAAGTTGACATTTTGAAGAAGAATGCTGATGTTTTTTTGAAGGATTTTGGTTATGCAATCCTTGTTTTGAAGGCTAAGAGTGTTGATGTTGTCAAAGACAAGGAGGTTGTCCTTAAACTTGTTCTTGATGAGTTGAAAAAATTCTTTGAGGTTGTTGATTACGTTGACTTGAGCCCTTACCACAAGGAGCATTTTTTTATTGTTTGTCGTAAGAATAAATAGTTTTATAAGTTTTGTTTTGTTCCATTCTTATATGATTGAGTTGTCACCTTCGAAGCTTAACCTGATGGAGGACTGCCCTAGGTGTTTCTGGCTTCTTGTTAATAAGAATGTTAAAAGGCCTGGCGGTCCTATGGCCGGTGTCCTTACCAAGATGGATTCTGTCATAAAACATTATTTTGAGAAGTACAGGGATTCTGGCACTTTGCCTCCTATAATTAGGGGGAAGGTTGATGCTAAACTCGCTAGAGGCATTCCAAAAACTTTGTATTACGAGGGTGAGGATGTTAAGGTTGAGGGCAAGCCTGATGAGTACCTGGACTTTGATGGTTTTATCGTTCCTTTTGACCATAAGGTTTCTAAGGGCAAGTCTGCTGAGGATACTCATAAGGCTTATGTTTTGCAGCTTGATTTTTACACTTTTTTGTTAAAAGTTAATAACTTTAAAACCAAGAATGAGGCTTACCTTGCTTATTATTATCCTTGTGACTGTGACGTTCATGACGGGGTTGACATTACTTGTGATGTTGTTAAGATAAAAACCGATCCTGATAGGGCTAGGAGGGTACTAGAAAAGGCTGTTAGGTTGTTGAATGGCAGGATGCCTGCTCCAAGCCCGGAGTGTGATTTTTGTAAGTACAAAGGTTTGAAGTTTTAATTTTTTGGTTCTAGTCCGAGTTTTTTTAGTATCATGTCAGTGTCGTACATTACTATGAATGGTATTTTGTATTTTTCTTCATCATGTTCTTTCCATGCTCTCTCATATGTTCCTTTTTTAAGGTCTATTGTTGCTATTACCTTTTTTTCATAACCCCATCTTTGCTGAATCTCTTCTCCTGGCTGGTATATTATTGCAAGAGGGCTTCCCAGCCCGTTTACCCTTTCGAGCTTGAACTGCCCGAGCTTTGAGTTTTCGCCGTAGTTGTGGCATCCTCCTCCAACTTTTTTGTAAAGAATTTTTACTGCTCTGTCCAGCATGCTTTCAAGACTTTTTACTGATTGTATTACTTCCCACATTTTTAACGCTTTTTTTGTGTTTGATTCTTTATTTAAGGATTTTTGTGTAAGAATCTACATTTCATATTGTAAGTTTCCTGCTTTTTGACATATTTATTAAAAGAAAAGCTTTGTATATTAATTTAGACTAATCTAAATGTTATTTCCCTTCCGGTCTCATCATCGGGAAGAAAACCACGTCCCTTATAGATTCTTGTCCTGTCAGTATCATGAACAATCTGTCTATTCCCATCCCGTTGCCTGCAGCAGGTGGCATGCCAACTTCCAAGGCTTCAAGAAAATTCTCGTCTAGCATTTGTGCTTCCTTGTCTCCTTCTTGCCTTAACTTCATCTGCTCCTCGAACCTTTTTCTCTGCTCTATTGGATCATTTAGTTCTGAGAACGCGTTTGTTGTTTCTATTCCGTTTATTATTACTTGGAATCTTTCTACCCTTCCCTGTAGCTTTCTGTGTGGCTTTGCTAAAGGTGAGACTTCTACTGGGTGGTTTATGAGGAAGATTGGTCCTGTTATTTTTGGCCTTACGTGTTTCTTGTAGAGCTGGTCTATTATCCTTCCCTTGCCCAGGTTTAGGTCTATTCCTTGTCCTATGTTTCTTTTTTCTATCTCTTTTACGAGTTCTTGTTTTGTTTTTACCTTTTCCAAGTCTATTCCTGTCTCTTTTTTTATTATGTCATAATACTCTATTCTTTTCCAGGGTGTTTTGAAGCTTATCTTCTTGTTTTCGAAGTTGAATTCTAGTGTGTTGAAGGTTTTCTTTATTATTTCTGTATACATCTTTTCGGTTAGTTTCATCATTTCCTCATAGTCACTGTATGCCTGGTAGAATTCCAGCATTGTGAATTCTTGTAAGTGCTGTGTTGATATTCCCTCATTCCTGAATACTTTGCCTATTTCGTATACTTTTTCATAGCCTCCTACTAGGAGTCTCTTTAGGTGTAGTTCTAGTGATATTCTTAGGAATAGGTCTGTGTTCAGTGCATCGTGGTGTGTTTTGAATGGGTTAGCATCAGCTCCACCTGGTATTTCCTCTAATACCGGTGTTTCTACTTCTAGGAAGCCTTGTTCGTTTAGGAAGTTTCTAATGTTTTTTATGAACTCTGCCCTTTTCTGGAATAGTTTTTTTATTTCCTGGTTGCTGATTAGGTCTAGGAACCTTTTCCTGTATCTTA
>JAWABC010000033.1:0-9410 GCA_038884815.1 Candidatus Nanoarchaeia archaeon | reverse complement strand
TAACTCTTCAAGCTCAGCAATCGTATAAAGACCCCCCTTACTTTTACTTATCTTCTCACCTTTTGAAGTAAGAAATGCTCCGTGCATCCAGTAATTAACAAACTTCTTTCCAGTTGCCGCCTCTGACTGAGCAATCTCATTAGTGTGATGTACAGGAATGTGATCTATCCCCCCTGTGTGAATGTCAAAATGCTCACCCAAATGCTTCATACTCATTGCGGAGCACTCGATGTGCCAGCCAGGAAAGCCAACACCCCAAGGGCTATCCCACTCCTGCTGCCTAACCCCAGGTTTTTCAGAAAACTTCCACAACGCAAAATCGGTGATGTTCTTCTTGTCCTTGAGTTCTATCCTCTTACCTGCTTCTAAACCTTCCTTTTTCAACCTAGCCAACTTACCATAATCCTTAAATTTTGAAGTATCAAAGTAAATCCCATCATCAGTCCTGTAAGTATAACCTTTCTTCTCAAGCCTCTTTATCAAATCAATCTGCTCCTTGATATGCTCGGTTGCCTTGCACCAAACCGTAGGCTCAGCTATGTTCAACTTTTTGAAATCATTTCTAAAAACCTTCCAGTAATAATCGGCAATTTCCTTAGCACTCTTGCCTTCCTTTGCAGCAGCCTTCTCAATTTTATCTTCTCCCTCATCAGCATCAGAAGTAAGATGCCCTACATCAGTGACGTTCATCACATGCTTAACCTCATAGCCGTTAAAAAGCAAAACTTTTTTCAACAAATCAGAGAATATGTAAGACCTCAGATTGCCTATGTGCTGGTACCAGTATACAGTAGGGCCACATGTGTAAATCCCAACCTTCTTGTCATGAATAGGCTTGAAAACTTCCTTCTTCCTAGTCAGCGTGTTGTAAAACTTAAGTTCCATCATTCCAGCTCCAAAACAACCTTGCCTTGTTTTACCTCAATGCCTTTTGTTTTTAACCTTTTTGCTATCTCATCCCAACTAAACTTTTTATCACGGGCAGCCTTAACAGTATCAAAAACTTCTTTGATATAAACATAATTCCTATAGATGGCATCACCAATCTCCTTATTCATCATTGATTCCTGCTTAAGCAATTCCAACTGCTCCTTCTGCTTCTCGATTATGGTGTTAAGCTTGGACAATTTTTTGGCATAAGCGCCATCAACAACCCTTATGTTAGAATCAAAAAAGTCAATTGCAGCTGAAAAGCTGTCAAAATACTGGATTGGTTTTGAGTTGGAAAACTCAAAAGGAAAAACGTTGTCTGATGAAATGTTAGGCTTTAAAGTAATATTCTTTAAATCATCGATGACAGAAATTATTTTTTTAATCTCAGAATCGTTTAACTGCTTCTTGTTCTTATCAATTCCAGCTCTTGTGCAAATCTCCTCGGCAAAGATGCCCCCCATATTAAAGTCAACAGCCAAAGACTTCACGATGTTGTCTCTTGTTAAGTGTTTCAAGTCATCAGGCTCCACGTTGAAAGGATTGATGTTGGAAGAAGGTGGATAAGAATATTTTTCCTTTGGTTTTATTACGCGATGACGCCAAACCTGATTGTGTAAACAGTTAATAATTTTGTAGTCCTTATCACACAAGATTACGTTACCTGTGCTGAACAACTCAACCATCAAAAAATATTTTTCCTTTTTATCAAACCCAAGTTCGAGAATCCTCTCAAAGTTGTGCTGTTTTATGCTTCTTAACCTGGCTTGCGAAAGGTATTTTCTCAAAACAATGGAAAATTGTGGAAGTTTTTCAGACTCAAACTTGTAATTTGTCAAATAAATAGATGAGGGGGTTATCTTCAACAAATGCTTATCGCCTTTGTAAAGGGAGATTAATAGAATATTACCATCTTGATAGACTTTGTCAAGCTTAGAGTCTAAGAGAAACTGTAATTCCTTAATCATGTAATACAAATCAAAAGAGCTGAAGGCTTTCATAAGGCAATATAAAACAGTGAACTTTATAAATATTCTGGGGTATAGATATTTTAGCAGTAGACAAGACGACAAGTGTTTACGTGAAGTATATAAGTACGACAAAAATATTCTGTTTATCAGTGTTCCAATTATATCTCGAAATCTAACACCTGAATTAGCAGAATTTATTGGGGTTCTAATTGGGAATGTGTATATGTTATCATCAACGACTGGGGTTTAGCAAAACATACTATAAGAGGTATTGCAGATACCGATGGGTCAATTTTTGTTGCAGATAAATCAGGCTCTCCCAGTTACCCTTCGATTGAAATCACCACCACTAGTATGGTATTAGCATATACCATAAAAGAAATTCTATCTTCTAAAGGATTTAGAGTTGCAAAGATATAGAATTACTGTTCAAAAAGAAGTAAGTTAACCACATACAAAGTTACATTAAATGGATATGAAAATTTGAAGTTATGGATGAGAGAAATAGGCTTTTCCAATCCCCTATAAAGCAAGGAAGGCTGAAGAGATATTGAAAAAGAAAAATGGGTCAGGGGGGATTTGAACCCCCGATTGTAGAAGGCAAGATTGATTCTTGAGCCTTTCACTACGGTTTCAGCCTAAAAGTCTTCAGCTTCATATCAAAAGATTTTTACTTCCTTTTGATCGTATGCTCTCCCAGGCTGAGCTACTGACCCATCAGATTATAGGCTGAATAGAATATTTTTAAAGCTTTCTAAAACATCAGAAATATTCTCTCAAAACCTCTTCTATTTGGTACCTACACTTTAAAGGCACTTCATCACCTTTTATAGTTGCAGAAACTTTCTTCTTCTCAAAATCAATTTCGATGGTGAATAATGGTAGGAGATAATCAATGGGGGTACCAAACATTTTAAAGCCGGAATCTGTCCTCTCAACAGTAGGGTGCAGATATATTTGCTTTCCTATGATAAAAAGCTGATCGCCTTCCTTAATGTTCTTAGTCAAATCTACTTCAATAATCTTTTCATCGCTGGTTAGAAAACGTTCGAGAGGCATAGCCATCTCTTAAAAAAAGACTTGTTTATAAGAATTATTGTTCTTTAGGCTTCAACCTGAAAAGGACGGTGGCACGGTAAAGACTCTTGCTCTTCTGCCTGTCCCTACCATAAATCTTTTTTGTTACTATCAACTGGCCATCAAAGCAGTTTTTCAACTTCCTGCCTATGTCACGGGTAACTTTTTGAGAAGTTATGTAGATGTCAGCACCATACTTGAAAAAAAGCTCCCTAGAAATTTTAGCATCATTGCGCTTCCCCACCTGGTTTCTTATGAAAGTTATGACTTGCTTGTTTTTGGGTCTTACCTGAATGACACCTTCCCAGCGCGCACCTTTCAATAATTTATTCATACTGAACACTCATCGCATGCGGTATCCCTTTAATCTTTATTATGTTTTCTTTAAGAATAATTTTTGCCTGCAAGCCAAGCTCAACAGCTGCCTCACCAACCAAATTAACGGTGTGAGCCTCCTTAATAACCTTAATTACTTTATCCTTTGCAACCACGGTACCTTTGTAAAAACGCTCTGTAACATCAAGCTTAAGGTTTTTCTCCCTAAAACACTTACCAACAAGATTGGAATCACAAACTGCAACAACCTCTCGGTCTCCAGCCTTGTGAATCTTCATGTATACCTTCATATTTTCCCTTTTATAGGATGTTTAGCACCACAAGCAGTGCACTTAATGAACCTAAAATGGTCCTCCTTAATTATTTTTGTGTCAGGCTTCTTGCAGTCCCTACATAAAACAAAAGCGTTAGCATACTCCTCAATCTTAGAATTGATTAAAGAAGAGGAGATTTTCCTACCGAAAATCAGCCTCTGACCATCAACCTGAGCGGGTGTTGCAAGCTCACGCTGCAAAAACTTCAAAATATGATCCTGCTCACGGTTAAGCGTGCTAACAATCTGACCAAAGTTACTTATGACCGTCTTGTTGCCCTCAATATGACCTCTAACTTTAGGAATCTCAAAACGTTCAGAGCTCTGCTTATTTACTTCTGGCAGACTCTTCCTTGCCCTTTCCAGCATTTGTTTGTAGTCCATAAACACAACGAAAAGAGGTTAATTTATAAAGGTTTGGTTTAGCTATGGGGATGGCAGATGATTCCCACTCAATGTTTTCAGTAATGACTGCCACCGCATGATATAAATGGGGTTAAACCACCTTCAAGAAACCCTTCCTCGGCTCAAAAATTTCTCCTTCAGAAAGAAGTTCATGAACCGTAGACTCAATTTCCTTCTCTGAAAGCCCAGAAAGCTTAACAAGTTGAGAAATCTCAATACCCCTCTCATCAGAGTTATTTTCTATCGTAGTTAAAACTTTTTGTCTTAAAGTTTCAGAAACATCTTCAACAACCTCCTCCTCAACAACAGACTCAGCAAAAGAAGGCTTAGGAGGCATCTCATAATCCAACTCATCAACAACAGACTCAGCAACTTTTGATGGCGGGCCAAACTCTTTAAGCAATTCAAGCTTGCGAACAAGCTCCCAGTTAGGATCGTCCAAAACCTTAATAAGTTCCGGATTTATGTAAACCTCGTTGTTAAAACTCCTTGGACGCCCAATAACCAAGACCATGTCACCAACCTTGACCCCATCAAAGATGGCAGTGTCCTCACGCCAAGCCTTAAGCCTTATGGCACCTGAACCATCATCTATGGTCAAAGAACTGTAATTGTTGTCACCAGAACCAAACTTAAAAACAACGTTAGCGATTATGTTGACACGGTGAACTTCTTTATCACGAACCTTAAAAAAATTAACAGCATTGCCATTGTTTGGAGCATTTGCATTCAGCAAATCACTAATCCAAAGTTTATAAGCTGTGTTTCTTTTTTGTAAAGCAGCCATGCTCAAATCCTCTTAACATAACCCTCGCTAGGTTTGAATATTTCGCCTTCACGATTCAACTTATCTATTATCTCCATGACAACAGGCTCGCTAAGCCCTTTTTCCCCAGCAACCCTTACAACTTCACTTATAGGAATCTTTTTAGTGCCTTTCTCATCAATACTTGCAATAATCTCACGAACAAGCATCATCTTGTTTTTTGTAGAAGTGCTTATACCAGTTGACAGAACATCTATATCAATCTGACCTGTCTCGGGGTCGATACCAACCTGCATCAGACAATACTTCAATAACTCTATGGCACGCTTGGCATCCTGCCTTTTTATTTTATCATCAAGCCTAACCCTCGCAGAACCTTCAGCAAGCCTTATGAGAGCTTCCAACTGCCTTGGAGTTATAGGGATGGGCTTTCTTTTTCCTTCCTTCTCAGCAGCGGTCTCAGTGTTTCTCAAACCAACATAAAAATTCATTATTTCTTCCATAGCCTCATCGGTCATCTTAGGAAAAACGTTCTGCTTGACATAGGAAATGAACTTCCTCAAAGTTTCTATAGGTATTTCAGGTTGCCTGTTTTCAGGCGCTTGATGCTGCTCAAGAACATGCTTAGCAATTTTTGCATCCCTCATCCTGTCAGGCAAATCAAGAATTGGAAAAATCAAATCAAAACGGTTAATCAAAGCAGGAGGCAGGTCAATCTGTTCCGCAACCAACCTGTAAGGGTCAAAACGACCAAGCTTTGGGTTTGCTGCAGCAAGCACAGTAGTTTCTGCTCTCAAAGTTGCCTGAATGTTTGCTTTGGTAATTGTAATCTGCTGCTGTTCCATAGCCTCGTGCAAAGCATCTGTATCTTCACGCTGCATTTTGTCCATCTCATCAAGGCACATGATACCTTTGTTAGCCAAGACCATTGCACCAGCCTCAAGAGCCCACCCTCTAAGAAACTCATCCTTAACAACAGAAGCAGTTATTCCAGCGCCAGTTGTTGAACGACCAGCAACATACCTTGCTTTAGGTGCTGCCTTTGAGATGAATTGAAGCAATTGACTTTTTCCAGCGCCAGGGTCTCCGACAAGAAGAATGTGCATATCACCACGTGTTACAGTACCATCCTTCTTAACCTTACGAACACCGCCAATAAGCTGCAATATCAAAGCCTCCTTAATCTTATCATGACCCCAAATGCTCGGAGCTATAGAGTTAACAAGGCGTTCATATATGTGGGGGTCTGAGGCAAGGTTTTTTATTTCAGCCTCATCCTCAGGACTCAACTCGATCTCTGTATACTCCTCCTGTATAGGCTCTATGTAATTAGCATCAACCATCAAATCATACCTTGTGGATGTAACACCGCTCTTTAGTATTATAGGGATTTCCTTAACTATGCCAACAACACCAACCTTGCTTCCAGGAGTTGTTTTCTTCTCCATCTTCGGCTCAACCAAATCCTCTTTTAAGAAAACGCTCAAGCGTTTTGGTTGGGCGCCACCTTCTAAATCCTCAGGGGCTTCCTCAACAACAAGGCGTTGAGCATCAACAAGGTCCTTGCTCAACAACCTGAACTTACCCTTCCTACCACAAGTACATCGGCTTGGCTCCTTAAATTTAGTTTCAACCTGCAAGATTGTTATTACAGAACCGCATGCTGGGCACTCAAACTTTGCACAAACAACCTGGGGCCTTATGTCAGAAGACTGACGCACTATAGCCTGAAAGTAAAGAAGCTTGTTAATGTGCTTACTTCTAATATCCTTAATCATAATGTGCTGACTCTTGGGAATGTTGTTGAAACGCACCCTAACAGTTTCCTTGACATCAAACTGCTCTACTGCAAGCTCAGCAGCCTTGATAACTTCTTCAGGCTCATCAAGTAACAAATCTGCTAATTCGTGATCAAATTCTGATAACTCAGCAAAATCCACAACCAAAAATTTCAATCCCTTGCTAACTATCTCGTGAATTTGTTTCTTGTAGTTTGCATCAAAAAATTCACGAAATCGTTCAACCTGCTCATGGGCGTCAATCATGTTACCCCCTTTTTAGGACCCTCTTTCAGAAAAAATTGAGGTGATTATAAACTTTTAGGTTTGAAATAATATAGTTTATAAATTTTACCAAAAAATAAGCAAAGGTTTTTTATTTTCTTCCTTTGCTCAACTTGCTCAAGTTCTGTATTAATTTGTCAACAGCCTCATGAAGCTTCTTCTCAGACTTCGTACCTGTACAAACAATCTTACCGTTGCTGAACAATAGGAAAGTTGCCCTTGTACCAGGGAGTTTGTATACCAAACCTGGAAATTGCTCGGGCTCGTATTCTGTGTGCTCCAAGTCCATAGCTAACTTGTTTAAGTTCAAGTCCATACCGATACTACCAGAAGCGACCATGTTTTGAACATGGATTATCGGTTCTGTGGTGACTTTAATCTTGATTTTTGCAACGTTCTTTATTATAGCCTGGACCGCTTCCTTGACCTTCTTCATCGATTTTGCTCCTGTGCAAACAATCCTACCAGATGAGAATATGAGAGCAGAGGTCTTAGGCTCTTTTATACGCATCACCAACCCGGGAAACTGCTCTGGATTGTATTCTGTGTTTGGTAAAGTTTCTGCAAGTTTAATCAAAGGTATGTCCTGCTCAAGAGAAGTCGTAGCAACGATGTTTTGAATTTTTACTTCCTTCTTAATAGCCATTGTAAAAACCCCCTACGTTAATCATAAAATATTGATATTATAATATAGAAAAATTTATAAAGCTATTTATAAAGTCGCGAGGTGGTCGTTATAAGTTTTAATTTCTAAGTGGTAAGAAAAGTTTATTGAGCTTCAAAATGTTTTCATGGTAAATGAAAAAAGGAGATTTGTTCTTTTTAGTATTCATATTATTGATAATATATTCTTCTACTGCCGGTGCAGACCCAATAAACTTTGACTTCCTAAGCCCAGAATACAATTACGGAGCAACAGGTCCTGTGATAACATTCAACTGCAGTGTTACAGAAGGTTCAGGAAACCCATTTGCAAATATATTAAGCGTAACTATAGGTGTTTATTATGGCACAAACACAACTGACACATTCTTGACAAGTTACACAGAAAGTGGACTTTCAGGATTAAACAATGGAACAGAAGTAACATTGGACCTGAGTGATAGTTTAAGGAACAGCGGACTTGATGTTAGCAGTTTAAGTGGAAACCCAATATTCTTCACATATAATTGCAGCGCAATAAGCGATACAGCCGGCCAATTCACAAGTGGCAATGTAATGTTCCAGAATTCGCTAATGAGCTTTTATGGATACGTGAAGAACAGCACATACTCCTCAGCAAGTGGAGCCAACGTATCATTATCAGAATTCATAATGCCAGAAGGACCAATGCCACCTACTATAAACCTAATCACATCAACACTAACAAATGGTAGTGGTTACTACTCATTCTTCCTTAATGGAACTTACATGGAAGGGCAGACTAATCTAAAAATTGAAGTGAAGATAAATGGAAGCGATGAAAACATAACCGAGATAGGACCTGTACTACCACCATTACCCGGGTTTGCTATTATGAACTATTTTGCAAATGGAACATTATACTTACAACCAGCTGCAACGTTAAGGCTTTCAGCAACCTACACATATGAAAACTCATCTGTCGGTCACGAGTTCAATTACGAGGTAACGGATATGATTCAAGGACTTGGAATGTGGAACAGCATAATGACAGCAGTACCATCTTACACGGATGTTGTAGTACCTAGGGATAGGAATTATAGTGTAACGTGGATGAGAAACCCAGAGGTATTTGGCTTTGATGATGCTGTACCACCACTATCAATGACAGTAGACAACATATCAAGTTACTCCAATACAAATTACGTTATTGAATTAACCAAAGACCTAACTTACGATGAGTACCTACTTTCTGGATACATAAAAGTTAATGGCAACACGACACCAGCAAACTGCACAGATATGATTATTAAATTAACACCTGGAAATGGAGAATTCGTCCCACCAGGAAGCACCGTTGATCAAGAATGGAACATAACAGAATCGGATGTTCCTGAACAAGACTTTAAGTATGATGTAACTTTGATGGGAGCCACTGATGGAATAAATTATGTTATTGAGTGGTACTGCAGCGGAACAGATGAATATTTCGCAGCTATAAGAAAAGTACAGATGTACGATGCAAACAACGAATCCTATAACGTTACGGCAACAGCATTATCAGGAAGCTATGACACAAGTGGAAACTACATGAGTAACAAGATAAACACATCAACAAAGTGCATACAAATTTATGACCTAACCAACGAATCACAACCATCCACAAGCATAAACAACCTTAACGTTGAATTTGAAGTAAAAGACAACAGCTTCGGAACTCTAAACTATGTTACCCAAGTAAGCAGTGGTGCAGCAGTAAACTGGACATTCCTAGAAACAAGTACTGTAAAGATAAAAATATTCAGTCAGCAATTCCCACCTTACAAAACAAGAATAGACTTAAGCAAAGATTATTGCGGACCAGATGCCAACATATCCCTAAAGCCATTCAACATGGAAACCATAGATGAGGAAGGTAACAAAAAAAG
>JAWABC010000032.1:0-9459 GCA_038884815.1 Candidatus Nanoarchaeia archaeon | reverse complement strand
GGTTTAATAACAAAAGAAAATGATTATTACATAATAGATATTAAAAAACTAGGATATGACAAGCTGCTAGGCAAAGGAAGGATAAAAAACAAGTACGAAGTAAAAGGAAGCACATCAAAAATAGCAGCAGAAAGAATAAAAGAAGCGGGGGGTATGATTGAGTAATGGCACTACCGAGTTTCTTCTCGAACCTACCAGAAGTAAAAGCCCCCCTACAGAAAAGGCTTCCGTTCAAAGAAAAATTAAAATGGACACTCATAATATTAGTGGCATTCTACATACTTTCAACAATACCGCTATGGGGATTGGGGCAGAACGCATTACAACAATTCGAATACCTATCCATCATATTAGGAGCCAAGTTCGGCTCACTAATGAGCCTCGGGATTGGACCTATCGTTACAGCCTCAATAGTACTGCAACTGCTAAACGGTTCTGGCATAGTTAAGTTTGACACAACAACACACGAAGGAAGAGTAGCATTCCAAGGACTACAAAAAGTAATGACGATATTCTTCATAATATTCGAAGCACTGATATATGTGTTCATGGGCGGATTGGCACCACCAACAACTTTAGCGCCAGGAGCATTCAGGATAATGCAATTCGTACTCGTCGGGCAACTTTTCCTCGGTGGTTTACTCGTTATGTTCATGGATGAAGTGGTTAGCAAGTGGGGATTCGGAAGCGGAGTATCATTATTCATCGCTGCAGGAGTAGCATCAGAAGTTATGGTAAGAGCATTCTCACCACTAAACCAAGCAGGACAATTAGCGATAGGCTCCGGATTACCACCAATAGGAAAGGTTTGGGTGTTTATTTCATCGCTGATAGGAGGCAATACAATAACGGCAGCACTCGCATTTGCAGCTATAGCAGCTACCATCATTGTATTTTTGTTTGCGGTTTATGCACAGGCCATGAAAATAGAAATACCACTAAGCTTTGGAAGGATAAGGGGGCAAGGAATAAGGTGGCCGCTACACTTCCTATACACATCAAACATACCTGTTATACTGGTGGCTGCATTAATTGCAAACGTACAACTATTTGCAAGATTAATGGAAAGATGGGGGCACCCCTTATTGGGGACATTTACAGGGAACGCACCAGCATCAGGAATCGTCTTATGGTTACACCCACCAAACATAATAGAAGGAATAATAACAGGAAGTTTTGCATGGATACAACTAGGACATGCGGCAGCATACATGCTATTCATGATAGGGGGAGCAATCATATTCTCAGTTTTTTGGGTACAGACATCTGGGATGGATGCAAGAACACAAGCAGACCACATGATGGCATCAGGACTCCAAATACCTGGTTTCAGAAGAGACCCACGAGTATTAGAATCAATACTAAAAAGATACATAACACCACTAACCATAATGGGTGGAGCAGCAATAGGATTTTTGGCAGCATCAGCAGACCTACTTGGTGCTCTAAGCAGAGGCACAGGAATATTGCTAACCGTTATGATAGTTTACAGGTTATATGAAGAAATAGCAAGAGACCACATGCTGGACATGTACCCTGCGCTGAGAAAGATGATGGGAAAAGAATAAGATGAAAAAAGGACTAATAATACTAATGGTAGTGATGGTCGTAAGCATGATCATCGCAGGATTATGGAATAAGGTACCAATAATAAAAAACAGCGTGAATGCAGTACTAAACCCAACTTTTGGGGGCATAATGGCAATAAACCTGCCATGGGGATTTGCGTTCATAGTGTTTTTAATAACACTTCTGATAACAATTGTACAGAAGTACACAACAGACCAAGAAGCATTAAAACAGTTAAGGGAAGATGGAAAAAAAGCCCAAGAAGAGATGAAAAAATACAAGGATGACCCAAAAAAGATGATGGAACTACAAAAAAAACAATTAGAGAACATACCAAAATCATTCGACCTGACAATGAAACCCTTATTTTACACAGCAATACCGATAATACTATTGTTCAGATGGTTTGCAGACTACCAACCATTAACAGAATACAAGTTTTTCGGGTTCCTAGGCTGGCTCTGGACATACCTAATACTATCTATAGTGATGAGCCTGATAATAAGAAAAATACTCAAGGTGTACTAAGATGAGAGAGCAAAAATCAAGAAAACACAGAAAGATAAGAGTGGTAACACCAGGCGGAAAAACAAAGATTATATATAAGAAGAAAAAACCCAGCAAAGCACAGTGCGCAAAATGCGGGTCAATATTACATGGAGTACCAAGCCAGAGGGTTTACAAGATAAAAAGAATGCCAAAAACGAAGAAGAGACCTGAAAGACCCTACGGCGGCGTTTTGTGCTCAAAATGCACAAGAGAATTAATGGTTGAAAAAGCAAGAAGCATGTACAAAGAGGAAAAGAAGGAAGAAGAATGATAGACATTGGTAGAGTATGCATGAAAATAGCAGGAAGGAATGCTGGCAAGATAGTTGTAGTAGTAGATAAAGTTGATGATAATTTTGTAATAATAGACGGGAATGTTAAAAGGAAGAGGTGCAACATAACACATCTCGAACCATTACAAGAAGTGTTGAAGATAAAGAAGGGAGCAAGCACAGAAGACGTGAGAGCAGAACTAAAAAAACTAAAGATGATTCAAGAAAAAGAAAAGGTAAAAAGGAAACCAAAGGAAAAGAAGGATGCCACAACAACAAAAAAGCAACGTAAATGAGAAGTATTTAGAACTACAAATTCTGAATCAGCAAATAAGACAGCTGCAACAACACATAGCAAACCTCGAAAATCAGGTAATGGAGCTTGAAGTTCTGGAAGACAACCTTGAAGAAATAAAAAAAGTCAAGGAAGGCGGAGAAATACTGGTATCTTTAGGAGCAGGAATATTTGCAAAAGCAAATTTGAAGGATAATAAAAAAGTAATAATGAACGTCGGGGCAAATACAATGGTAAAAAAAGAAATAGACGAGGCAAAAAAGATAGTCAAAGACCAGATAGACCAAGTAAAAGATTTGATAGAAGACATAACACTAGAACTGGAAAAGGCAGCAGTCAGAGTACAAAGCACACAGCGCGAAATACAATCAATGATAGAAAACACTAAAAAGCAATAATTCTTAAATACCAACCAAATAAATAGGGGGATCATGGAAGATTTACTAAAGTTCTACTCAAGGAAAGACATCCAAAAAGAGATGTTGAAAATAGCTGCGAACAGAGAAGTTGCCGTCAAATACGGAGATAAAGGTTTTGGAAAAAGACCAGACATAATACAATTCCCGGGTGATATAATAGATTTGGTTAATAGCGGAGCTACATCATTCCATTACTCAGAAGAAAGGTGGACAGACCCTCTGCAACTAAAACCAGCAATGACAAAAAGACAACTCGATGAATTGAGAACAGGATGGGATTTAATCATAGACATAGACTGCAAGAATCTGGAGTATTCAAAAATAGCAGCGCACCTTGTTGTTGAGGCGCTGAAATTCCAAAACGTTGGGAACATAAGCGTAAAATTCAGCGGCAACAAAGGAATGCACATAGCAGTACCTTTCGAAGCATTCCCTGAAAGGGTGGAAAACACACCAACAAGGCTTCTTTTTCCTGAAGGACCAAAAGTTATAGCGCTTTACTTAGGAAGCATAATAAAAGAAAAACTTGGGGAAGAATTTTTGAAATATGCGGGGAGTCTGCAACAAATAGGAAAAGAATTTGAAAAAGATCCTAATAGCCTAGAAGAACTCATATGCCCAGTACATAAAGTATCGCTTATATCAAAATTCAAACAAGACTTAGGATTAATATGCCCCAAATGCGGAGGGAGCGAATACGTCGAGTTCAGAGGTGGAATCTATGTATGCGCGAAATGCCCAAACACATTCATGACAAAGACAAGAGCAGTAACACTAAACATACAATACATGGAATGCCCCATATGCGGAAAAAAACAATACGACAAAAAATTCAACCCATTCCTTGTTTTAAGCATAGATACTGTTTTGATAAGCAACAGGCACATGTTCCGAGCACCATATTCTTACCATGAAAAATCAGGGCTGATAAGCATACCGATAAAACCAGAGGACGTACTCAAATTCAAGAAAGAATGGGCTGAAATGAAAAACGTAAAAACAGACGTGGAATTCCTCAACACGGAAAAGAAAGATGATGCGTCAAGGCTGCTGATAGAGAGCTTTGACTGGTGGACAAAAACAGAAAAAAGCAAGCCAGAAAAGAAAGAGTTTGAAGGAAAATATGAAGAGATAAAGGATGCAATACCTGAAAATTTTTTCCCGCCATGCATACAGGAAATAGCAAAAGGAGTGAATGTTGACGGGAGGAAAAGGGCGCTGTTCATACTCATAAACTTTTTACAAAACGTGGGATGGGGGCACGAAAAAATAAAGAAATATATAGAAGAATGGAACAAGAAAAATTACGAGCCATTAAAAGAGGGATATGTCATTTCACAATTGAATTACAGACTCAAAGCACAAAAAATACTGCCGCCAAACTGTGATAACGCAGCTTATTATAAAGACATAGGAGTGTGCAAGCCAGACAACTTCTGCGCAACGATAAAGAATCCTGTCAACTATGCTATTAGGAAAGGGAGAAAGAAAAAATAATTGTATTCTACAAAATATCTTTTACAGGCAATAGACATGCGACACCTCTAAAGCAAGAATTTAATAAGAAGTTAAGCTGAAAAATTTTTATGATAGCCGTTTCAGCACTCCCCACATACTTATTCTGCCCGAGAAAGATGTACCTCCAATACGTGCTAGAAATAAAACCAATAGAAGTGGACAGGATAGTGAGAGGGGAGATAAAACACAACGTTTTCGACATAATAAACAAGGCAGAAGAAGAAATCGTCAAAAAAACAACGATTGAAAACATAAGCGAAGTGGGAATAATGTACAAACAGGAGTATTACAAAGCATTGATGCAAACCATAGAACAAAAAGAAGACACGATAGCAAAAGTGGGGCTAAACAAAATAGAACTTGTCCAGGAAACTTGGAACAGGTTGATGCAAGAAGCAGAACTAAGGGCAAAAAATATAGTGGAGTTTGCTCAACAAAACAAGTTATATGGCAAAGAACTATGGGAAGGGTTAACACCAAAGTACATAACAGAAATGAAAGTAATGTCAACAAAGCTAAAACTTAGGGGAAGGATAGATAGGGTTGAAGTGGAAGATAAACTATACACACCAATAGAAATCAAGACAGGGAACATGCCCTTTAATGGGGTATGGCTTGGAGACAAAATACAACTTGGAGCTTATATACTACTTCTTCAGCAGCAACACAAAGCAGAGCATGGGTATTTGGAATACACAGAATATGGTGTGAGAAAAAAACTGATTATGGACGAAAAACTGAGAGAAGAAATAATCAACTTGGTGGGGGATGTGCATGAAACAGTAAAATCAAAATACCTACCAAAAAAATGCGAGAACAAAAAGAGGTGCACAAACTGCATCATGAGAGAAGCATGCGAAGACATAGAAACAAATTACATCAACGAACCAGAGCAAGAATTCTACGAAGGTTATGATCTGACTTATATTCCTTAGCGGCAGACCTCAGCTTAACAACATCAAAATTTATATTTTTCTTTGCAAGAATCAAAGAGACCTTACCTGAAGTCAGAAACTGAACAAACTGGGTAACATTTTTAGGAGTGGGGGTATTTTTACAACGCTCAAAATCTATCATAACCGGCTTACCTCTTTTGACTATAATATGCTTATAAGGATTTGTGAGCTCTTTCTTATCAACAAACAAAGAATCAAGCTTTTGACACTGCAACAAAATATTCTTAATAACCCTCAAAACACTTTTTTTGTCTGAAGACTCAAAAAAATCAAGAATCCTCTTACCCTGAACAAACTCCATAACAACAAAATCATTACCAAAACAAAGAAGTTTAGGACCTATACCGTGCTTATTCAAAACCAAAAGCCAGTAAGCCTCATTACGCAGATTATCAATAAATTTTGGGCTTGCAACTTTCTTAACCGCCCGAATATTATTGTAAGTGGTAAGGTAAACCTTAGACCTTTTACCCTTGGCAAAAAAAACATCGTCAGACATAAAAAACCAAAATAATAGAAAGGTATATAAATTAATCTTTCCTCAAAACAGATAACATGAAAAAGAGGCTGGTGGTACTTCTAGCAACCATAATAATACTGACAGCAGCAGCACAGGCAGCTGATTCAAACTTCAGCATACAAAAATCATACGACTGGCTGCTCAAACAGCAGTCAAACGGGAGCTATGGAGGGATAATAGAAACTTCAGTAGCAATACTTGCGCTGAAAGCAGCAGACTACAGTCCAACAAACTCCATAGAATACCTAAACTCACAAGAAAATGCCCAGCACTGCTGGCCAAAAGCAAGCTGCAGGACAAAAGACACAGCATTCGCAGTTCTAGCATACAATATAATGGGGGTTGCAACCGAAGACATAACCAACTGGATGAAAAATGCGCAGTCAGCAGCACTGCAGTCAGGAAACTGGTGGCTTGAAGTAACAACCACAGACACAGGAACTTGCACTGTAAAATACACAAAAAACAACCAAGAAGTTACAAAAACAATAAGGGTTCAAAATGGCAGGTTCCCAGATTGCGGTAATACAACCTTCTTTAACATAAACAACTGCCTAGAAGCAAACTTTGTAAAGAATTACCCAACAATAAAACTCTATGTTGACTGCGGAACTTTAAACAATGCCTTAATATCGTTGATATACAACTCAGCAAACCTTTACTACATACTTACAGAGTCGCAAAGTGGTGTAGCAGAAATAGCAATAGAAAACGGATGCTTCGGAATAGGATACAAAGACCCTGCATGCAACTACGAATCAAGCTTGTATGCAAACTGGGCCTTAAATGTTGCGGGAGCAGGATCAAGCTCAAAAATATACCTAAGAGACAATTACGACAAGACAAACACACTGCACAATGCCTTACTCTTCCTAATATTTGAGGAAAACAAATACCTTGAGGAACTAAAAGCCAGACAAAGGAGTGATGGAAGCTGGGACAATGACGTGTACAGAACAGCATTAGCAGTATTGGCAATGAAGGGACAGGCAGATTACACGACAGAATTCAACAAAGCAGTAGAATGGCTGAAAACAAAACAAAGGACAGACGGCTCTTTTGGAGACGTAACCACAACAGCAATGGTTTTGTACGCTGCTTTCACACAAGGAGGGGTAGAATTCCCATCATGCACCAATGAAAAAAAAGATGTTGGCGAGAGGGGGGTTGACTGTGGAGGAGTATGCGAAGAATATGACGACTGCTGTCATAACGATGTAAAAGACGAAGGGGAAGAAGGTGTTGATTGTGGCGGTGTATGCATAGAGTGTGGTGCAATAGTATGTGATGAAGACGGAAAATGCGAAAGTGAAAATGGAGAAGATTGCAACAACTGCCCAGAAGACTGCCCCGTATGTGAGGAAGAATGTGACAACGATGGAATATGCGAGAGCACAGAAGACTGTGATTGTAGCGATTGCAAGTATGAAGACAGGTGTACAAGAGAGGTATGTGACAAAAATGGGGTTTGTGATTACGACTTAGTTTACAGGGGATATGAACAAAATGAGAACATAGAAAACTGTCCAGAGGATTGTAAGATAGGAGACGGCATATGCGACGAGAAAGAAACACATGAAAATTCTCCTGACGATTGCCCTGAAGAGGTATGCGACCACGACGGAATATGCGACGAAGGTGAAACAGAGGAGGGCTGCCCAAGCGATTGTGCAGTAACTTGTAACGAAGATGGGACATGTGACGAGGGAGAATCCTGTAGTTGCGCTGACTGCAAAAATGAAGAAATGTGTAAGGTTGTGGGAAAAGGCAAATTTCCTTGGTGGATCGTGGTTATACTACTATTTTTACTGCTGGCTGTAGTTATTTACATGATATACATGAAAAAGAAAAAAGGAAAAGAGAAACCAGGACTATTCGGATTCGGAAAGCCATTGCTCAAAAAACCCGAAATAAAGGAGTTTAAGCCTATAGGACCGATAAGAGAAACAAAATCAGAAAAAGGCGTAACGATAAGCATGCCAACAAGACCTAAGGCAACACCAAGCAAAGTAGAGTCAGAACTCGAGAAATCAATCAAAGAAGCAAAAAAACTATTAGGGAAAAAGTAATTATCTCTGATCTTTTTTCTTAAGCATAATGTTTTCTGCTGCAAGCTGCTTGGCAGCAAAGGAATAGTGATGAAGCTGAGCAACAACCTCATTAAGCAAATAAGCATAGTCTTCTGCGGTAAGCTCAAACTTATCAGGCGAAACAATCTCAACAGAAGATGGTTGGTAGTCAAAGCAAACATCCATAAGCTTCTTAAGGGAAGCAACCTCTATGTCAAGGTCAGAAAAAGTGCTCCAGAGAGGCTTAATCTTGTCATTCTGCTCAGCCTTATAAGTAACCTCTTTCAAAAGCCTAACATCCTTCTCATTTTTCAACTTGTCAATAACCATCCTCATTGTTTTCTCAACGTGATCCTTAGGAGAACCTAAAAGCTCAATAACAAGCTTAGCCTTAACCTTCTGATTTTCCATAAAAGAAGACAACAAAAGCACGGTTTATTAAAGTTTCGAAAAATTGAGATGTTTTAACAAGGTAGCAAAAGAGCTACAGAGAAAGATAAATTTTATAAACAACCCAACAATATTTCTTGATGATGAAAAGAGGTCAGCTAACTCTGTTTATGATAATTGGGATTGTTCTTGTTGTACTAATCGCACTTGTAGTCGTGTTTAGAGAACAAATAACAGAAAAAACTGAAACCGTAATAACACCAACTCTTTCCATGAACAAGGAGGCAAGGCAAGTACAACAAGACATGACGACGTGCATAAAAGAATTAGCAGAAACAGCAGTCGTTGTAATGAGCCTCCAAGGAGGTTACATAGAATTAGAAAATGTGCCTCATACGAATACAACATCAAAAATAAACTACTTACTCTATTCCGGAACAGCATACGCTTATTACAAAGGAAAGAACACAGTTCCAACAAAAGAGGTCATGGAAAAAGAAATTGTTAATTTCATAAAAGATAACTCGATAATATGCAAGAAGACATATGAAGATATGGAAGTAACATACGGGAGTATAGAACCAACGGTTAGGATAGATAAGGACAGCATAACGATAAACGCAAACACGCCCGTACAAATAAAAAAAGGAGAGGCCCAAAGCGAAATCAAGAGCGTGAGCATGCTCGGTATTCGGTCTTGAGTGGGTGGTTAGATGGAAAAGTTTCTTGGGGCGGGTTCGACACTATCCAGCCCCCCTCACCCCCCTGCCCCAGCACTGTGCTGAGCATGCTGGCTGAGCTGCTGGCTCACGCTAGCTGCTCACGCTAGCTGCTGGCTTATTGGTATTGGAGAGCGGGTGTTCTCCAAGCGTGCGAGCAGCTGAGCAGCTCAGGCGTGAGCAT
>JAWABC010000031.1:0-9623 GCA_038884815.1 Candidatus Nanoarchaeia archaeon | reverse complement strand
AATCCAAGTCTCAAGAACAAAAAAATCTTCAAGGTTACTCACTAAAACAAAATCGGCATCATCACCCTTCCTCAACAAACCAACTTTCAGATTGTAGTGCTGTACAGGGTTGATGGTAGCCATGCGAATGGCATGGATTGGGTCAACACCAAGAGAAACAAGTTTTTTAAGCATAAGATTTATGTGACCTTCAAACAAATCATCGGGATGCTTATCATCGGAAACAAGAAAACAAGTATACTTCTGATTCTTTGCAATCGACAACAAATCCTCAAGGTTTTTAGCAGAAGAACCTTCCCTAATCATAATCTTCATACCAAGTTCAGCCTTCTCCTTTGCCTCCTCAAAAGAAGTACACTCATGATCTGTGGAAATGCCAGCAGCCACATATTTTTTTAAGGAATCTCCACTAAGCATAGGACAATGACCGTCAATTGGTTTGTTCAACATTTTTGCAGCCTCAATCTTAGCAAGAACTTCCTTATCATCATGAACAACGCCAGGAAAATTCATCACCTCCCCAAGAGCAACAACCTCTTTCTTCTTCAACAACTTGGCAACCGCATTGCTATCCAAAACAGCACCAGCAGTTTCAAAAGTTGTAGCAGGAACACAGCTGGGGGCTGTAAAAAAAACTTTCAGAGGAGCCTTCTTAGAATCCCTAATCATAAAGTTAATACCTTTAATGCCAAGAACATTAGCAATCTCATGCGGGTCTGAAACAACTGCAACAGTGCCATGAGGAACAACGGCTTCTGCAAACCTGCTTGGAGTAAGCAAAGAACTCTCTATATGAATGTGAGCATCAACCAAACCAGGAAGTATGAAAACATCAAACTCTTTAGCAACAGGAGTTACCTTCTTTATTTTTCCCTTATCGAACTCAACCTCAGCAGGAAAAACCTGAGAGTTAAGAACGTCAACAACATTACCCTCAATTTTCATACTTACTTATAAAGTGAGAAAAAATTTATATAACTTACTTTAAACTAAAGAGGTATGACAAGCATAGTCATAGAGACAGAAGGCAAAAGAATAGTGGTGTGGCTTAATGAAAGCCAAGCGGCAAAAGAATTGCTTGAAAAACTTCCCATAGAATCAAGAGCAAACACGTGGGGGGAGGAAGTATACTTCTACATAAAACATAGGCTGATACAAAGCAAGGATGCAAAACAAGAAGTTAAGGTAGGGGATTTTGCATACTGGCCAGCTGGACCAGGCTTATGCTTGTTCTTTGGAAGGACACCCGCATCAAAGGGAAATGAGCCAAGGGCAGCAAGCCCTGTAACAGTAATAGGTCAAGTTGTAAGCAACATAGAAGACCTGAGAAAAATAAAGGACAAAGACAAGATAGTTGTAAGAAAGGAACTGGAAAAAGTTGAGAAGAAAAAAGTTTTCTAAGCAGTAAAGAAAGGATCTAATACCAAGTAAACATCAAGGAAGAGAACCACAAAAAGTATTACGTATTCTGCAAAGCTGCCTGTAGCTATAGGACCTTGCAACCTTCTGTCAGAAAAAGGCTTGAATAATGGAACTCCACTCATGGTGAAGGCATCAAGGAATATGTGGGAAAGGTAGCCAAAAGCAGGGGCAAAAGCATAGAAGCTGAAACTAACAAGATAGATTGAAAGCAAAAAGATGATTATGGCAGCGGTCAAAGAATGAAAAAATCCACGGTGACCAAAAAATAGTTCCAAAAACCATGAAAGGGGCCTTGCTTTCCTACCCACACCACTTTTAGAGGTATCAATGTCAACGATCAATGAGCCAGCACAAACCAAAGCAATGAAAAGGTATGCATTCAAAGAGGGAAAGAAATGAATGAATAGCAAAGATACGAGAATTCCAAACAAAAAATGAGTTCTGAGCATCATCTTAAAACAAAATCACCAAAAACCATAATACCAGGAAGGGATGGTTTCCTCTTGCTTCTGTGCTGTTTGCGTTGAAGTTGAAGTGGTCGGTTTTCTCAATGGTATAGAGATACCTTCCCATGAAATGACCTTATTACTTATGTAATCACCGGACTTAATCGCGAAAGGCTTGCCCTTCAAATAAAACTTACCGTCCTTGCCTGGTGTAACAACGTAATTCTCAGTTTTCACACCCTTATCAGAGTAGACAATCCTGCCAACATAAAGCTGCTTCTCACCCTGAAAGAGGATTGCAGGATTGGTCAGCTTTTCCGCATCAGGCTTGAATTTTTCCATATTGTGAGGTTGCTGCTCTAAGAATTGGGAACGGTCATAAATACCGCCAATATTCTTGCCATCTTTATCCACTTAATTATAATATGTGAATGGAAGTTCGCCTACTCCTAACATTGGGTCGTACTCCTTCAAGGTTACAGACTCATCTTTAATACTCTTAGTAGGTGCCTTTGGCTTTGGTGGAGCAGTTTTGGCAGATGCAACCTTAACCTTGTCTTCACCTTTCTTAACCTCGATAGGCGGCAAATCAGTCTCTTTTATCTCAGGCTCTTCAGTTGCGCTTTCCACAGGCACAACAATACGTGAGGTTGAGTAATCTTCCCAAAACATCAAGTCCGGAATATTAACAGTTACCGGCTTTTCAGGTTTTTTGAATTCAGTCAGCCAATGCTGGATCTTAGTGCCTGTGCCTGGGTCGATTTCAAGATAAGGAGACTTGCCCTGCATCTTAGGCTGTATCTCCAAAGACTTAACCTTAAAAAAAGTATCTTTGCAAACTAAATTACTAAGGTCATCGCCGTACTCCTTACCATCTATTGTCATCCTGTACGAAAAAGATATCGGCCTGTCCTTAATTTCAAATGTTGCCTTCCCAAGCTTACCATCTCTTGTTAGTGTTACGTCCATGGTGTCAGTAACCTGAGATTTGCGCCTTGTGGAACTTGCTACCTTAATCTCAGCATTATCCAACTTCAACTCTTTAATTGTCCCTTTTATGTATTTGCCCTCTTCAAATCGAACATCACCCTTTTGGTGTTCATATCTTTGGGCATCCAAAACCATCTTAATGTTTTTGAATTCAAGGGTCTGCTCCTTAACGGTGTAGGGGTACTTGAACTCACCCTTACCATTCAAAGTACAACCATCCTTATCGACATCTATGCTAAACTTAGTACCCGAAGAAAATTCATAAGTATTTCCACAAAAACTGAATTTCCCAACCTCATCAACAAGTGTTTCTCCTTCGGGCTTCAAAACACTCTTTTGAGGGATGCCTTCAATGGTTATAGACGTGGCACAATCCGTTTTAATGCAGGACCCTTTGTCAACCTTCAACGTGGCGCCTGCAGGAAGTTCGTACTGCT
This sequence comes from Candidatus Nanoarchaeia archaeon, assembly GCA_038884815.1. Lineage (GTDB taxonomy): Archaea > Nanobdellota > Nanobdellia > SCGC-AAA011-G17 > VGLX01 > JAWABC01. The sequence continues at coordinate 6,328 of JAWABC010000031.1, read as the reverse complement.
TGCCATTAATGTCAAGAACTGTGTCCTTCTCAGCTATCATCTGAGCTTTGGTAACAACGTTATCCTTGTTGAATTCAATATAACTGCCTTGTTTAAGGTTTTTGTAAGTAATTATGTTACCCATAGGTCCTTTGAAGGTAATATAGTCACCACTCTTCTCAGGCTTGAAAACTCCAACGCCTTCAACAACCTTATAAGAGCCCAACATTGAGGTTTTACCCGCAGCTGCAGTAACCTCAGGAGCTATCTTGGAATCTACCCTTATATCAGTTGAAGTACTTTCGATGGTAAAATGGGGTTTAGTTTCTTCACCAACAGCCATGCCTGTGGTGGTGGAATTCTGCGATGTGACTTCTCTTTTCGCAAGCTTAACCTCTGCATCGTCAACATCAAGCTTCGAGAGTTCAGAACGTATTGTAGAAATTTCTTGGATAACACCTAATTCCTTGTTTGAGCTTATAGCCTCCTTCATAGCAACATCTGTAATGCCACCAACAGGATCGAGTAAAAGCTTACCAGCAGAAACACAGCCATTACATTCCTTATCAAGCGCATCCATACCCATAGAAGTTACCTTGCCTTGAGGATCAATAACCCAACTTAAAGCTTCTTGACCTTCCTTACCAGTCGCAGCGCCCAAAGCCTTGACAGTCCAAGTACCATCCTTAACAGAGACCACCCATGAAACCGCTTCACTGGGCAGCATGGAAAAAGAAAACGTGCTAAACAAAAGCGCTACAAACACAAACAAAATTATTTTTTTCATGCCCCAAACCTCACAACAAACCTGTAAACGTAAGGCGTGTCACCCACAACAGACTTCGTGTCTTGAATGGAATATATTATTACGTCCTTATCATATGGATAAATTGTAACATCAACCCCTAAGTCGAGCAGGTAAGAAATGTCAATGTTTTTTGGGTCTGACTCCACTTTCTTAATAATCCTATCACCAATGTCATGCATGAACTTAATCCTTAAGGGGTACTCAACCTTATAAGCATCCCTCAAATTGTAAACACCTCCTTCCTGATTAACTGTCAAAGGATAATCAACAGTAACCCTAACCTTATCATCAAAGAACTCCAAATTAGTCGAAGGTTTCAAAGGAACAACCTCAAGCTTACCAAACTCGCCCGCACTTAGACAAATAGGAAGGTAGTTGTTCATGAACTTTGCATAATCATTTTCAAAATCACCGAGGCTGGGAAGCACGTTCTTATTTTTGTAATAGCCATAAGCAATATAAACATCATCTTTAGTAAAACCTTTATTCTCTGTAAAAACAAGCAAACCGCCCTGAGCACCTATTTGATACAACAACATTGGAGAAGCATCCTCAATGCAGTCCTGAACATAATCCCTAACCTTTTGAACATCAGGGGGCAGAGAAACTTCCTTTTGAAGAACCTCCTTGTTGATTGTTTCAGTGATTGCAGACCTGTATACAACCATGATGGCTATTACAACAACTAGAACAACACCAATAATCATGAAAACGGTAAGCTGACCTCTTTTTGACATTATATCAAAAAAAAGTTCTTGGCTATTTAAATTTTTTTACTGACCTCATTAATCAAAGCAGTAGCAAGCTCCTTAGCATCAACCTCTTCTAAGTCCTGAGCCATAAGCTCAAACCTGTCAAACATGTCGTTCTTAGAAACACGACCAGAAACATACAGGTATTTACCAATAAGCTCCTTCTTTTTAATTTCAAAATCAGCAGGGTTGTCACGCAAACTGGAAACGTCCGCAATGCCAAAAACTTTTGAAGCAAGTTCCCTGAACAAAACAACCCTTATGTTATCAGTACCATCATCCAAAAGCATATTAACGATCGGAACAAGCTTCACAGGAACATGACCATGCTGCTCGCACACGAACTTATCACCATCGGGAACAACCTTACGGTTGCACTCAGGACATGCATCATAGAAGCGAGGCTCAAAAACTTGAACAACTGTACCAAGAACCTTAACAAAGTTGCCTGCACTCAAATCCTTGATGTTTTTGCTAACAAACTCAGGCTTAGGCATCTGAATTGTAACATTGACTTCCTCACCTTTGGGATTTACAACCAACTCGTTACGACCACTAAGATGAATTTCCTTAAAGCCTTGGTTTTCTCGAACCATGCCACCAATAATCTTGATGACATCCCCTTCTGACATATTTTCAAAAGTCGCTATATGGTTCGTGTCCCACAAAACAATCCTTATACTGCCTGTCTCATCAGCTACAAAAAAAGAAGCAACTTTACCTTCCCTATTCTGGGTTTTGTATTCCCTAACCTCATACTTACGTACAACCTTACCAACCAATTCATTAACACGCAAGCCCTCAACAAGCTCCTTAACTTTATAACGCTTCTTGTTAATATCAGGATAAAGTTTCAATCCAAGCTCATTAGCGATTATGTGAGCAGCGCCCTCTTTAGAGATTAAACCTGAAAGCTGCTTCAGTTTAGCATTTATCTTAGCATCGATATCAGAGTCAGAAAGACCTTTTTCCTCTTTTATTCTCCTTACGATCTCATCGTAAGTAATCCTAAGCATCATCACGGCTAAAAGATTTAGAGGGGTATATTAATTTTTTTATTGCAAAAAAGATAAATCATACACGCCTTATCGTGATGGCAGGAACAGAAATTTTGTCAAGATACATATATTTTAAAGTCATCTGAAGCTGGCTTTTGATTGGTTTCTCACCACTAAAAGGTATCTTACAATGAATCAGTTTCTCATTAAGGTTGTTAAGTACAACAGTTCCGCTATTTCCTATGTCTTTTTTCTCACCAGCCTCTTCATAATAGCAAGAAACGTCACGCTCTAGAATGTCCAAATCAACATTACGCATCTTCTCATCCTGTGTTGAGGGGAAACAGGAAGCAACAACAGAACCCTTTCCAACCACCTTTATCTTAAAGCTGAAATCAGTGTAAGTACCTCCACCAGTCGCCTCAAACTCCCTCACATGAACAGGGGCATTGGAATTATCACCTTGGGTTATAGAACCCTTGCTGACTTCACTTGTCTTTGAACCGATCCAGAAATTATTTGTAACGACATGAGTTTCATAAGGATAACATACCTCGACCTGCAAATCACCGGACTTTATTATACGGTCATCAAACATCTGCTCAGGATTATATGAAGTGGAACCCAAGTCAACAGTAGCCTCACCACCAACACCAGACTCATCAACCTGATTTATTGAATCAGCATTTGAGGAGCTAAGCTCATTAGGATTAAAATTGTTATCAAGCCCTACCAGACGAGCCATGAACCCACCTGAAGGGATTGTAAAAACACCCGTATTCTTAACCTTCAAACTAAAACTTATTGGGCGGTCACGAGAAACTTCACGAGGGGGGCTGTCCTCAACAAAACTTATCAAAAGACCAGAAGTGCTACCAAAACCTTTTCTTGCAGTGGTTTTACCATCTTTTTCCTCTGTGGTTGTACAGCCGAATACGAAAAGCACCAACACCAAAAAAATAAAGACTTTTTTCATCTTAAACAACCTGGAACCTGTTCGATTCCCTCACCTCATAAGCATATGACAACTCTACATTCATCATAGGTTTGTAATTCCTAGCCTGAACCCCTGTGATAACACAGGTAGTAGTGCCTTTATCATCCTTCTTTTTAATAAGTAAAGGAGTGCAAGTAGCACTGCCAGGAGCATTAATTAACTTAACTCCAACTTTCTTATTAATATTACTATCCTCAACACAAGAATCCTTATCCAATGAAGTGTCAAAAAAATCGCCATCACCCTTATGCGAAACCTCTATGATTAAAGTCATCGTGTACTCCTCATCAGAAACCGCCAACAACTCCTGAACAACAGAAGTGATCTGCAAGGGAGCGCTGGAGACACCTATTATTTTAGCATCCTGCCTTGCCTTACAATCCTTAGAAGAAGCTATATCCTTAGTCACACAGCCCTCAACAGAAGCATATGTTTTGTAATCAAACCTTGCTATGGAAGTTACTGAAAAATCATTAATAGTGAACTCATCAATCTTAGCAGAACCCTCATCAAAGTTAAGCGTGACATCCTCACCTTCGACAATCTCATCCTCATAACGACCTTTCCCTTTCAATGAAAACTCCTGGCACTCACAAGATTTTGATTCTTCAAAAACAGCAGGGTTCAAACCTGTAACACAAAGCTGACCATCAGCTTGAGATTCACCCTCATTCTTAACGTTGATGCTAATCCTCAAAGGGACATCTTTCGAGATTTTGCTATTTTCAGCGGGCTGCAACATGTTCAGCTTAACAGAGCTAGTGCCACCAACATAAGACTTACCCCCACCCTGAGGGGTTAAAGGCTGTTTTATCCCTGGAAGGTTCTTGAACAAACCACTCATGCTGTCCATCACTGCACAACCCGAAACAAAAAACATTACAAAAACCAAAACTAATATTATTTTTCTCAAGCTGAAGCACCACCCTCTATGCTTTCATTTGCAGATGCTGTTGGAGTAGTCTGCCTCTTTGAAACGGTAATAACGTCAGATTTCTCATTGAAGCTGTAATCATAGCTAATTTCTGTATGATAAGCAGTCTCTAAACCAGCCTTCCTGCCCTCAACCAAAGATTTCTCTATTTTGAGCCAGCATTCAAAGTTTTGGTAGTTGTTCTCTTCACCAGAACCAAACGCAGGAAGATTACTTAGAATAGCCTCATCAGCTATGTACTCTACATATTTTCCACGAGAAGTACCTTCTGAAAAAGGACAAAGGTCGCTCTGAGGGCTCATCTCCTTATTTATAGTAACCCCCTCAGGAAGGAAAAGAAGCATCTTCCTTATCTTAGTAACCTTCCCATCCCACCTGTTAATCAAACTTATACCAACCAAAGGAACAGGGTAATCATCACCAACAACAACAGGCTGCTTAAGGTTTTCACTTACACCAATACCAACCTCAACAGGCTCACCGTTATAAACAGCTTTTATTGGAAGCTTTTCATCTATATTGTTCTCCTTAAAGAAATCCTTACCCTCAAAGGCTTCATACTCCTTCTGGCTTAGAAGGTAAACTTTGAGTGAGGTTCTTTGATCAGAAACATCAAAGTTGATCTTACCCTTAACAGTTACTGTCCTGTCTTCCTCTATGTTTTCATTTGTTTTGAAAGTGCATCTCAAGTTGTTAGCCATTGCAGAGTTCTCAGTAGACAACTTTAAAGGTTCGTTAGGAATAAGATTAATCCCACCACTAACAACATCTTTAGGTTCAACATTGCAGGCAAGGTTAAGTTTGACATTGCCAACGTTCTCGCCAACTGTAACAACATACTTGAAACTGGCAGTGGAACCTGCAGGAATCCTTTTAGAGCCGACAGACTCAAACTTTGTAAACTTAACACCATAATCCATGCTTGTCTTATTAGTCTCGGCAGTGAAAATCGTTCCAACTTCTCTGGGCTTCTGAACAAACAAGTCCACAAAAAAACTCTGGACACCCTGGTAAGTTGTTGCTACATTCCCCAAAAACCTCTGACCACCAGGAGAAGTCAAGTAGTAATAAGCATAAAGACCACCAAAAACAAGCATGAAAAGTATAACTATCGTAAGAATAAAACCAAGCCCCCTCATTTTCTTTTTGGGAGGCTGAGAAGCGACGTAAGGCTCTTCGTAATAATCCTCTTTTTTTGCCATAGTTCCCTCTTTTATTTACAAGAAACAATTAACTTTATTAATATATAAAGTTTTTTAAACTTTCATGGCTTTGAACATATGTGTTGAAGCTCTAATAAGACTTCTATTCGAGATAATCAATTTTGTTTTCGGAGACATAACATTGATATTCAGGGGGCACCCTGAAGCGTTCTGGGATGTCCTCCAAGAGCTGCTAAAGACTATTGTATGGATATTCATATTCTTCATGATAAAGACAATGATAAAAAACAGATTTGTAGCGAGGGCCATAATAGTGGGGGTACCAACCTTACTCGTGTTTTTGGCAAATGCAGTTTCAGGATTCGTTGCATCCCTGATAGGAACACCTGTTTTGGGTGCAATAGTAGGATTTCTATTTTCATCACCATTAATGATAATATCAGGGCTTTTATCAGCACTTGCGTGGGGTTTCCTAGCAATAAGCGATGAGACAGTCCCGATGTACCTGAGGTTTGTGGGGCTACCTGGGATGATTGTCCTAGGATTTGTATCGGGTGCTATCGGACCTTTCGGTTTCTTACTTTCAGCCGGAGTAATAGTTGGGGTATCGATGGCAGCAAGGATTGTTATACCATTATCAACATTGATAGTTTTGCTCGTAACATTCTGGTCACCAACATTCTTCTGCGAAACTTTA
>JAWABC010000030.1:0-10103 GCA_038884815.1 Candidatus Nanoarchaeia archaeon | reverse complement strand
CTCATGATTCCTGTTTTTCAATATTACGTTAGCAACCTTAACGTCCGTAACTTTTTTTAACTCATCATAAGAAGCAAAAAGCAAAACTTCAAACTCAGAACCAAAATGGTTGATTAATTTGTTGTACTCCTGCCAGACAACCTTTGTTGCAACCGCCCTACCAAGAAGGGCTGCAAGAATCTCAGAGAGCGGTATAACAGAATAGAAAGGCTTGGCATTTTTAGGCTTAAACCCCTCTGGGCGGTCTGCAAGCTGCTCAACACGCTGCAAAACACCAACTGTCAAAGGACGGCCACACTTAGGGCATATGTTGTTATTTTTCAAAGCTTCTTTGGGTGTTAACTTAACACCACACATCCTGTGACCTGTAAGGTGGTACTTACCAAAGTTTGGATCAACTTCCACAGTAGAGGACAAACCTTCGCCAGTTCTTATGGCTTTAAGGATGTTTTTGTAAGAAATTTTCAAATCAAAAATTGTGGCTTCTCTTCCAAGACGCCAAGGCCAGAAGCTGTGAGAGTCAGAAAAACTGAGAATGGAAAGGCCATCAAGTTGTGATAGACGCCAATTCATAGGCGGGTCTGAACTCAAACCAGTCTCCAAAGAATGAATGTAACCCAACCTGTCCTGAAAACAATCCTTTAAAGAGTCAAAACCCGAGTTAGAACCGAAAAGAGAAAACCAGGGAGTCCATGCATGGGCAGGGATAATCTCAATATCTTTTGAAACAGACATCATCATGTCAACAAACTCCGGAGTCGTGATGTTAAACATAGGCCGGCCATCATAATCAAGCCTACCTTTCCTACTTAAAAGATCATTGATTTGTGAAACAACATCAAAGTTTGGAGCCAAAACAATGTAATGAACACGCCTACCCTTGCCAGCCTGCGTGTAAATAAGGGAAACCTCAGTCTGCAGGATAAAATCAAAGCCAGCCTTAGTTTTAAGGATGCCATCATCAGTTTCTTCAAGGTTTTCCTTCAACTCCTTAACCCATTTTGGATGTGTAAAATCTCCAGTACCCAGAAGGTTTAAACCCTTAATTCTTGCATATTTCTCAAGATTGGGTATGTCAAGACTTGTGCTACAAGCCCTAGAATACTTGCTGTGAATGTGCAAGTCAGCAATAATCATGAAGAATATAACTCAACAAAAATTTATAAATATATTGAAAAATCAGAGAACGTTGGCGTTCTCTATCGTTATCTCCTTAAAGATAGCATTTCTGTATGTATAGTCTATTTGAATGTTTATAGGGGCTTCAAAAGCTGTTTCCTGAACACTAGAAGTGTCTATCGTGCAGCTAACCTGCCTCTTCTTGTCATAAAGCTTAACATTACCTTGGGAGGAACCATCAAACAAGTCACACTTAAAGCTGATTCTGGGTGAAGGAGCTGTCAAAGACACATGGACTTTGGCTTCATCCTTCTCATGACCAGAGCACGAATCTGTAAATGTACCCTGCAAGTAAGTCTCACCAGCCCCTTTGTTCTCAATCATGAATGTAACCTTAACACTATTTCTACCAGCCTTCCTGGTCTCAACATGAGTGACCTGGACTGGAGCACCTGAGTTCTCAAAGTCAACCTTTTCATTATCGATCAAGCAAGCATCGGTTGTTTTTAACTGAAGTGTTTCCTTCTTCAAGCATATACTGGCAACTGCAACAGTCCTGTAGTCATAGCATATGTCAGCAACTATGTCAGTTGTGAAGTCGTTAGCAAAATCCTGCGTTATTGTGGCGGTGCCAAAACTGATCTCATCCTTACCACCTTCCCTTATGACACCACGGTCATTAACCCTTCTCTCCAAATCACCTTTGTTACGAGCGCTTAAAGAGGGAAGGTTAAACACTTCCCTGTCAATACCGCTCAAAGTAGCAAGGATACGACCATTCTCAATTGTGTACTCGCCCTTATTTTCTAAAAATATAGCAACGTCAAAGTCTTCCTGCCTGTCATCAAGAACCTTGTCAGGAGGAGCGTTCTTGGAAAAAGAAATGGCCAACCCATCCGTTCCACCTATATAATTCGTAAGTTTTCTTACATTCTTTTTTTCATTAGCACAACCACTAAGAACTAAGGATAATACAAGCGACAGAGCCAAAAAAATTATGATACCTCTTTTCATAATCTAATCACATATAAGGAACTTTATTAAGTTTTTGGTTCTAAAGAGACAATCAGCGTTGATATCTCAAAATCATTCTTAGGAACTATTTTTATGTAGTTAACACCTCTGTTGGCAGAAGGGGATATGTCAACAAAAAATACATCACTTGTGGTATCAAGACTTACCAAATCCCTATTTATTGTAATGGAAGCTATCTTCCTATCCCTCTTGTTTGGAAACTGAAGCTCCATTACCAACTTTTTCCCACCACCACAGTAATAGTCAAAACACTCTTCATCACAGTCTGTAAAGCAATCCTTGTAACAGCTGTTGTAGTTTGAGTAACCCCTACAATAGTTTCTGCAATCGATATTACAGTCATAAGCACATTCATCATAATCAGTAACCTTACACTTTCCTCTTATGTCATCATAGTCGTCAGAGCTTATCTCAAAAGTGTACTGTGGGAAATACTTCTCAGAAATATCAAGAAGCAACTCCATACTCTCAAAGTAGTAATCACCCTTGCTGATTTCAAAAGTAAGCGTATTAGTGCCAGCCCTAATATCCTTAACATCAAGTTTAATCTCGTTCAAACCTGCATCACAAACAATGTAATCAGAGAATATAACACGGCCATTCAGAGATATAGAAACCTCACCATTATTCTTTGGGTCTATAAACATGCAATTTATAAAATAATCAAGATAGGCACTTTTCAAACCCTTCTTCTCGGAATCGGAAAGGACAAAGGTGCGCTTAGCAACCCTGTTTTCAACAGTTGCAACCTTCTTTAGGGACAATGAGGTGAGGTCAACGGTTTTTGTCATGACATAAGTTCCTGCTAAACCTATCTTTAATGTATTATCCTTCCTGAGCAACTTGACAGGTATGTTAATAGGAATTTCAGAAGTGCTTATCTTACCCTCATAAATCCTGTTACCATTAATCTCAACGTAGATGTCAATAGGTTCATTCACAAAAAAGAAAAGGTTGAGAGAAGTGACAGAAGAATAATCATCAAGCCTGAAATAGAGCTCCTTAGGCTTATCAGAAAAAACACCCTTGGAAATAGAAACTCTGTCAGCAAGGTCTATGGTTTCATCCTGATCCTTAGCATACAACCTTGCCGCAGTAAGTGGAACAACTTGTGTACCCTTCTCTACAGCATAAACCTTACCTGGGGATGTTGTAAGCAAAACCTTACCAGCAGAAGTTATCCCGTGACCAGGAACAGGGACAGTACTTTTTGTAAAATCCTCACCGAGCAGACTTTTACGAGTCTCTTCGGGAACAAGAAGAACATAGAAAATAATGAAGAGGGCTATAAGAAATATCAAAGTAGCAATATTCGTTGCTGGTGGAGCTCCTGCCCTCTTTTTTAACATATTTAGAAAACATAACTTTATTAATATATAAAGCTTTTTGTTCAAAACCATGCAGATAATAAGTTCCGACTTCAAAAAAGGATACGCGAAGATTAAAGCAAACACAGCAGAAGACTTATGGACGTTGAGCCAGGTGATAGATCCGAAGGACCTAGTTACTGGACAAACATTTAGGAAAATAAAGATAGGTGAAGAAGAGGAAAGAACAAAAGCAGTTGTAAAAAAGCCACTAACTTTAACCATAGAAGTAGAAAAGGTAGAGTTCCACAAGTACACAAACTCTCTAAGGATTTCTGGAGTGATAAGGGAAGGGCCTGAAGACGTACAGAGAGGGGCACACCACACCATAGACGTTAATGAAGGTTCTGTAATAAAAATAAACAAGGAAGAGTGGTTAAACTTTCAAATAGAAAAGCTGAAAGAGGCTGCGAAAGAAAAACTGTCAAAAATACTCATAGTAGCGATGGACAGGAACGAGGCCTGCTTTGCAATAATGAAAAAGTACGGCTACGAATACCTCGGAGAGATTGAAGGAAGGGTGCAGAAAAAAAGGGTACAAGACAAAACAGTAAAGGAAAAAGAATTCTATGAAGATTTAATAAAAAAGATACAAGAATACGTGAAGAGATATGAGATAGAATACTTGATCTTAGCATCGCCAGCATTCTGGAAAGATGAGCTTTACAAAGAGCTCAAGAAAAAAGAACCAGAAACAGCAAAAAAAGTAACTTTGGCAACTTGTAATGCTTTTGGAAAAAACGCAATCAACGAAGTCCTGAAAAGGGAAGAGGTAAAACAGGTGTTAAAACATGACCGCATAGTCAAAGAAACAAACCTTGTTGAGGAGCTGCTCTATGAAATAAAAAAAGGAGAGCAGGCAGTTTATGGAATAAAACAAACAAGGGAAGCGGCAGAGTCAGGAGCTATAAAAACATTGTTAATAACCAACAAGTTTCTGCAGCAAATGAGGCAGGAAGAAAAGTACAAAGATTTGGAATACATAATGAAACTGGTGGAGAAAAACAAAGGAGAGATTATAATAATAAGTGATGAGCATGAAGGTGGGAAAAAACTGCAAGGGATAGGCGGGATAGGGGCAATACTGAGGTACAAACTATATTAGAAAACGCAAAAACTTAGGTTCTTTCAGCAATAACCTCAAAACAAGCTTGGAAGGAAAGTCCCGGTCATAAAACTCAACCAGCCTTTTCACGTCTTCTTTTTTTGTCATTCGAACAAGCTTGTTGTAATGCTCGTTCGAAAAACCGTTTAACTTCTTCCTTATCATCAGACCAAGCCACAAATCCTTACCAATCCTCTTTTTCCATAGCCGCTCATAATTCAAGTTTTTAAGATAAGCCTTTGCAAGCTCCTCTGCAGCCATCAAACCCTGAATTATGCCGCCGTAAGTTGTGGCCTTAACTTGTGTTGCCGCATCACCAACAAGATAAACATTTTTCCGCTGTGTCTTTAAGAGCGGGTTAAATATCGGGATAAAACCAGATTGGTACTCTCGGACTTTTGCCCTGCCTACCCTTCTACTCATAAAACCCTTAAAAAAAGCATTCTGGTTGCGATGAGATGCAATACCTACCCTAGCAACCTTATCCGACTCAGGAACAACCCACCCCATAAAATCCTTATTCAAGTGAAATTCAACAAGGCTGCTGTCAACATTCATGCTCACACGAGCCTGAACTCCAACAACAAAGTCTCTATTACCAAACATGCCATTAGACTTGGCAACCTGAGAAAAAGGACCATCGCTCCCAACAAGAGCATCTGCAATGCCATGCTTGTACTTACCTTTGAAATCCATGATTATTTTTCCATTGTAATGTTTAGAACGCAAAAACTTGTGACCCTTCAAAAGCTCAGCACCATGATCAACAGCCCTGCCAACCATCCAGCTGTCAAAAGCAGCCCTGTCAAGAACAAGATTAGGGTTTTTAAGGTTAAAGTCAACAAAATTACCGTCAGGAGAAAAAACCCTAACCCTTGAAACCTTGTTAACAAGAAACTCCTTCTTAATTGGAACCAAAGAAGAAAGATATCCGGTAGTTATGCCCGTGCACTGAACAGGAAAACCAACCCTGTCATGCTCCTCAAAAATAACAACACGCTCATGTCTAACAATGTTATAAGCAGTATGAGCGCCCGAAGGACCTGCACCGATAATAGCGATCATGACCACAAATCAATAGCCCGTACTTATAAAACTTTTGATAAAATTTTTAAACCACACAAATAAAAACAATTTGATGATGGACCTTTTATTGATTACAGTTGGCATAATTTGCCTTGCAATAGCAACAGCAGTCGACATAAAAAAGAGGGAAGTTCCAGACTGGATAAGCTACAGCATGATAGCATCCGGATTTGGCTTAAGGCTGATAAACTCAATAACCACAAATGATTGGAGCTACCTGCTTTACGGACTGCTTGGTTTTGGTGCCATGACATGCGTAGGGATGCTCATGTACTACGCAAAACAGTGGGGTGGGGGTGACACAAAACTCATAATGGGTTTAGGAGTGACCTTCGCAACATTCGGTGCAGAAAAACTATTCTTGGTTGACTTGTTCATCAACGTGCTTGTGATAGGAGCAGCATATGGAATACTTTTTGGGGTTATATTGGCCATAAAAAATTGGGGCTCATTCACAAAAGAACTGAAAAAAGTAATGGCAAAGGGAAGAATGACCAGGTTAACAACACTAATCATAGGATTTCTTGTGTTGGTGACTATGCTACTAATCCAAGATAAAATTGTTAAACTAATACTTGGAATAACAGCAGCATTTTTGATAATATACGTTTACCTTATAACCATGATGAAGGCAGTTGAAAAAGCATGCATGTACAAATACACAGAAGTGGAAAAACTAACAGAAGGAGACTGGGTAGCAGAAGAAGTGAAAGCAAACAACAAGGTAATTTGCGGACCAAAAGATTTAGGACTTGAAAAAGAGCAGATAGAAATGCTGAAAAAAGCAAAGATAAAAAAAGTCCTTGTAAAAGAAGGCATTCCTTTCGTGCCACCTTTCTTCATTGGAACTTTGCTAACATTTGCGTTTGGTAACGTGATAACAAGCCTGCTCTAAGCTATTCTCTCGTCCTCGTCAATCTCATAGAAAACTTCAGGCTTTTTCTCTTCAGGAACAGAATAAGACTTAATAGCATCGGCAACGTTCTTCATGTAATCATCAGAAGTTGGCTTAGGTTTCCAAGCAAAGGCCAAGCCGTCATGGTCGTACCTTGGTATTATATGGACTAAAACATGAGGGACCTTCTGTCCGGCAACCTCGCCGTTAGCCAAAAAAATATTAAAGCCCTTAGCGTGAAGGGTTTCAACAAGAACAGAACAAAGCTTTTTTGTAATAGAAAACATCCTAGAAACTAAATCATCACTCATATCAGTAAGGGATGTGTAATGAAACTTAGGAAATAATAAAACATGACCTGGGTTAGCAGGGTTAATATCAAGAACACCCAAAAAACGGTCGTCTGAATAAACAACTTTAGCATCTATCGAGCCCTCAACTATCAGACAAAAAGGGCAGGTTGTTCCTGCAACCCGTTCATCAGGCTCTGCTATGTTGTTGGCTTCAGTCTCCCCATCCATAACACAACAAATTATTTAAAGCGTTAAAAAACCTTTCGTTTGAAATGATAAGCGTAATCATACCAGCATACAATGAAGAGAAGTACATAGAACAAACATTACAATCACTCCAAAGACAAACATACAAAAACTTTGAAACGATTGTCGTGTGCAACGGGTGCACGGACAAGACACCGGAAATAGCAGAAAGGTATGGGTGCAGAGTGGTAAAAATAAAGGAAAGGAATGTATCAAAAGCAAGGAACAAAGGGGCCGAAGCTGCAAAAAACAATGTGCTTGTTTTTCTAGATGCGGATACCCTCGTATCAGAAGATACACTTGAAAAAATATCAAGGCTGAATGGTGTTGGCGTAACAAAAGTCAAGGCAAAAAACGGCAAGCTGAAGGCAAGAATCTACTTACGGCTAAAAAATTTACAGCATCACTTGTGGGGGTCAAGCGGACTTATATTCTGTAACAAGGAAGTCTTTAACAAAGTAGGCGGATTTGATGAGAACATGTCAAAAGGAGAAGTGGGGAAATTTATCAGGGCAGCAAAGATGATAGCAAAGCATTACATAGCAGACACTTACGTTTACACATCAACAAGAAGGTATGACAAAGTTGGCTATCTAAAAACGGTACTATTCTGGATAAAAGAATATAGAAAGCCAACCAAAGAAGAATACGAACCAATAAGGTGATTAACCAACAGTCCTTCTAACTTCTGTAACGGTAGCGCTGGCAACTCCTTCCATCGAAGATATTTCTTCTTCAAGAGGGTCGGTGCTACCTTTGCTCTCATTCATCAAGAAACTAATGACCAAAGCGCTCAACCCAAAAGCTATGGGCTGAACATCAACAGTAGCAACATCACCACCAAAATCCTTTATCTTTTCCTTAACCCTTTCTTCCAAATCCCTAAGGTTAACATCAGTAGTTTCAGGCATAATTTTTATTGTGACAAAAAGAGTAGCCATCTTAGTTGGGACCCTCAAACTCGCAACCAGAACATTTATACCTTGCACCTATACTTCTGCAATGCTCACACCTGATTATCTCAACATCGCCACAATTAGGACACTTAAACCTAACAGAACCTCTCTCGTTGATTATTTCCTTCTTGCAAGAATTGCATATAAGCCTCTTCATAAGCAATAAGCCAAATAGCAAACGTTTATAAAGTTTTTGAAATTTTTCTAAAAAGCCATGATTGACAAAGTAGTGTTCAAAAAACCAAGGGTGATAAACACAAAAGAATTCTCCTATGCTGACATGCATTACCACACAAGGTACAGCGATGGGATAACAAGAGTAGTAAAAGTAATGAAGAAATGCAGAAAAAAAGGTATAGGCATAGCGATAACAGACCATAACGATGTGAGGGGAAGCATACTCGCATCAAGATACAGAAACGTAATGGTCATACCGGGTATGGAAATAGGGGTAAAAGAAGGTGCACATATTCTTCTATATTTCTACAAGACAAAAGACATGGAAGAGTTCTATCTTAAACATGTAAAAGATAACAGGCCGAAAGACCCCATGAGAAACCTTAAGTTAGGTATACAAGAAATAATTGACTTGGCTAAAAAATACAATGCTGTGACATGCGCACCACACCCCTACCAGAAGATGGCAAGAACAAGTATATGCAAGGCAATAAAACAAAAAAGGATAAGCCCTCATGTAATGAATCACATACAACTTATAGAAGTGATAAATGGTTTAAATCTCAAAATGTACGATGTAAAAGCAGCTGTTCTGGCAAACAAGCTAAGCAAAGGAATAACAGGGGGAAGTGATGGACACACAACAAGGGAAATAGGAAAAGTTTTAACGTACACAAACCGTGTGGGCAGTAAGGAAGAATTTTTGGAAGAGCTTGTTAAAAAAAGAAGTTATGTGATAGGGAAGCAACTGAACATAGCGGCAAGGATAATGCCCCACACGGTATCGATAAAGAGTCACATGAAACACCCGATATACTGGATAAAAGAGGGGAAGAAAATCCTAAAAGAAAAAAATAATAAGCTTAAAGAAAAACTAAGAAAGGTATGATACCAACAATAGTACTTATTACCCTAATATTTTTTCTTCTGTTCTGGAGGTTTGTTTTTTTGAGGGACCCTGAAAGAAAAATACCGGAAGGAAATGTTATCGTATCACCTGCTGATGGAAAAATAATAGAGGTGAGGAGGGTAAAAGGTTTAGTTAATGGGAAAAAAGGTTTAGGGCTCGTAGAAACTTTGGCAAGTGATGTAGCGAAGGAATGTTATATGGTTGCGATATTCATGAACCCTCTAAATGTCCATGTCAACAGGTCACCTATAAAAGGAAAAATTCTAAAAATAAAACATAGCAAAAAACGACTTAAAAAAAACAACACTTTTTCTATAAAACCCTAAAAAACCGAATAATGACTAAAAAGTATTATTCTTACAAAGCACAAAAAAACAATATTTAAAAAAACAAAAAACCTAAAACACACATGGGAATAGAAAACAAAACCATCATAATAGGAAGAAATGAACGAGAAACAGAAAAATATGGAGAAAAAGGCACAGCACACTTGGGCAAAATAGTTATGAGCTCAGGCGAAAACCCAGTGTTAGGAAGAAAGGTACTAATGGACATAGCAAAACCACACTTGACCTTAATATGTGGAAAAAGAGGCGGAGGAAAAAGCCACACAATGGCTGTTATTTTAGAAGAAATGGCAAAACAACCAATAGAAATCAAAACAAGAATGAGCACAATAGTCATAGACACTGTTGGAATATTTTGGAGCATGAAATACCCAGCAAAAACAAACTACAAAGAAATAAGCGAATGGGAATTAGAACCTCAAAGCACAGACTTAAGAGTCCTTGTTCCTGAAAACCAAGTAGAATTCTACAAAAACCAAAACATACCAATAGAAGGAGCCTTCACAATAAAAACTTCAGAGTTAGAAGCCCAAGACTGGATGGCTTTATTCAAAGTCTCGTGGAAAG
>JAWABC010000029.1:0-10128 GCA_038884815.1 Candidatus Nanoarchaeia archaeon | reverse complement strand
GATTTATATCGGGTGCTATCGGACCATTTGGTTTCTTACTTTCAGCCGGAGTAATAGTTGGGGTATCGATGGCAGCAAGGATTGTTATACCATTATCAACATTGATAGTTTTGCTCGTAACATTCTGGTCACCAACATTCTTCTGCGAAACTTTAAACTCAAGCCTCAAACTAATGGAAGGTGTGAGGCAGGAAGGGCTTGCTGGAGGGCTGAAAGAATGGTGGGTTTTTATCCCTGTACTAATCAAGAATAGACTCGCAAAGGTCTATAAGAAAAGATAAACTTTTAACGTTCCTCTTATTTGCATATTCTTTTGGAAGATTAACAACAGAGTTAATGCGATGAGAAGCAGAGCCCACAAACATTTTAGGACCTATCTTGTGGTATTCACCAGTTTTTACATCAGTAAGGTAGACTTCAACCTTACCACAAATGTTCTTAGTCTCAATTCTTAAATCATAAGGCCGAGAATAAAAACCTTGTTGTGGTTGGTAATAAAAATTCGACCTTAAAGACTTGACATCATCAGCAAAATAAACCCCGGCAAAAAAACTTATTGGAAAAACTAAATATTTCAAACCCTTTAACAAATTAACCACCCCCTTTTCGAAAACATTCCAATAAAAAACAAGCCCTTAATAAGCCTTATGCAAGAAAAAATGCAAGTTTTTCGAAAAAAAGTCAGTAGTCCTTATTAAAAACCATAACATAAATAATGGCATGGGAAAGTTAAAATTACTTGGCATTGGAATAATCCTGGCAGGAGCAGCAATTATTGGCGATTCTTGCAATGTGAACGACAAGTTTGTCAACCCAATAAGGTACAGGAATGTGAAGGTCGAACCAACAAGCTACCAGAAGCCATTCAAGCTACAAAAGAAATACATACAAAATGAGAAAGGGATGCTTGAAGTGTATATAGGACATGGAGAGGTATGGCATAAGGTTAACAATGAACTAAGGGTAAATGAAAGAAGCATAGAGAGCATGCTTAAGGACCATGGGAGTGAAGTGGCAAAAAAAATCAGGAAGAAATACGAAGAGAATGAGCCTATTATAAAGGATTACCTCAATAAGGCAATAGAAACTTACAAGAACATATTCACGAATACGGAGGAGGGATATGGGAGACCTGATAAAGATAGTAAATGAACAAGAATCATTTTTGAAAGGGATACAGAAGGAGATGGGTGAAAGAAGAAATTATGATATAATGACATACCCGCCAGGATACCTTGGTGTAAGAAAGAACCTAAATGATATTATAATTATCAGCAGTGAGGTAAAGAAAGAGGTTAACAATCAAGCAGATGTTTTCAGCAAGGGCTACACAAAAATAAAGAACTTCTTCAATGAAAAAATAATGGGAAAAAGAAAGTTAACCATAGAGGAGCTACTGGACATACAATTAAGGAACATAGCGATGCTGAACATGAATTTAAAAACCATAAACGAGCAGGCAAAGGAAGAGAGGGAAAACCTGGTACAATACTACGAGGAGATAAGTGAAGAGTTCAAGTACAACCTCTTGACTGCGCCTGAAAGGCAAAGAAGATTAAAACAAAAAACGCAAGAGTTCTCCATGCTGAGACAAAATTTTTCAAGCATGAAAAAATACGACGAGAAATACTTTGAAACAGAAAAGAGATTAAGGGAAACAAGAAGAAGCCAGGCAGAAGAAGAACATGATTACATTATGAGGATGAGGGACACGGTAAGGCTGGACCAAGAAAAGGCATTCCTCGAAGTCATGGAAGAACTGCTGACAAAATCCATACACTTAAGTCAGATATACAGCAGGGACACAGAACACATAGAAAGGCATGTTGAAAGGACAAAAAATGTTTATATAAGACTGCTAAAACAACAAGGTCAGTTTTTCATGCTAAGGGATGGTGTGGAAAAACTGAAGGATTACCTTCTTAACCTTCAGCAGGGCGTACTGAAAGGGATAAGCGAGATGAACTCTATTGTCAACAGCATCGATTCTTTGAATGCTGTTTATGCACCAAACATGGGGCACATAAAATTCGTGCTAGAAGACATAAGAAACGCTCACAACGAAAAGGCGATAGAAGTGGAGAACATGCTAAAGGGATATAAGCTGCTCAAATGATATGCCCTTCTTCTGAGCATGTTCTAAAGTAACATAATAAAAGTTTTTACCCTCACTTCTTAACATAGTTGAAGGCTTTATGAAATACCAACCTTCCCTGTCAAAACGAACACCAATCCAAGGCTCTGCACCAAATCTTTTCGCAAAAAGGACTAGCTGCTCAATTTCTTCATTAGGAAAATACTTTTTTGGATCACGAACAGACTTGCACTCAATAGCAAGGTAACGCTTAGTGTTTGAAGCAAGAATGTCTGGAGAAGGTAAAGGTATTGAACCAGAACCTGGCGCCCTTAGAGCAGCCCAGATGTTAGTACTCCAAAACATGTGTAACAGTTCCCGTTCCGCTTTACTACCTTTTCGTTTGCTCATAAAGATAAAAAAGAAAAAGTTGAGTTATAAGTTTTTCTATCTCATAACCCAAGCTATTATCATTCCGCCGATAAGGTATGTAACCAGGTTCTCAACAGCCCACCAAAGTATTAATTGGGCGGGTAGGTTTATCAAAAGCAGCATGGTTAAAAAGCATGAAACCCCTGCAAGAAGGAAAACGAGCAAACCATAATTCAAGCCTTTCTTAGCTATTGTCTTTCCAGGAATCGAATTCTTAACAACTCCATACACCATAGCTACCAGAATACCCCCAACAATCCCAAACAAGATGGAATAAAGGTAAAATGATTGTGGGGGCGGTCCTGCAGTAGGCATCATAAGCTTAGACCAAACGGCGAAATAGTTCTGGTCAGTGTAATAACCCATAGTAAGCCAAGAACCTAGCGTATGAATTATTTGTGCTAAAACAGCAAAAAGAATACCTGCCCAGAAAACTCTCCAAACGCTGAATCTTGCCATGACATTTTAAAATGATTTGAATTTAAAAAGTTTTTGAAAAAAATAAGAAAAAATAAAGCCTTCACAAGTCACGAGGCTTAATTGTTGATCTATTATTGTCCTTTGCCCTTCTTGCAGCTTCTGCAATTAATTCTTCAACTTTCTTGCTTAATGCTTCGGCAAAGTCACCAGAAACATTCAGTCCTTTTGCGTATTCTTTTATCTTACTTCTAACAACCAATAAATCTGCCATGTTTATCACAACCTCCAATGTTTTTCGTTTGAGCGAAATTGGCTGTAAGCCTTAAAATCGCTAATCACAACGATTTAGGAAAAATAAGGGGTATATAAACTTTTGCTTGGAATTTTTATTTTAACTTTTTAAAAATAATTAGTTTGTAGTTGTTATTGGAAACAGAAACATCCTGCTCTTTGATTTTTTTGAAGCCTAACTTAGAAGCATACTGCTCAACAAGCTCAGGTTTTGGTGTTAGTATCGTTAATGCACCAGACTTTTTGAGAAGTACCCTAGCCTGGTAAAAAAAATCACTGTAAATAGACTCTATAACCTTCTGCTTTTTATTTTTGGATAGAAAAGGGGGATAAGTAACTATCCTATCAACTGAACCTTCATCAAACTTCAAGTCTAGTGAATCGGTACCACATTTTAAAATTTTTATTTTTGCACCACCCAACTTTGAATTAATTTTGGCATTTCTTATGCTGTTAACAGCTTCATCAAAAGCGAAAACATTCTTACAACCAAGCAGGTAAGCTTCTATTGCAATAACTCCATCCCTGCAGAAAGGATCCAGCAAAACATGAGAAGGCTTAATGTCAGAAAACTTTACAGCAGCAGCTGCAAGGCAGGCATTGATTGAAGAGCTGAAAACCTTAACCCGGTAAGGACGCTTGCAAAGGTTGTCTTTAACAAGAAAACCAATAAAACATTTATTGTTGTAAATATCCACTACGATTATATTATCAGGATTTTTCAAATCAACTTTAAAACCTTTGTTGTAAATAATTTCACCAACGTCACGCTCAACAACCCTGGAATCAAAATCATGAACACCTTGGCGAGAGCAGCGAACAACAAAAGTGCCCTTAAAAGAAAACTTCAGCTTAGAGCACTTCTTAACCAACTCCTGTTCAGAGGAAAAATCAAAATAATCTATCAGCGAATAAATCCTCTTTATTAGCCTTGGTGAGAACTTATCGATGTTTTTTGCAGAAAAAAATAGTCTTCCTTCAGCAATTTTTTTTGGTTTTGATTTCAAAGCTGATTTAATTTCATCAGAAGCCAAATCTTCAATGCCCTTAAGAGTAACAGCCACATAATCCATTTCAGTACCTTATCTCAAAACTATCAAACTCGCCTTTATATTTTTCTTCCTTAACATCAACTTTGTCAACAACAGCTCCTGGAGGACCCTTCCTGCAAAAAATCAACAGCTCATCAATTGCAGAGTCAGAACCTTCAAAAACAGCCTCTACACCTTCGCTAACGTTCCTTACGAATCCTTTTACTTTAAGCTTATCAGCTAGAAGCTTGGTGTTATGACGGAAGAAAACCCCATGAACATCACCATAAATCAAAACATGAACCCGTCTCATAAGACCTCCGCTATGTAAATCTCATTCTTATCCTCAACAATTTTAACCTTAACCTTATCCCCCATTTTAGCCTTGCAATCATTAATGCTTATGCAGCGATTATTGGCAACACCAATCATCTGACCCTTGATCCATCCAGGAGCCTTAACAACAACATTAACCTTTTCCCCTTTCTTGAAAACAGGCTTCATCCTAGGCTTTTTGACTACGTTAACATCCTTGTTTGTTAAAACTAAATTTATACCGTATTTTTTCTCCAAAAGCTTAAGCTTGTTATAAAACTTCCACCAATTCTCGTGCTTAGCACCCTTATATTTGCGACCGTACTTGTAAATCTCATACTTCTGGATACCAAGCCTTGCATTAAGGGATTTGGCAAACTTGATAATTTCTTCTATATCCTCATCGTTAATGTTAGGCAGCCAGACAGGAGCAATCAAAAGTTCTATCTTTGACTGTGAAATGTACTCAGCTATCTTGATTATTTTATCAAGATTATACGAATTAATCCCGCAAAGTTTTTTGGCTTTCTCAGCATCTAAAGAGTTAAGAGACAAATTGATTCTGTTCATGCCTGCCTTCCCCAAATCATCGATTAACTTCTCGGTCAACAAAAAACCATTTGTCTGCATCGAAATGAACGAAACACCATCTATTTTAGAACAGGCATCAACCAGTTTTACAAAATCCTTGTAAGTAAGCACTTCACCAACAGAGTCAAAATTAATCTCCACACCTTGACCTTTAAATTTTACAACTTCCTTAACCCAGTCAACAAGGTAAGAAAGCTCAACCTCATAGTTATTAGGATGAACTTCAGGATTATTAGCGTTGGTTGAACAAAATGGACATTTAAGGTTACAAATGCTTGTTGGCCTAACTTGAATAAGATTTGTGCCTCGGTCTATTATGCCAAAGGCTATGCAACCCATCAAAGGGATTCCAGAATCTCTTGTTACCTTAACAAGTGCCACGAAAGAAAAGTTAAGAAAAAAGTTAATAAACCTTGCCATACAGCAAAAACAAAGCAATGAAAAAAGACAATACATACTACATATTTGCTGATGACCTCTGCAAAGACGAGTACGGTTTACCTAAGCTGCACTTCAGGAACAGCTTCATAAACCTTCATGCTGATTGGTTCACATTACTATCATTCCTGAGCCAAAAACCAGAATTAAAACAGATGAAACCAATATACAAAGTGCCTGAGCAATTAAAAAATGCAAGAGGACTTAGAGATTTGACTGCCACAGAAATACAAAATTGGGAAGCAGGGCTTCTTGAAAGAAAGCTCATAAAATGAAAACGGTTAAAGTAAAAGAAGTCCTGGAAAATGATTATGTTCTAGTTGATGTAAGAACACCAAAAGAGTTTGAAGAGTCAACGATACCTGGAGCCATAAACATACCCTTGTTCAGCAATGAAGAAAGGGCTATTGTCGGAAGGCTTTACACAAAGGTGGGACAGAAAGAGGCTATAGAAAAAGGATATGGTTTTGTACAAGAAAAGTTGCCAAAACTTCTTGAAGAAATAAAAAAATACAAAGGAAAAAAACTTGTTATATTCTGCTGGCGAGGCGGAATGAGAAGCAAATGTTTTACGATGCTTCTAGAAAACTTAGGTTTTGACGTTATGCAGCTTGAAGGCGGTCACAAAGCATACAGGAAACATGTAATTGAAGAGCTCAGCAAGTACAAAATAAAGGCAAAGCTTATAGTTCTTTACGGTCTGACTGGAAGCGGAAAAACAAAACTGCTTAAGAAATTCAAGAATTCATTGGACCTTGAAGACCTCGCACAGCACAGAAGCTCATTATTCGGAGATATAGGATTAAAACCGAGAAGTCAGAAGATGTTCGAATCACTATTACTTAAAAGGCTCAAGGAACTGAAAAATGAAAAGTATATCATAACAGAAGGAGAAAGCAGAAAGATTGGGAACGTGATAATACCAGAGAATATATTTAAACAGATACATCAAGGAATCAAAGTCAAGGTTGAGGCAAGCATGGAACAGAGGATAAAAAACTTAGTGGAGTGCTACTCAAACAAGGAGGACCATAAGATTATAGAAAAAATAAAATTATTAAGAAAAAGGATAGGCAACAAAAAGACAAAACAATTGCTTGAACTTTTTGAGAAGAAAAAATTTGAAGACGTTGCAAGGATATTGCTTGAAGAGTACTATGACCCACTTTATGCATACACAATCAACAACCAAAAATATTCGTTGGTAATAAAACCAGAAATGATAAGAGAAGAGCAACTGGCTATTCTTTCTTAACATATTTAGGATAAACATTAGGGTCCATGAAAACTTTTGAAGTCTTGACAGCAAGGCCATACTCATTATCCATCATATCCTTAGAAGACATTAAAGATCTACCGAGACAAACAAGCTCATCCTTCAAGGAAAAAACAGCAACCAAGTCACCCTTCTCAATGCCAGAATGAACCTTGCTTATGCCTGGAATCGATAAAGAAGCGCCATGACACAAAGAATCTACTGTGGTATCATAAACCCAAACTTTAGGAAGATGTGAAACAGCGTACTCAAGTGGTAGGATAACATTCCTTAAAGGTTTTTCATCACCATCACTCTTCCACACTTCATAAGCATCCTTCAAATCGTGCAAAGAAACCAAAGAAGAATCATTGAAAGGACCCACTTTGGTACGAACAAGCTGGATCATGTGAGCACCAACTTTCAAATGCAAGCCCCAATCATGAACAAGCTTCCTGATGTAAGTGCCTGCTTGGCATCCAACCTTGAAAAGAACAAACTGGTCATCAATCTCGAGTATGTTAAGGTAATAAATCTCCCTGACACGCTGCTGCCTTTTTATTGCCGAACGTCTGGGAGGAACCTGATTTATTTTCCCAGTCACGTTCTCAATAGAACTTTGAATCTTTGAGGGGTCAACATGCTCATGCAAATACATCAAACAAACGTACTCCTTACCAGAAGGCAGAAGAGTTTGAACGATACGAGTGCCTTTACCTAAAGCAATAGGCAAAACACCTGTAACTTTAGGATCCAGAGTTCCAGAATGACCCGCCTTGTCAATTTTAAGAATTTTTTTAACATAATCAGAAATCTGATGAGAAGTGGGACCGGAAGGTTTGTTCAAATTAATTATCCCGTAATTTATCAGCTCTTTTACATCTCTCTCCTCAGGCCTGCAGCCATAATCTTTGCTGGTAGAAGCTTCTTTTTTAACAAGCACATTCCTCTTTACTTTCTCAAATGGCAAAAGCTCTTCCATACATTAAAAATATAAGAACAAAATTTAAAAAACTTTAGGAATAAAGAGAAAGCATATCACGCTTACTCTCCAAATAGGACTTCTGCTTTTTTATTAGAAGTATTCTATCATAGTTATGGGTAAAGTGATAATCATAATATTCGCATCTTAATTTGGCCCTGCAACCATTACCAGTTTCAGGGATTATATTTTCCTCTTTGCAGAGTGGTGTGCATATGCACTCCTCAAGCTGCTTAACAGCCCTCTTTGCCCTCTTCAGTTCCTTGTCAATTCTTCTCATTTTGTCCTCCTTATGGGCATCTAAATTTCCAAGAATTCTGATGTGGATAGAACCAAAACGATATTCAATAATCCTGGCTCTAAGTCACACCAGGATTATTGAAAATAAAAGAACGCCCAAAGATTTCCATACGTAGCAAAATCCGTGAAAAAAACTGACTTTGCTACCGAATTCATGTTGTAATTGAGAAACATAAAAAGTATAAAAAGTTTTTGATTTTACAAGAATTATTTCTCTTCTTTAGTTTTCTCTTTTTGAGGCTCTTCCTTAGGCAGCTCTTCTTTTTTCTCAGGCTTTTTCTTATCTTTCTTAACTTCTTTCTCAACCTTAGGCTTCTCTTCCTTACCAGCGACCTTCTCCTTCAATTTTGCAGCAAGCCCTTTCTTCTTTTTTTCAACAGGCTTCTCTTCAGGAGCACCAACAAGCTCAACCTTTATGTAAGTACCTTCTTTCTCAACAACCTTAACTGCCTTTACAGCAACCTTGTGAGGAGGATTTTTCATACCCCTTGACCATAATCTCATATTCAGGTGTCTTCCTATACGAACATTCTCTACCTTCATGTGTTTTTGAATGAAAGAACGCACTGCAGAAACAGCCTTCTTGCTCCTACGATACCGAGCAACCTTCAACCATTCCCTCCTCAAGGGGATAATGTAAGTTCTTTCCTCGTCTGCCATCTTCAAGCCTTCGTCCTTGTCCTCTTCCAACTTCTCTTAACAACGGTATGCCTGGAAGGATGAATCTTCTTACCAGGACCATACTTCTTAGGAACTGTCCAAAAAGGAGCCCACTTAGTCTGAGCTTTCCTCTTAGCCAGTCTCTTCTTCTTCGCAAAATGTTTGAAACGACTCATATTCTTTTAATCTTAAACTCCTTCTTTTCAGGCGTTATTTGCTGCAAGAGTTTTTTGAAACTCTCATCATCAAGCTTATACTTAAGCTGCCCAGATTCGACAGCCTGGGCAATTATGGCAACAGCCTGTATTGCCTTGTCTGGATGAGCAGCCTTCAAGTTACCATACCTCGATATTGCATCACTAGTCATGTACTGCTTAGCAATGCCCTCAAGCAGCTCAATCTGTTGCTGAAGCTGAATCTGCTTTTTCAACTCCTTCTTCTGCTGAGCAATGTACTTGCGCTGCAAGTCCTCAAGCTTTCTCTTGCGAATATCATCAACATCATCATTCATTTTTTAAGAGTTTTACAAATCCCATCCAAAAAAAATCTGCCTTTGGGTGTTATTATTCTCCCTTTATGACCTTTCTTCTCCACTTGCTTTATGAAACCAGACTTCTCAAGCTGCTGGATTATAGTTCTTATGATTTTTCCAGATGCAGGATACCTTTTTTCAGGCTGATGACCACGATTCTTCTTGCTGCCGTACTTCGTCCTTAGCTTTGAAACTCCAATAGGACCCTTCATCATGTAAAACTTCCTCAGCATAGAAGCAGACCTAACATACCACCAGTCAGGACTTTCTGGAGGCCTCTCCTTTGAGTGACCAGTCTTGACAAACAAAGCCCATTTAGGCATCTGCATAGAATCTACTTTCTTTAACTCCTGTGCAGCCTTTTCAATAAGAGCTGCTGCATCAACATCATAAACTGTAGGCATGTAAAGTTAGCCAAGAAAACGGGTTTAAAAAGGTTTCTGTTACCTCTTGGTTTTCTTCCTCTTCTTGGGCTTTTTCTCAAAAAACTTGGGGGTAAAAATAAGGGATAAAATAAAAAGTATACAGAGGAACAAGGAGTACAAAACATTCATAGAAACGTCAACATACCCAAGGGACAAAACGATAAGTAGTATTAGAAGAACAGTAACCAAGCCTATGGCAATCTGTTGAGTGTACTTTTCCATGATTCACCTCTCAACAAGAAAAAAAAGTTTGGTTGTATAAAAAACTTTCTAATCAAGACTTTGTGATGGAGCAGTCACCAGGAGGAAGCACCTGCATAACGTCATCAAGACTTACCTTAAAAACTGTTCCAGATTCAAACTTTTTTTTGATTATCTTAGC
>JAWABC010000028.1:0-10209 GCA_038884815.1 Candidatus Nanoarchaeia archaeon | reverse complement strand
AGGTTTTTTTACAAAAGCAAAAAAGCAGAGAAGATGCAAATACAACCGCCAAGTTTCTTACAAGAATAGCCTACTTAAATTTATGTTTTGAAAGAATTTCATCGGCAACATCGATAAACTCAAGCTCTTTCTCTTGCGGAATTATACAGCCACAAGCAAGCCTGTGACCACCTGCCTGGCCTCCAGTCCGCTTAACAATCGCATTAATTATGTTCCTCAAATCATAATTGGGGTCAAAGCCAACCATTCTCATACTCACCTTTGTATTCCCATCAACGGTATGAGCCATTGAAAGAATTATTGTATGATCATCGTAAATGTTAGACCTTGAGATTATAGAAGTCAAGGTTCCTATTAAACGCTCTGGGATGTTGTCCTCTGCATTTATGATTACATAACCACTCCTCTCAACAACTTTATCAGTCTTCCTGTTCGAATAAAACCAGTTAAGCGATTTTATTATCTCACCTTTGTAATCAGTCATAAGACCGACAGCCCTATCCCTAATTGCCTTGCTTCCAAGACAAGTCCCAACACCATAAGAAGGCTTATTCAACCTTCCGCAAGCATTCAACAAAGTAGAGAATTCCTTAGCGTCCTTGGTGGGGCTACCTTCCGTCTCTTCACGCAAAATGAAAATAGGGCCTAAAATGTCATCAGGGTTTTTCTCAGAACCAAGCCTTTTAAGGATTATACCTGTAACTAACTTCTTCATATCCTCCTCATCAAGATGTATAAGCTTCTTGTAACCCTGCTTATCCTTTATGCTTATACCAAGCTCCTGCAAAAATGCGATTGCACCAGCCTCGTTGCCAGTAACACCAGGAATGTAAGGGTCAGTGCTGAACTCAAGAACCTTATGAAGAGGCCTTGTCTGCATACCAAACATGGATAAGCCTTGCTTAACCTCCATCTTCCCGACCTCAATGGCATCATCAAGTATGTAACTGTTCAAACCAACAAAACCTTTCTTTTCCTGAATATCACCAATAGCACCAACTATGGCAATGTGAGCCATGTCCTTGTTTTCCTCATTCAAGGCTTTGGCAAAAAAATAGGTTACTCCTGCGCCAGAAATCTCCCTATCACCATCAAGTCCGTAAACTATTGGATTTATGTGGAAGAAAGAAGGTTTAAAATCCTCTGGTTTGTGATGGTCCAAAACAAAAACGGTCCTCATAGGAAGCTTTTCCTGAATCAAGCTCAGGGCACCCGAACCAAGGTCTGTAAAAAAATAAACCTTGTAATCTTCCCTACTTAACTCATCAAGAACAGAAGAATCAAGCTGCCTGACGATAGAAATCGAAAAAGGGATGCCTTCACGCTCAAAGGCACGGATAAGGATAGAGCAGGAAGCAAGACCATCAGAATCTAAATGGGAAACAATCCTAACAGGCTTTTTTTCCAACTTTCTAAAAGCCTCAACAGAAGTCTTCACACCCCCTAAAAACTCCTCATACCCCATTTTGCAAAAAATTATTCTATCAACAGCTTAGCCTTGCTGCGATCATAAAACCAATCTCTAGGTAACTTACCAACCCTCTTGTAATACTTGGTAAGCCTTCTAATCTTTGACTCGGTCAAAACCAAACCCCTTCGGGCAGTCATGTCGTTCCTGTTGGTATCAATATGCTTCATGATTGCAATATCACGCTTAATCAAAGCAACCAAGTCAGGAGGAAGCTTTGAACCAATCTTGTTCTCTTCCAAAATCTTTGAAATCTTCTTCTTTGTCAATGTCTTAACATCAGGGATACCGTAAGTGTCACGAAGTATAATGCCAATCTCAGAGGGAGTTTTTCCAGCCTTAGCAAGCTTAACAACCAACTGCTCAATCTCCTTAGAAGTGTACCTAATCCATACAGGCTTAACCTTCTTGACCGGCTTCTTGCTGCCAGCCTTCCCCTTCCTCCTCGAATACATCCTTGCCATTTTGCAAAATCAGAAATAGGTAAAACTATTTCTGGTATAGGTAAGCCGAAACCGACCTATCCTCAAAAGTGTTGAACTTAGAGCATTTATAAAGTTTATGCTACCCTGTAAACCTTGTCACCGGGCCTTACCCTATCAATAACCTTAACGCCGATAGAGTCGCCCTTGCCAGCTGTCTGCACAGGCTGACGCTCAATCTGCATAGAATCTACGGTCTGTTCTATGTTGGTTGTGGCACCTTTTATCAGTATCTTGTCACCAACATTCAAGGTACCTGTCAACTTAATACCTGCGACTTCAACCTTTGAAAAATAGGTGAAAACCTCACCAACTTCCACTGGTTCCTTACTAGCCTCCGGATTCTTCTTAGCTCTTGGCATAGGTAAATATATGGTAGATGTCTATATAAATCTTATGAATATTCACCTAAATGTGAATTTCTGAAAGCTTTTGCTTATGCTTTCATTCCAGAACTCAGGCAGGGAATATTGAAGCAAGCCCTCGAATTCGTCATCTATAACATAGAAGTAGGATTTCTTATCTTTCAAATGCTTGAAGTGATGGCTAACCTTCTCATACATATTTTTTATTGCTTTTCTTTCAAACTGAGATTGAAGCAAAGATGGTTCTTTCAGAACAATTGTGTCTGCAAGGCGTAAAACATTCAAGTCAATCATAGCAGAATTCTGAGCTATAAGTATCAAGCTGAGGTTTTTGTGCCTAGCAATAGCCATAAGCATGCCCAACTGCTTATTGGATGATTTCATGGCATCTCTCGAACCGAAAGTCACAGCCCCCTCATCAATTAAGACAACAGAGTTGTTTGAAATGCCCTCAATATCACTTGCTTTTTTTATACCAAAAGGTAGCTTTGCAGAATCAAAACCTATAGCAAAAACCTTTCTTTTGGAAGACACCCAGAAAATCTCCAAAAACTTCATACCCAAAGCGGTTTTACCAGAACCCCTCTTACCTGTTATAAGCAGTATGTTACTACCTTTCAAAAGGCGATTATAAAAGTCATCGTAATCACCTTTCTCAGTCTTCACAACCTTGAAAGGTATGTACGGCTCATCAGACCCCCTTTTCTTCCTAAAAAAATCAAATATGCCCATAAAGGGCAATAATGCAAATTGGTATTTAAGATTATCTACAAAAGATAAGAATATAGCCCCGGGAGGATTCGAACCTCCGCCAGAGGATCCAAAGTCCCCTATCCTTGGCCGCTAGACGACGGGGCTATAAAAGTCAAATGCCCAACTTGATTTATAAATATTATCATTCAGAAAAATTAAAAAAGAAAAAAAACAAAACAAAGAACAAAGAGGTGAGAAATTGTTCTCAACGCTGATAGAGATAGGGATAATAGCACTATTCATAATAAACATATTTTTAGCGAAGAGAACAAAGAAGCTTGACCTGCTGATAATATCAACTATTTTTGCAGCTTTCTTTGAAAACTTGCACGTAATACTCTTCCAAAACTATCAAGGAGGTTATTACTACGAAGACTTTTTATTAATGGTTTGGAAAACACCACTTTTTGTAATATTATCCTGGGGCATAATCATACTCAACGCATACCTCATTGCAACAAAACTCACAAACAAAAAATCAAGAGTCTTCCTAATACCAGTATTGGCTTTAATGGTGGACTTAGCACTTGAGTTCTTTGCAGTAAAACAAGGCTACTGGACATGGATAGGTTACAGCCACAACATGGGGCTCCATGGAGTTCCAGCAAGCAACTTCATATCATGGATGCTCATAACATTAGCACTGGTTTTTTCATACGAACAAGTAAAGCAAAAATGGCTTGTCCCTATAGTAGCATACATAATGTTTGCATTCATGTCAACGATATTATACGTTATAGTTGATACTCTAAGGCTTGACGTGAATCAGCAAGCTGCTATAATATGGGTTATGATCATTCTTTTAATGGCGCTAACGCTGTTATTCTGGAAGAAGAAAGATAAGGAAAAAATAAAAACAAAGGACTTAAACCTGGCATTCATTTCAAGAGGGGCGTTCTATGCATTCGCAATGGTGTTGATAACGGCAAACCTTGAATTTGCAAAAACAATATGGCCTGTACTATCCTATGTTTTATTGACAGAACTCGTAATTTTTATAGCAGCATATTATAAAAAAAGAAAATAAGAAGTTATTTCTTCTTTTTTTTCTTTGTACCACAGCATGGCATGGTATCACCTCCGACAATAAAAAATAATTAAAAGCTTAAAAATCTTTGCCTTAACTTCCTTTCCTCTTGTAACGACCCCTTTTTTCAACAGCAACAAAACGCTCAAGAACTGCCTTGCCATGGAGGCTGGTTTTTACGTATCCTTGAATCACTGCTTCAAAACATTCCTCAAAGTGTTTGTAATGCTTACTCTCCAAAGCCTGCCTCAAAAGATGAAGGTCAACAGCCTTGTCCTCAATCTTAGTTGAAAAAAAACCCAAGCCAAAGTCTATGAAAAAAATCTTACCATCTTTAAGAATGAAATTAGAGGTTGTCAAGTCACCATGAATTATGTTGGCATCATGTAGCAAAGCTATAGACTTACCAAGATGCTCACACAAAACCAACCTTTCTTTCTTGGGCATATCATCAAGAATGTCCCTTAATGTTTTACCCTCAACAAACTCCATCACTATCCTCATGGTGGAATCTGAAAACTCAAAAACTCTTGGAACATTAATCAAGGATGAAGCAGAAACAAGAAGTTTATGCTCACGCCTCGTGCAAGACTTCCTAATCCTAAGGTCTATATCCCTATGCCTATAACCTTTCTTAATTCTTTCCTTAATAACCTTACCATTTTCAAGATAAAGAATTGCCTCAGCGCCCCTACCTATAACCTTCTTCATAAAAATAGAGAAAAACAAGGATTATATAAAATTATTTCTTAAAGAGGGAGAAAAACTTCTTATCAACCTGCTGCTTCTTAGACTTGTCAATAGTGTCAAAGGCACGAGCTACCTCCTCAGCAGTCCAACCAGACTTAAGAGATGCTTCCTTCAACTTGACCCTTGACTCGTTACGCTTCAAAGCCTTATCAAGGTAATCAACCAGCTTGGAAATATCCCTTGTTTTCTTAGCAGCAGTCAAAGGTTGTAAAGGTTTCATAATGGGTCTTGTCAAAGCAATCTTTGGCTGTTCCTCCTTTTTCTTGCCACCCTTCAACTTGATCATGCCTTTCTTAACCATCATGTAAAACACCAAACCTAAAACTATCATTATAAGAAGCAATATGATTATCCACCACAGCCAGCTTACTTTTTTCTTGGCACAGTCATCGGGACAGTTAAGTTCATCTTCAGGGTATAACCGGTCAGAATCGCATTTTCCATCTTGATTGCATAAAGGCATGTCATCAACGTTATCCCTGACACCATCACCATCGGTGTCCTGATTGTTAGGGTCTGTGCCCCTGCTAATCTCATCAGCATCACACAAGCTGTCACTGTCAGAATCCGTACAAGTCTTTGAACAAGGCTCGTCTATGCTGTAAACACCGTCACAACAGTAGCCAGAAGTCCTTTCAACACCCTCACAAACACAAGCCTGGGTAATCTGACCGAATCCACAAGTTTTAGCTGTACAAGCAGGGCATGGGCCACCACAATCAACTCCTGTTTCGCCCTGATTCTTTATCCCATCATAACAAGTGGGAGTGGCTCCAGTTGTTGTGGTCCCAGTACAGAAAGAGCTGGAACTGCAAGAAGCATCATCACAATCAACCAAACCATCACAGTCCTCATCCTTACTACCATTACAAACTTCAGGAACAGGCCCTTTGTAACCTGAACAAGCACTCCAGTTCCCTTCAAAGCAAACCATTGTACCTTTCTCGCATTCGCCAACATCACTCTCGCACTCCATTGTCTGGTTCTCTTCACATGTACAACCCTCATCAGGATAGCCGTTGCAATTCTCATCAAGACCGTTATCACAAACCTCAGGCCTTGGACCAATGTAACCAGGACCACCACAAATACCCCATAAAGCATTAACACAACGCTGTACGCCCTCCCTACACAAACCAACATTAACACCACAAGTCCTGTTATCTCCAGTAATGCACGGACAGCCCTCATCTATTGTGGCATCACAGTTATCATCCCTGCCATTACAAATCTCATCAACATCTGGATGCACTGCAGCATTACTATCATCACAATCACAGCTAAGAGAGGGACCGAGACAAGCGCAGTAACCATCGCCATCAGCATCTATGCACGTGTATACGCAAGGCCTTTCCTCTGTGTAAGGAGAACCACAGTTGTTAGTGTCGATACAAGATCTTGACTGATTGTCCGTCATCTTGGAACAATTAGTCCAAGCAGTACAAGACCATGCTGAAGTGCATTGAGTTGTACATCTGGAAGTGTTAAACTGGCAGTTGTCACAAGTCAATGTGCCACCAACAAAGCTGTCAAAGGTGCTACAGGTTTTACCATCAAGGTTCAAACCGTCACAAGTCTCACCCGGGTTTATAATACCATCACCACAAATTCCAGGTTCACCGATACACGAAGAAGTATCAAATAAGCAGTTAGAACCACATCTTAAAGTACCACCTGTGAAGTTATCAAAGCTACTGCAGTTTGTGATGACAGGGCCAAAGTTAGTACCATCACATTGCTCACCGGGGTTTATTACGTTATCGCCACACTTATAACAACCAGAAGTGTCATAATGACAAGTTGAATCACATACCAGGTTACCGCTTGTAAACCCAAAGCTGAAACATGTCTTACCGCTCAAGTTGCTACCATCACAAGTTTCGCCACTGTCTATTACTCCGTTGCCACAAACACCTTCACTGCCAATACAATCTGACGTGTCAAATTTGCAATTAGAGGCACATCTTAAATTACCCCCACTAAACTGATCAAGATTAGTGCAACCACTTATAGCACCCCAATTCGTTCCGTCACACTCCTCACCACTTTGGATGATGCCATCACCGCAACCATAACAACCTTGAGTATTAATCTGACAGTCAGGATCACAAATCAGATTACCTCCCTTAAAGTTATCAAAACTAAAACAAGTCTTGCCATCAAAGTTAGTACCGTCACAAGTCTCACCCGTGTTTACAACACCATCGCCACAATAACCAGAGGTACATCCAGTACACCCAGAAGTGTCAAACTTACAGTTCGCGCCGCACTTCAAAACACCACCTGTACAGGCATCAAAGTCAGAACAACCTGTAATCGGGCCCCAATTACTACCATCACATTGTTCACCAACATTTATCACACCATTACCACAAGTGGGTGCATTCGAACAGCCACTCTTATCCAACTTACATTGATTAGTGCACAATAATTTACCAGTACCCAAACCTAAAGATTCACACGTCTTGCCACCAAAGTCATTGCCATCACACTCCTCACCAGGATCTTTAACCCCATCAGCATCACAAACAACACCTTCACATTCGTCAAAGTCAAAAGTACACTTATCACATTTCAAAGTGCCGCCGGTATAACCGAACTCCTCACAACTATGGACACCTAAATTGGCACCATCACATTCCTCACCAGGATCTATGATGTTGTTATTGTTACAAGGTATGAGTACTTTGAATCCACCTTTGATGAACTTGTAACAGCCATAGTCACCATCATCAAAGAAGTTGTCACAAACGAAAACGTATACATCGTTATCACCAATATCCTCAACCTTTGTGGTATAGTTACAATAGGCAGAAGTATTTATCGTATTAGCAGTGCACCACAAGCCATCATTACAAGTTTCAGCGTTATTATCAAAATTATTGGATGAGCAGAAATAAACGTTCTTATTGCAAACGCCACCTTCATCTATATCATTACCTTCTTTCTTTTCACAATCATTATCCTTACCATCACAAATCTCAGGAGCACCTGGGAAGACAGTGGGGTCCTTATCATCACAATCCAATGTATACCTAAGGTACCCTATATTGTGAGAGGGGTAACCATCCAAATCCTTATCTACCCATTCGCAGGTACACTTGTCGTTACAAACCTGGCCGAAATTACAATCAGGACCCTTATCACCGGGGTATGCCAAGTGACATTCAGCAGGGGAACCACATGCTGTATGACAGTTACCAAGAATGGTTTTTGGTGGCCTGCAATACTTATCCCTCTTCTTACTACAAGAAGAACTCATAAACACCAAAAGTACAAGTAAAAAGACTATACATGTGATGTATATTTTCTTTTTAGTCGATTTTTTCATTTACTCACCAACCACCATAACAGGCTGAATCATACACACATGCAGAGGTATCAAACTTGCAATTGCTTGTGCAGGTTAAATTTCCTAAATAACAAGTTCCCAAATATGAAGCACAAGTCTGCCCCCCAAGATCGTTACCATCACATAACTCAAACGACTCTTTAACCCCATTGGGATTGCAGGTTATTTTTTTATTGCAATCATGATCCAATCCGGGCAGACAGTCTGGATCGCAAACATCGTCACTTTCCCTATTGCAACAATCACCACCATTGTTAGTTACCGAAACACCATGAACAGCACAACAGTCAACATCAAGATAGCCTTTCCTATTTGAAAGCATGGGACAATTGGGATCACATTCTCCATCAGCACCTGGATGACAACCAGGCTCTCCACACATTGGGTCAGCACCTGTACAATGGATATCACAAGAAGTGAAACCACGTAGCTCAGGAGCACTTGGATAGCACAATCCACCCAAGTACTCTTCATCAGCACAGTCAGGATCCATCCAGATGGCACAATCCAAATCACATTTCTTATCCCTCTCAGGGTTACAACAATCGTTTATGTTGGAAGTACATTCAAGTTCACCACAGTCTGGATCAAGGCCTTGTGTGCATCTCTTATCACATAATCCATCTGCTATCGCTTCACAAAATTTAGTAATTTGACAAACACCTAACCTTATAGGATTACCAACCTGAACATTACCGTTGAAAGGCTGCGTGCTAAATCCGGGTATAAAACAGTCTAATGGTACACATTTCGGACTCTTGACAACTGCAATATACCCAACATAATCAATCTTAGCAGTTATGCTATAATAGTTACCAGTAAGTTTTGTGACCGTACTATCGTAAGTAATCCAAGCGCTGGTACCATTACTAATGTTCAACTCGTCATAAACTCCTATGGCAACGTTTTTCTTGTTAAAACAGTCAACATCTACATCACGAAAGAAAAGCTCAATAGTAGCAGGAGTTTCCAGAGGCCCGTGAATGTTGTAATTGTAAACATTGCCAATAACCATATGGCAATCATCCAATCCTTCAGCAGTACAATCAGGGACCAAAGTTAAAGTAAGCTCCCCAGAGACAGGTTGTAAACACATTAGTGGATCGCAACAAGTGCCAGATGTACAAATATACTTCGAATCTGCTCTCTTCAAACAAATCTTGCCAGAAGGGCAACAAACGTAATTATTATGTTCACAGGTGTAATCAGGCTGGGAAATCGTAAACTGTTTCGTGTAAACAGTCTCGCCATTAGCGAACAACTTGGCAGTGTATGTTCCAACAGCCTTCCCAGCAATTGGCATTGCATGAAAACCATAAATGTTAGTTACGTTAACTTCTGAAACATCACTCTCAGTTTCCTTAAAATTGTTTGGCCCAGTTATCTCCAATCCAAATTTGTCTGTGTCGTTCATGTCAAAGTTGGCAACAAAAAAAACGTATTCATCCTCAGTAGTAAACTTATCTGTTTCAACATCACAATTAATAATGACTTGTTGGATAAATGCAGGATTATCAAAATCCAACGCGCCAGAAGCAGATATCTCCTTACATACCCAAGCGTTAATTAAATTAAAAGAGCCAGCTATAAGGGAGAACATAACAGTTAACAAAACAATACAAAGTCCGAAAATCAAGCTTCTTCTCATGTGCAAGCTATGCAAGTGTTTCCTATACCGACGAAGTCACCAGGTTTGAATGTGAAAACAAGGTTGATAACCTTAACGGTAACTTCGGTTGTTCCTGTGTACTTACATTGATTATCGACTGGAACAGAGGCACAGCCCTTCTGAACAAGGCTGTACTCAGCATAAAATCTCTCAAGCGTTCTTGTGTAAGTCCCTTTGCTGATAGTAATCGGGTAAATAACGACAGCTGAAACCATGGATTTGTCATTATTCATTGAAACAACAACTGAAGAAATGTCTTTTGGTGTTATAGTCAAGTCAGGAAAATCAGCAGTAAAGTTAGGGCAATAAACAACATACTCCTTTATGTAATCGGCAAGGTTAA
>JAWABC010000027.1:5404-10299 GCA_038884815.1 Candidatus Nanoarchaeia archaeon | reverse complement strand
AGGTGAAAAAACTAACAAGCGAGATAGCAATAATGGACTCGCCAGGAATAATAGGCAACATGCAGAGATGGGAACGGCTCATAGAAAAAACAGGGATGAAGAAAATAACTGAAGAAGAAGGTGTAAAAATAATAATGCTGAAAACACCCCACAAAGTTGAAAACAAAAACTGTATGATAGAAAAAGAATTCATGATAGCGAAAGAAATACTCGAATACGACAAGATAATAAACATAGCAAAGCTAAAAACCCACAGCCTGACAGTGTACACAGGCGCTGTAAAAAACATGTTCGGAATCATACCGGGGGTTGCTAAAACAGGCATGCATATGAAATTCCAGACCCCACAAAACTTCTCAAAAATGCTGCTTGACCTTTATACACTGAAAAAGGCAGACCTCAACATAATCGACGGAGTTGAGGGAATGGAGGGACAGGGACCAAGCGCAGGGGAGAAGAAGCATTTCGGGATAATAGGGATGAGTGAGGATGCACTGGCTTTGGATTACGTCATAACAAGAGGACTCAAGATGGAAGTACCAATGATAAGGATAGCAGAAGAAAAAAATATGATACCACAAATTGAGCTGGAAGGAGAGGTTGAAGGAAGCATAGAAGAACCAAGAGCCACGCTAATGCACACACTGATTTTACCAGTTGCAGGGACCTTAAGGAAAGCAATATCGGCAAAGCCAGCCCTCATACAAGAAAAATGCACAAAATGCGCCAGCTGCTTCAAGATATGCCCTGCAAAAGCCATAAGCATGAACCCTTACCCAGAATTTGACTACACCAAATGCATAAGGTGCTACTGCTGCCATGAGGTATGCCCTGAAAAAGCAATCCACCTTAAAAAAAGCTTGACACAAAAAATTCTGAAAAGATAATCAGAACTTGCCCCTGTTATGGATTTCTGCGAGAAGATCATTGATGAATGTGTAAATCTTAACGTCATGAGTTACTTTACCATCAAGAGTCCTGACAGCCAAAGTCCTTGAGTCAACCTCCCTGTCACCAACAGTAACTATGTAATTAATCTTCCTTACTTGGGCATCATGAACCTTCTTGGCTATTGTCTCAGGTCTGTCATCAATCTCAGCCCTAATGCCATTAGCATCCAACTCAGCCTTAACCTCTTTGGCATAATTTATGCTCCTATCAGTAACCGTAAGTAAACGGACTTGCATAGGACTCAGCCACAAAGGCAATCTGCCAGCATAGTTTTCAAGGAGTATAGCAATGAAGCGTTCGATGGCACCAAGAACAGTACGGTGAATCATAACAGGCCTATGCTTCTTACCATCCTTACCCTCATAAGTCAAGTCAAACTTCTCAGGCATTGCAAAGTCGACCTGTATAGTTGCGCACTGCCAGGTCCTGCCCAAAGAGTCTTCTATATGGAAATCAATCTTAGGACCGTAAAAGGCCCCCTCACCAGGGTTAAGCTTATACTTAATACCCATCTCCTTAAGAGCGGATTTAAGAGCATCCTCAGCATTCTTCCACATCTCAGCACTACCTATGCTCTTCTTAGGTCTTGTAGAGAGCTCAATCTGGTACGGAAGGTTGAAAACCTTGTAAATCCTATCAACCAACTTGATAATTCTTATAACCTCATCCTTAACCTGCTCAGGCTCACAATAAATATGGGCATCATCTTGAGTAAAGGAACGAACCCTAAACAAGCCATTCAAAACACCAGACAACTCATGACGGTGGACCAAACCAAGCTCTGCAATCCTCAACGGAAATTCACGGTAAGAGTGAAGCCCTGTGTTGTAAACCAGAATACCACCAGGACAGTTCATAGGCTTAATAGCATAGTCATGATTATCAATCTTAGTGAAATACATGTTCTCCTTATAATGATCCCAGTGACCAGACCTTTCCCATAACTTTTTGCTTAATATAATTGGAGTAGAGATCTCAACATAACCTTCCTTCTTGTGTTCTGCTCGCCAGAAGTTTATCAGCTCATTCCTAATAATCATGCCACGAGGATGAAAGAAAGGAAAACCAGGGCCTTCCTCATGGAAACTGAAAAGGTTCAGCTCCTTACCTATTTTTATGTGATTCCTGCGCTCTGCTTCTTCTCTCTTCTTTATAAAGGCATTCAAATCGTCCTTTGAGGCAAAGGCAGTACCATAAATGCGCTGAAGCATAGGGTTCTTGGAATCACCCCTCCAGTAAGAACCTGCAATACTAAGCAGCTTATAAGCCTTAATCTCCTTTGTTGACTTGACATGGGGTCCTTTACACATGTCAATGAAGTCACCACACTGATAGAAGGTTATGTTACCCTTCAATTCCTTAAGCAGGTCCAACTTGAAAGGCTCATCCCTAAGCATGTTCTGAGCCTTCTTTTTGGTCACTGTGAATTTCTTAAACACTAAGTTTTGATCTATTAATTCGTCCATCTTGTTCTCAATCTTCTTGAGGTCCTCATTAGAGAAGTTGACATTTGCAAAATCATAGTAAAAGCCGTCCTCTATAGCAGGCCCAATACCAAGCTTAGCCTTTGGATATAACAACTTAACAGCATACGCAAGTATGTGAGAAGCGCTGTGTCTGATTTTCTCAAGTTTCTTATCCATTTCTGAGAGGTTTTAAAACAACCAAATATATAAAAGTAACGCAACAAAAAAAAGGAAGAAAAAACCTCTGTTAGCAATAATAAGGGAAATAAAAACTTTCTAAACAAAAAAATAATAAAAATGATATGAATAGTTAAAAAATAATAATAAAAAATAATATTCACGTTTTTTAGAGGCCTAATAGATTAGCAATTTAGCTAATAAAACCAAATAACCTTTTTTCCAAAAACCTGCCATAACAAATAGAAAAAAAATAAGAAAGGATTAATAGTCCTCGTCTTCATAATCCTCTTCTATGTCCTCATCAGAATCCTCATCATCAAAATCGTCATCTTCATCATCCCCATAATCATCATCAAAGTCCTCATCATCATCCTCTTCTTTCAACCATAAAAGTTCTTCAACCATTTTTCTACCTCCTCAAAAAGTGGTTGGTAAGTGTTAATACAACACCTTTATAATACTTTTGCTTTTGTGAAAGATATTATACAAGCAGAGAATCGAGAAAAATAACTCTTCAAGCATAGTAAAATATATAAAGAAGTAAGGACAAACATTAAAGTTATGAAAAAGAGGTCACTACTTTTAATAGCATTACTGCTAACCATAACACAACTAGCAACTGCAGAGATAATACTAAACGGAGTGAACAACATCAGATACAACAGAGGCGACCAACTCACAATATCAGGTTATGTTCTTAGAACCGACAATGCAGACGGCACACTAGACTTCAGCCTCGTCTGCGGATCAGAAAAATTTTCACTAACAAAAAGAGTAGTCAGCAAAACCAAATCACCACAAGAGTTCACGTTGCCAGTAATCACCATACCATCAAATGCCGAGGGGCAATGCAAGATAAAGACAGATTTTATTGGCAGCGGAGGAGCAATACTAGAAACACAAGAAACAGACACATTCATAGTAACGAAAGACATGGAAGGGAAATTTGAGTTCAGCCCAACACAACTACAGTTAGGTAAAAGCTTAACAATAACAGGCGAAATAAAAGGAGCTGCAAACGGAAAGAAAATAACAGGAGTAGCTGAAGTGTACCTGATGTCAGAATCCGGAGAAAGGTTTTATGCTGGAACGACAAACATTGCAGATGGCAAATTGGAATATACTTACTTAACAACACCATTACCTTCAGGAAAATACACCATCCAGATTAAGAGCAAGGACATGTACGGCAACGACTACTTATTTGAAAACGTGGGCTCATTCAACCTCGTAAGCGAGATATATATATTTGCTAAACCTGCAAAAACAGAAGTTGTCCCTACAGAAAAAGTGAAAATAATAGGGGAGGTTAAAACTGTGTTGCAGGAAGAAGTGCCTGAAGCAAGTGTAACAATCAAGTTAGATAGCGAAGAACACTTAGTAGAGGTTAAGAACAGCAAATTTGAGTATGAGTTACAGATAAGCCCAACAATCAAGAGCGGGAAACACAAGATACAGTTCTTTGTGGAAGACAATTACGGCAACAAAGGACAAACCGATGCCACCATATTTGTGAAGGCAACACAAGCAACACTGAAACTGGAAACCAACAGAAACACTTTCCTCCCAGAAGACACCGTTGAAATAAAAGCTGCTGTGTACGACCAGGCAGGAGACATAATGACAAAAACCGTAAACCTTGAAATGATAGCACCAAATGGAGACATAGTACCTTTGGAAAGCATAGGGAG
This sequence comes from Candidatus Nanoarchaeia archaeon, assembly GCA_038884815.1. Lineage (GTDB taxonomy): Archaea > Nanobdellota > Nanobdellia > SCGC-AAA011-G17 > VGLX01 > JAWABC01. Next base: position 6,011 of record JAWABC010000027.1, on the reverse strand, counting down.
CGGAGAAAAAATAACCTTCAAAGTACTGCAATTTGCAACACCAGGAACATGGAAGATAAATGCAAAGACAGACATACTTGAGTCAACACAAGAGTTAGAGATTAAGGAAGTAAAAAGCATAGATGTAACACTTGAAAATCAGACAATAATTATATGGAACAACGGAAATGTGGACTACAACAACCCTATCACCATAGACTTGAACAATGGAGAGTACAAAATAACAAAGAAAACCTCAATAAAACCTAATGAAAGAATAATGATAGACCTAACAAAGGAGGCACCAACAGGACAGTATGACATCATGGTTACTGGCGCAGCAATAGCACCTGCAAAGAAATTCCAAGACGTTATAATAGTTGGAAAAAAATTGAAATCAGCAAACACACTAATATACCTCCTAATAGCTGTAATGGTAGGAGCGATGGCATACCTACTGCTCTTCAAGAAAAAAGCTATAATGACAAAAAGGATGAAGGAAGAGAGAGAAAAAGCAAAGGCACAGCAAACACTTGAAAGGCTGAGAGAGCAAAAGGCAAAAGAAAAACCAAAGTTTTACCCTTCAAAAGAAGCCAACATACAGGACTACAGGGAAAGGGTGCTGAAA
>JAWABC010000027.1:0-5371 GCA_038884815.1 Candidatus Nanoarchaeia archaeon | reverse complement strand
TCTTCCTTTCAGACCAAGAAAGAAAGAGGTTTAGTTACAGGGACAGCGGGTTCGGAAGCAGCGAAAACAAGCCAAAAGGTGGACTGTTCAACATGTTTGAATAAGGATTAAGTCCTTATCCGAATCTTTTTCTTTTAATCTAAACTTAGACTTAAGCAGCGAAACTATTTTAAAAAAATTCTTCGAGCGTTTAAGAATTGAAAAACCAAGACAGGCTCTCAACTTTGCAACACGTCTAATTTCTTCCACCGCCTTTTCGACGTCTGTGTGATGAAGGGACGTCACAGAAATCACAGAATCAAAAACGTGATCCTTAAATGGAAGGTATTCAGCAACTCCACAAACACGAAAACCACAAGATTTTTTTAACAAACCTACAGAAGGATCGAGCTGAACAACATTCTTAAAAAAATGCCTCGAAAGACCCGAACCTGAACCTACATCTAGCACTAATCCCCTCCTACGTATTTCTTCCTTAATTATTTTAAGCTTAGCAAGCTGTTCCTCTGCATAAAGTCTGTCATAACCTTCAGCAATTTTTGAGTAATAATCCATGATATACTAATGAAAAATGAAGTATAAAAAACCATTCCGAAAACTTTATAAATAAGTATTTACTAAATGGTGGTTACAATTAGGTGGGTTTTATGGCAGTTGAAAAGATACTCTTAGTTGAAGACGAAGAAAACTTAAGACTTCTTTATGGGATGGACCTCGAAGATAATGGTTTTAGAACAGAACTTGCAAACAATGGAAAACAAGCACTAGAAAAACTATGCATAGGACGTTTTGATTGTATTGTAACAGACTTGATAATGCCTGAAATGGACGGATTCCAGCTGTGCAAAGTACTGAGGGAATCAGGAATCAACCTACCAATCATAGTATACACAAGCCACCAGACACCTACCGGATTAGATAACTACGCAACGAAGATACTGCAGAAGAGCTCAAACATAGAAGAATTAGTGGAATACATAAAAAAACTTTAAAGGCCTATCTCTTTATTGGACGACACCTTTTGCCTTAATTTTTTTAATCAAACGTTACTTTTAAATACATAACAAAAATAATTTATAGTATGAAAAAGAGGGAGGAAAATTCTGAATAGATGAAACTCAAAACAAAATATGTCAACTTGTCAACAGGAGGACCGATAATAGCAGTCCTCAACGAAGAAGACGCAAAAAAACTAGACCTTTACGCTCTTGATAGAGTAAAGATAAGAAGACTCAAATCAGAAAAGGACATAGTAGCGGCAGTAGACATATCAACCAAAGGCGTAAAGCCCGGTGAGATAGGATTGTTCCAGGAAACGGTAAAAAAACTTGACGTTGCAGAAGGAACGCATGTAGAAGTACAACCAACAGAAAGACCAAAATCCCTTGATTATATAAAGAAAAAACTTGATGGAGAGACACTAACAAAGGAAGAAATATACCAAATCACTGAGGACGTTCTTGAAAACAATCTGAGTGAGACAGAGGTAACATACTTTGTAGCAGCTGCATACACAAAGGGCATGAACCTCAAAGAAGCGATAAACCTCACACAGGCCATAGTAGACAAGGGCTACAAAATAAAACTAGACAGAAACATAATATTGGACAAACACTGCGCAGGAGGCGTCCCTGGAAACAGGACAACACTCATAATAGTCCCCGTTGTAGCCGCATTAGGTTACACAATACCAAAAACAAGCTCAAGAGCAATAACATCAGCAGCAGGCACAGCAGACACCATGGAGGTTCTATGTCCTGTATGCATAAGTCACGAAAGAATACTAAAAACAATAAAAGAAACCAATGCATGCATGATATGGGAAGCAGCACTAAACCCCATGGGTGTTGACGAGCTTTTCATAAAAATAAGACACCCCCTAAGCATAGACCCCGAAGGCTTACTCCTAGCAAGTATAATGGCAAAGAAAAAAGCAGTAGGAGCAACACACGTAATAGTGGACCTGCCATACGGCGAAGGAGCAAAAACGACATACAAACAAGCAAAGGCACTCAGAAAGAAGTTCATAAAAATAGGAAAACAACTAGGAATGAAAATAAAAGTAATGCTCACAGACGGGTCACAGCCTATAGGTAACGGCGTCGGACCTGTGTGGGAAGCAAAAGACGTACTATCTGTGCTGCAAGGTGGAGGGCCTGATGACCTAAGAGAAAAGTCAATCATGCTTGCAAGCAACCTTCTCAAGATGGCAGGCCTGAAAAATGCTGAAGAGAAAGTGAAAGAAGTGATTGAGTCAGGAGCAGCATACCAAAAGTTCCTCCAAATAATACAAGCACAGGGAGGAAGCAAAAACATAAGGCTTCCAAAACCAAAATACTTCCACCAAATAACATCCAACAAGCAAGGTATTGTAACAAGGATAGACAACCAACTCATAGCAAAAATAGCGAGAATAGCTGGAGCACCAAAAGACAAGGCAGCAGGACTTTACTTGCGCGTCCACGTAGGCAACAAAGTAAAGAAGGGTAAAGAGCTATTCACAATATACGCAGAAAACAAGAAAAAGCTTGAATACGCGGTCAAACTAGCTCAACACTCGGAGGTAATCCATATAACATGATATTAACAAGGAAAGAGATCCTGAAAGAAATAAAAAAAGGAAGGATAAAAATACAACCACTCAACAAAAATCAGATAGGACCCGCATCTATAGACCTAACTTTAGGAGATGAGTTCAGAATATTCAAAAGGAAGCTATTTCCATATAAAGTTAATGAAAAAGCAGACTTTGAAAAACTAACAAGAAAAAGAAAGACAAAAAGATACATCACATTGCATCCGAACGAATTCGTACTCGGGATTACAAGAGAGAAAATTACCTTGCCAGATAACATTTGCGGGTGGTTGTCAGGAAGGTCTAAGTTTGCCAGACTTGGAATCGCTGTCCACATAACAGCAGACTTCATAAATCCAGGAATAAGCAACAAACAAGTATTGGAAATAAAAAACGTGAGCCACGTGCCATTAAAACTTGAGATCGGGACGAGGGTGGCCCAAATAGTCCTTGAAAGGACCCAAGGCAAAGCTAAATACGTTGGGAGTTTCTCGAAACAAGAACATATATAATAAAAACAAATAATAGTTATAAATCAATAAAAAAAGAATTCTCAAATATGAAAAAAGTAGGTATCATAGGTACTGGCTATGTTGGGTTAACTCATGGTGCGGTATTAGCAGAAAAAGGTAACCGGGTAATATGCTACGACATTAACAGCGAGAAAGTTGAGCAATTGAAAAAAGGGTCGATGCCAATATACGAGCCCGGACTAGAAGAATTGGTAACAAAGAACTATAAAGAAAAAAGAATAAGCTTCACAAACGACCCTTTAGAGTGCATACACAATTCTGACATACTATTTATCTGTGTCAACACACCACCAAAACAAACAAGCGGCGGCTTAAGAAAAGCAGACTTGTCATACGTTGAAAATGCAGCAAAAATGATAGCCCAAAACATGATAGGATACAAATTAGTTGTAGACAAGAGCACAGTACCCGTAATGACCGGTGAAAAAGTTTACGAAACAATGGTTAAGTCGAATACACCCTGCGAATTCGATGTTGTTTCAAACCCTGAGTTCTTGAGAGAAGGGAAAGCAGTAGAAGATGCGATGAAACCAGACAGGATAGTAATAGGTGTTATGAGAGATAAGGAAGGCAAACTCCTAAAAAGGCCGCTTAAAAAAATGAGGGAGCTTTACAAAGACTTTGATACACAAATAATAGAAACAGACATATGGAGTGCTGAACTTATAAAACTAGCCTCCAATGCCTACCTCGCAAACCAAATATCATTTATAAACAAGATAGCAGAACTCTGCAAGATAACAGGAGCGGACGTTTGCGAAGTAGCCAAAGGGATGAAGCTCGACAAAAGAATAGGTAATTATGCTTTCCTCAACGCTGGAATAGGTTTCGGTGGCTCTTGTTTTCCTAAAGACATAGAAAGCCTTTACAACATACTCCTAGAGAATAACATAAACCCCGAATTCTTCAAGCAAATACTCGAGGTTAATAAGGCACAGAAATACTTCTTCTTAAAAATGATAGAAGAAGGACTGTGGACAATTAGAGATAAAAAAATAGCAGTACTTGGAGTGTCTTTCAAACCAGATACTGATGATATGAGAGAAGCACCTTCAATAGAAATTATCAACAAACTTTATGATGAAGGTGCAAAGATTAAGATTTATGATCCAAAAGCAATCCGTGAAGCAGAAAAGCATTTTGGTAACAAAATAGTCTACTGCAAAAGCCTTGAAGAGGCTGTCATTGGAACAGATGCGACATTGCTCCTCACAGAATGGGAGGAGTTTAAAAAAATGAACTTAAAAAAGATAAAAAAATTAATGAAAGAACCCTCCTACTTCTTTGACGGGAGGAATGTTTTTAATCCTCAAAAAATGAGCAAACTGGGCTTCTACTATTACTCCGTTGGGAGACCACACATAAAACCTAATACCCTAAAAAATGAAAAGAAATAGAATCTTGGTAACAGGAGGAGCAGGATTTTTAGGCAGCCACCTATGCGAATACTTATTAAATAAAGGTGAAGAAGTCATATCGGTTGATAATTATTACACTGGAAACAAAAAAAACATAGAACACTTAATACAAAACCCAAGGTTCGAAGCAATAAGACATGACTTAACAAATGAATTAAGAGTAGAAGTTGATGAGATATACAACCTCGCATGCCCAGCATCACCAATACAATACCAAAAGAACCCAATAAACACAAGAAAGATGGGGTCGCTTGCTGTAATAAACATGCTAGGCTTAGCAAAAAGAACAGGAGCGAGAATACTTCAAGCATCAACTTCAGAAGTTTACGGTAACCCAACTGTTCACCCACAGCCAGAAACTTATTGGGGTAACGTGAACCCAATAGGACCAAGAAGCTGCTATGACGAGGGAAAAAGATTTGCTGAAGGACTCTTCATGGACTACAATCGAGAGCATGGTCTTGACACAAAAATTGTAAGGATATTCAACACGTATGGGCCAAGGATGGCGATGGATGATGGAAGAGTGATATCAAACTTCATAATACAGGCACTAAAAAATGAACCTATAACAATATATGGGAATGGAAAGCAAACAAGAAGCTTTTGTTACGTTGACGATATGATAGAAGGAATGCACATGGTTATGCAACTACGAAACTATCACGAACCAATAAATTTAGGGAATCCTGAAGAAAAAACAATAATCGAAATTGCGGAAACGATCAAAGAGATGACCGGGTCAAAGTCGACAATAGTTTTCAAGGATTTACCAAAAGATGATCCAGAAAGAAGGTGTCCTGACATAACACGAGCAAAGAAACTTATAGGGTGGCAGCCAAAGA
>JAWABC010000026.1:0-10812 GCA_038884815.1 Candidatus Nanoarchaeia archaeon | reverse complement strand
GTAAACAAACTCAGGTATTAATCTCACCTCGTTAGCAATAAACATACAGGCATACACCAAGATTATAATTATATAAATCTTCCAAGGCATGTTGCACCTCCTCATTCATGCCCATAACGAGCATACTGTCAGTTTTCCATATCAATCTCTTCCAACATTCTTTCCATCGGCTCTATCTCGCTTGAGACGATATAACCATTTATCCCTACTTTCAAAAAAGTTTTAGAATTTATGAAGGGTCTCAAAAGTTTCGAGACCCTCCAAAAGAATCATTTAGTATTGAGGTTTATTCCTTAGGCCAGATTTGTTTCCCATCTACCTTGAGAACAAGGCCTGTTGACGTTGCCCTGCACTCCAACTTACGGCCATTGCCTTCCCAAATCACTTTTCCGTTGAGCTTTATGACAGCATTCACACCAGTATAATCCACGTCGATACGGTTGCCATCTTGAGTTATGGTGCTTGTGCTGCCCGGACTCATTGAGGTTATGCTGATGTTGTCTGCCATTGCAGCGCCTCCTCCAAAAACCTTCTGAAGATCCCCATCGCTTCTCAAAAGACGTGAGAGAAGAGGGAAAACGAGAAGAGCAATGATAAGCAGTATAACAAGGATGGTTAAGGTAAGCAAAACAGAACCTTTGTTGTTCATGATCCACCTCCTTCACAGCAGGTTATTTTTTATTCTTCTTCCTGTACTCCTCCAATGCTTTCTTTATTTTAGGTGGAAGAGGCTTAAACCTTTTTGGAGGGAGTAAGCCATCTTTAACCAAATCTTTCTCTACGAGCATAGCGAAGAAATTCTCGTCGCACTTCCTGCAGGAACGCAGGTGAGCCAACAACGCAAGGGATTCTGGGAACTTGACTTTCCCAGCATAAAAATTCTCCATGTCCTGCTCAGTGAGATGTCTCCTGCCCCACTCCTTTATAGCTTTCTCAGCCATAAAAATCCGTCGAGATTTCTTGATAATTCTTGCACCCACTAACAACACCTCCTTTCCTCAAAATTAAGAGTTAATTTAGCGGGATTTCCTTTTCACATCTTATACATAGGATAGAATGCGTTACAACCACCCCGCATTTAGGACACTTCCTACTTGTGTTGTGGCTTAATTTTAATACTTCACCACATGAACGACAAGTGACTTCTACGCTTCCTGGACTCCAACCACAGTGAGGGCAAACGACTACGCTTTTCCTGCACAAAAGTAAGATAACAAGAACAACTAAGGTTACAAGAAATAAAATTGTTAGTGAACTCATGTTGACCTCCTCTTACTCTTTATTTAATATCACCCCCTTACCCTAAACGTTTTTTTGAATACTGAAAAAAAAGAAGGAGGGCGAGCAGAAAAAAATGCAAGCCCTCCCACGATTTTAACTTATGAACTCGGGCATTTCAGGGATAGCCCTCAACTTTTCCTCAAGGCAGTATAGCAGGCAAACATTCAAGAGTCCCTTGTGCCATCTGAAAATAGCCCCACAGCGATCACACCGGAACTGATAGTAACAACTGATTCGATGGTTACACTTTGGGCAACGCTCATCATGCAGGGAACACACAAAAACAAATTCTTTCCCTAACAAAATGATGTGGGTGTACACCCTGATGGCAGTAGTCAATTTGCGAATTCCAAAGTTCATATCGCCTCCCTTTCAACCCTAAGGTCTTAAGAGAAAAAGTGAGGGCTCACACAGTTACGAAATGTGCAAGCCCTCCCTTTCAGAAGTTACGAGTTTACCTCGTGAAACCCAAGCAGGACTTCCTAAGCTTCTTCTCAACAGAGGCTATGACTCTTAAGAGAATCCACTTAAGCCTTTTGATTTCACGCTCCTCTGACTCTTCTTCCTCAAATTCTGGTACTCTTTCGAATTCGACCGTCATCACGATCTCCTTACTCGACGTGGAATGAAACTTGCATCCACGGAGAGTGAAAATTTGATGGGTTTGTGTCAGGTTAACAAAAACTGACACACCTGGTTACTGAATGAACGGATAGAGCGGCCTATCTTTCTTACTGATGTAATTTGGGATGAGATAGACCTTACCAGCGTTGTACCGCTTGCTGGCCTTGTCCTTCACCCCTTCAACGTACACCCATGCATTTAGCTTCAACTTACCCACCTCGAGAGGTGCGCCCCTGTCGGTCTTGATGACCGTACCTTGATTCAGGATGAAAGATTTCTCGTTGACAACCAAGACGTTGTTCTTCAGGTCAACTTCCATAACCCTCCCCTGAATCTTGACCACCTCCTCAGAGGCCATAGCCAAGGCTGGTAAGGCAACGAAGAAGATAACCAGGACAAAATTAATTTTTCTCATCTATACGGACCTCCTTTCAGAATACGATTCTCCAACTTAGTGGTACGAGACTATTGTTTTTCTGAAGCTTTGGAGTACTAACGCCGCCACCGACTCCGACATACGCAACAGCCTTCCCGTTGATGATGGTGATAACAACACCTGACGGTATGGCCGTACCGATCACCCCAGAACGATCAGACCTCTTAACGATAGGTCCTTCAGTATCGTTCAAAGCATCGAGGTTAAACGCGGCATTTCCCGTCATGTACTCAAGAATGTATATCCGTGCCGTGCCTTCACCTACGAAGCAGGGGTCTGACTCAGCCCCAAATGTGGGGGTAAATGTTGTGAAATAAACCGTCTTGGCAAAAACAACAGGAGGAGCAAGAGATTTTTCACCAGCATTGAGGTCGAGTTTGATGTACCATCCACCCTTTTCCCTCAAGCTAGCTAAAATCGAATCCTTAATCGCTTGAGACGTGCCTGGGTCTTGCAGCAAATCTTGGGTTACGTCGACCAAGTCAGCCTCTGACAAAGCGGTTGAAGGATTCCGGTCTTTCACAGCATAAAGCCTGTTGATAGTTGTAGCCTCTTTTGGGTGTTCCCTATCCCCTGTACCGAAGTACAGCATCTCATAGAAAGCGGTATCTTTTTCGAGCGTAACATCAGGGGGATAGAAGATCTTGGAACCTGCATTGGCGATGAATATTCTCTTACCTACCCAATTCGATGGGTTCCCATCACCAATGTCAAACCGCCAGATCTGACCACCCATGTCACCTACATAAAGCCTATCAACCTTGCCGTCACCATCCGTGTCAACCCTTTGTATGTCGCTTGGTATTGAATAACTCATCGCAGCGTTTTCCGCATACGAATAACGCCACACAAGGGCACCGGTTAATACGTCAACAACGTAAACTGCTCTGCCTTTTGAATCGGGAAGGGTAACAGGATCATTATCCTGATTCTCATCATAGCCTCCACCGATAAAGGCAACCCACTTCTCACCTGTACCATACTTGATCTTCGCGATTTGAGGCGTGCTCCATGTCTGACCCAACTCTGAAAAACCCGTGGTAAAGGAGTTGATTTCCCAGAGAAGCTTCGGGGAGTTGTAATCAGTGATGTCTAAAGCTGTGTAACAATCGCCCCCTCTTCTCTCCCCAAAGATAAGTATTTTCTTGTCAGTTCCGAGGTATACCTTTGGAGAACCATCCACGAACGACTCAACCACGTCCTGATGGAGGGCCTGAAGCTTGTTCAGAAGATTCGGAGGGATGTAACCCCACAGCTCTTCTCCTGTTGAATCATCAAAAGCATGAAGCATCCCATCATTTGAACCAGCAAAGATTACCGACTTGTCAGTGTAGTGGACTATAGTCGGCCTTGAATGAACGAAAGAGCCCAAAATCCAATCACGCTTCTCGCTGGTATTCCCGTTAAAGTTGTCATCGTAAGCGTCATAGCCGTGAATAAACCTTATCAGCTTGTCCCTTCCAGCATCATCATGGGTTTCTAAGCCCAACAAAGAAGGCGTCAATTTGTTGTTATCCAAGGTGAATGCATTGGAGGAGTCCGTCAGGTCTGCATGCGTTCCTGTATAAGTGTAGATTTTCCTTTCAGAAGAACGCTTCATGAGGACCTCCCCCAAACCACCTTTTTCAACATCAGGACCGTCTGTTATTCCGCTGCTTGTCCAAAAGGAGTGTGCAGTGCTGAGAATCTGGCCGTTCGAATCCAACGCCTTCGCACCAGTTGTGTCTAACAGGTCGCCAACGGAAATACCGGCAGAAGGGTTGTTCTCTTGGGCCACGCTGAACTTCTTTATGTTTCCACTCCACATCTTATCTTTTTTGGGTTTGAACAAGGCTAGGTAAAGCTTGTCACCTGCAGTCGTCCTTTCCATCCTGCTCACCGGAACGATGGGAGCAACAAAGGAGGTGTTCTTGGAAAGGATGTCATCTACGATGTTCTGGAATGCAACGGAAAGACCTTGAACGTCATTGGCAGTGAAGTACCTACCATGACCATGAGCAGCGGTCCTCTGCAGAAGGTCTGAGTTTATCGTGAAACCAATGGTGTAAGTCTGTATGTTCTGCTTGTTCTCCATAGACGAGGAGAGATCGCTGTCATAGAGGTACTTTGCCACGTCATCAAGGTAATCACTCCCATCATCATCGTACTTAATCTCGTTGGCCCCTCCAGGTTCCCTGCCGTCCCCATCCCTATCTCCTATGACCGTTTTCAAGATGGCGTTTTTGTCCTTTGTTGATTCGCCATCTGTGATGATGATCACGTAGTTGCTCTGGCAGGAGTATTCGATAGGGCTGGTGTAGACCACACCTGAATTGAAATAGCTGGCGCTACCTTTGAAATAGAGGCCTGCTTCATAAAGTGTTTCAGCCAAAGGTGTCCATGTGTTGGCTACGATGTTGTTGATGTCAGTAATCAACTGATTCCTATTGGCATCTGTCAGACTCTTGATCGGGCTCTGAATATGGCCGCCTTCCGAGTTGTTGAAAACCATAACACCAACCCTTACACCTTTGACAGAATTCAAGAATTCAGTAATAACTTTCTTGGCTACAGTCAACTTGGGGATTGTTTCATTCCCAGCAGATGCGAGGTAGTTCCTGTAGTTCCCAGTTCGAAGGGTTCTGTAGGTACCTGAACAACTCGCATTGGTCCAACCCTCATAATGACCAAGGGTGGTAAGGGCTGTCCGAGCATCCGCACACTCAACTTCAGTGATTGAGTTCTTAAATACGAGCCATGCCCCCCAGAGAACCCTGTAGTAAACAGTATCACGATTTGCCTGGGGAACGACCACCGGATCATAAGTAATTGATGGGTTGTAGAAAGAGGTTCGTATTTCCTCATTCATGCTACCTGAGTTGTCGAACATGATCAGGATATTCGGCTCGACACCCTCCCCACTTGCCATGTAGAGGTCTGTATCATGGGCCAAAGTTGGAGTGGCAACAAGAATGAAGCAGAGAACAGAAAAAATGATTTTCATCATCTTCATATCAGTTACCTCCTTGTTGAGTTGGTACAAGCCTTACGATTTTCTCCTCGAGAGTGATTGTGGATTTGACAAGGCCAACTTCTGTTTGATCCTGTCCTGTTGAGTTTATGGAGAAATACTCGTAGTCAAAACTGGAAGCACTATACCCCGAACCTCTCGGCGAACCTTTTTGGTCAGCTTCATGAGTGATTATAACCTTCGCATTTGTCGGGTTAGGGTTTTCTGGATCTGTGAAAGGATCGTAAGTGCCACTGTCGTACTTCCCTGACAGGTTGAAATTGTTGATGTTGTTCACAGTCACCTGAATCCCGCTATCGGCTGCGTAGAAAGCATCCGTCGATCCCCTCTTGTTACCAGACAGTTTAAGCTCAAAAATCGAGGTTGAGATCGAAGCGAGGGTTATCATGGTCAAGATGACCATTATCATGAGGGCAATTACCAACGCAGCTCCGGACTGATTATTAAGAACCTTTTTAGTTTTCAAAAACATGGTTTTACCTCCTTATAAGAAAAATTCACCTGTAGGTTAGATTCCTAAAGGTGACGGTCGAGGTTAGTGTCCTAGGAGAAAGGCTGTTAGTATCTGGATTGACCGAGTTGGCCCTCGCGGTAAGCGTAATACGCACAGCGATAACTTTCCTGCTGCCGAGGCTTGCCGAAGAGGTTTCCCAGTAATCCACAGAGCCATCCTCCTTTCCCGAAGCGTCGTAATCCACACCGTAAGTCACGTTGAATGCTTCTACGTTTTCCAATAAAGGCTCTGTTATGGTTACGGCATTTTGGGTTACTTGACGCATCATTCTTGAAGAATCGAGCCAGTACCTCACGCTGCACTGCGCATTGTTGCGCTCGTAAATCACCGTAATGGCATTCTGTTCGGCTATTATGGGGTTGTCTATACTCACAGCCGTTTTGTAGTCATCATAGCCTGCCATGCGGAGGTCCCTGAGCAAAATCTCCATGGCCCCCCTGATGTTCTGCTGGGTATCAGCCACCTGCTCCTGAACGGCGTATGACTTGCTCTGACTGATGAAGAGTTTGTATACTCCGCCGATGAGTATCCCTGCGATGACCAACGCAATCATCAACTCTATGAGGGTGATACCTTTTTTATCCAGGAGTCGAGTCTTCATATTACCTCCCTTTCCTTTTTGGATATGACCGAAATAAAGCTAATTGTGTGGCTTATCCGGTCATTCCAGTTAATTGTTATAGTGATTGTCTTCATATCTCCGTTCATGACAACATTCCATCTTCTAGAATAACTAATCCCTGTTGAACCATTCACTTGGTCGGTGTTCACACCTTCTGGAATGTTGTCCCACGATACTGACCTGAATTCCTCCAGCTTGTCCTGGGCGAATGTTACAGCCTCAGTCATGTGGCCGCCGAAGGCGTTGTTGAAGGTTGCTTTAGCCATCAACCCTGCAAGTGCCAGCAAGGCGATTGCAAGGATGAGCATAGCTATCATAACCTCAATCAAAGAGAAACCTTTCTTATTCATACAAACCTCCTTTAGAATCTATTTGTCAAGATTTAGGACATGAGGCGGTGCTTGATAACCATGACCACACCGAGCCCGACGAAGAGAATCATCCAGATTGCAAGCTGTGTCCACATCATTTGAATTTGAAACATAGTTTGTTCCTCCTTTTTTTCGATGAACAGATTTGGGAAAAGGTTAACGATGTCCCCTTACTCCGAGAACATATTCAGGTAAAATCCAGTAATCAGTGTTTGTTGTGAATAAATCAGGAAAAACAGCCTCAATAAAGCGTGGAATAAATGACCTTAGCCAAGCGGTTAAAGTGTAGTAATTGGCACCTCCTTTCGATAAAGTTGTTAATCATGTATGGACGATTCTCTCAATTAGCCAATGAAGTCACATATGTTATAATTCACGACGAATCATACTCATTACCATTTTCCTCTTAGTTGGGAAACGAACGGTTTTATATCGAGGCTTTTTCTCAGGGCGTTTTCCCTTGTGCCAAACCAACTCAAGCTTAACCTCCCCCGTTTTAGGATTCTTAACTTCGACAAACCTTCTCCTTCTCGAGAAGCGATGGTCGAACTTGGTTTTAGCCACACGGCACGTTTCTCTCTTTCTGCAGCAAACAACTTCCTCAGGACCATCATCCTCAAAGTTAATAGGTTCTTCCACATCGTTAAGAAGGGCATGCTCGTACTCACACCATCCCTGCCAGTCTTCAAGAAACTCGTCGTAGTCAGAAAAAACAATGTCTGCAACATCCTGATTGTCTTCGTCATCTAAACAGGCTTCAGGATTTTCTTCCTCAACTTTAAATAAATCCTCCTCTTCCATCATTTCCCGGAACTCCTCATCCTCTTCCTTCATGATAAGGACTTCTTCGGGTGTAAGCTGTTTTTCAAGATCTACACAGCATGAAGGAATGCGGGGTCGACGGTGCCACATCTTGTAGTTTTTCATAATCCTGTCATTCTTGTTAATAAGCCACTCCTCTTCATGCCACTCTGCATCACCAACCATCAGGGCATAACCAAAATCCAACAAAAAATCTGCGTTACGATGTCTTGACATAGCACCCTCCTTAATATTGCAAAATGTAATGATATTAGGAAAACTACCCAAACTTTTTATGTTAACATCTCATAAAGTGGATGATTTCTGCCAATTTTGGGAAAAAGTGAGGGCTTCCACCATGAAAAAAAGCAGAAGCCCTCACTGGAGTTGTTAAAGGATATTGTGTGTGAATCAGTTAGGCTGTTTGAGTTTGAGACCAGCCTCCTGCAACTCCTTCTCACTAACCGAGCCAGGATTCTTGGCGTGGCGGTGAATGGTGTCGATGGCTTTCAGATAGGAACTGAGGCCAGGATAAACTTTATCGACATGACCAAGGATTCTAATACCCTTGTCTGTGTACCGCACCGCGTACCAGTTCAGGCCACCATCGATGGTATGAAGCTGGTATTCCCCAAACTTCTGGGAAAAGCCCTCCTTGGAGCGGTAAGTCTGTTTGTACCACTGAAGGGAGTTCAGATCATTACGGTTAAGGTTATTTTGGTACATCATGCCAGCGACGAAAGCAGCCAACGTCAGCAGGCAAGCCACAATGAAAAGAATAGAAGATTTGTAAATCATGATAACCTCCTTTCTATGTTGGGGTGTACTCAGGGCAAGGGTTGACAAAAACCTTATCGATCTGGTTCCTCTTGAGCAAACTCTCGCCGAGAGTGTTAAAGGTTAATTTCAGAATTGAATTGTCAACACCAATAATAGCACCACAGTTAGGGCAACCACCTTGGGTGTTAATGTGAACAATCTCCAGCTCGTACCTGCACTCGACGCAGATGAGGTACATTCTCATGGTTCCTCCTTTCAAAAACCTAATTTGAGGTAGGCACAGACTAGGCAATGACCCTTATCCCACTTAAAGTCAGCACCACAACTCTTGCACTGATAAGTGTATGGCCTTACTGTTTTGCTGCAAAATGGGCACTTGTTGCTGTGGACTGGACAAAGGAAAAACAGCTCGCCAACACCCTCAAACTCTTCAGGCTCTTTCACTGGTTTCAAAAACCGATTTTTATAGAACATGTTCCAATCTTCCTCCCTTCTTTTTTATGAAGAATGATCATCCCACTCGTACATGCATAAATGACAATCATTGAGCCTTCGTTCAAACCACATAAAGTCAACCTTACAGCTGGGACAGTGCAAGTCAGTCGTATCTATTGCTTCACCACAGTTTGGGCATTTCCTGTCATGCCTCAAGCACATGTCCAAAGAGTTGCCAAAAGCCCTGTTGTTAGTTCCGACTTGCGAAACGACCAACATGTGAAGAGGCACAAGCACACCTCTTTGAAACAAGTCAACAGCTTGACCAATGGAAAACTTCATATTACCTCCTTTCAGACTAAGATATCCAGAAAAGCACCTTTTTCCAATGCCTTTCCGGTGCACGACTGGGCGTAAGGGTTTTTCACAACTTGGACTGGCCACCATTCAACATCGATAACTTCATCACCAACCACGACAACGATGCCGACAAAAATCAATACCAATTCAGCGTCCATTATCACCTCCCTATAATTATGATGTTTGGTTTCTTTTGGAAAAGCCTGAAGGGCAGCTCGAAGAATAGAAAAACAAAGCCGTAAATGACACACATAAAAATCAGAAACACGACCAACGCGGGGATGCCATAGCAAATGAGGAATGCTTTAAACAACCATAAAAGAAGCGTGACAAAACAATCCTTAACCTTTTTCATAACTACCTCCTTTCTTTAGGGTTTTTTAGGGTTTTCCGTCGGTAAAAAATGTGAGAATTTTCGTTCAAGAAAGTCAAGACTAATGGAAAGTACAGCCCTTATGGAAGCAGTATTTAAATCTTACTGTTTCAGGGTTTTTCCGGGGTTTTCCAGGCACTTAAGTCCGGTCTCAGTAGGTTTGAGAATCTTCCTCCAACCACTCTCGTTCTTAACCGCCTCTACACTTAAAAGCCCCATGTCCACAAGTTGTTTCTTAAGCTTATCGCCTTTCCTCGCTGATAAGTTCAAGTACTTGTAGATTGTTGTAGTCCCGTAACCGGGATTTTTGCAGATGAACTGCAAGAGTTGTTTTTGTATTTCGTTTAGTGAATATGAAATTGAAGTCTCTTCAGAACCAACTGAAGAAATCACTTCTTGCTTAGCTTTTCTTTCCTCTTTTCTAATTCTAGCATCACGCTGGGTCAGCACAACATGGACCACAGCCCTGTTTACGTCAGCTCTCTTATAACCAGAATTAAGCAACTGATCCTTTATCAACTTAAGACTAAAACCATGGTTAAGTTGCTCCCTGATGTATTCAACCAGGAATTCCTGTATGTGATTAAGCAATGCACCCTTAGGTATTACGACCTTCTTACCCGCCTTCAAGGCTTCTTCTCTCCTCTTCTCATCTTCGTCAATGGCTTTTTGAGCCTGCCTTGATAGGGCTTCCTGCACCTCCTTGTAAGCATCTCCTGTGTCAACTCCTGAAACCTTCATTATGTTGTCAACACGCTTCAGCTCCTTTATCACGTTCTCAGGCTTAGAAGCTTCTTTGAATTCTTCATACTCCTCCTTTACCGATATCATCTTCCTCATCCTTTTCGAAACATACTCATCAGAGACAGGCTCGTTTTTCAACTCAACAAAAGGAACGTCTATCAGGAAAGGGTCTGTGTAACGCTCAGCAAGCTTAACAATAGCTTGACCGACGGGAAGCATAGAGAAATATTTTTTCCTGTCCCTTAACTGCATAATACCAGAAACCGTCTCAACGTCCTGATAAAGCATTTGCTGGAAAGCTATGTTGCAGGCAGAGTTACCTGCCACGGTATCACTCAACTTTGATATGTGCTGGTCCAAACAAATCAGGCCAGTACCATACTCCCTTATCTCCCTGTAAATCATATCTGTAACTGTCTCTCTGATGAAGTGAGGCCTCTCCTTCAAGAAGATGTTGTGAG
>JAWABC010000025.1:0-10848 GCA_038884815.1 Candidatus Nanoarchaeia archaeon | reverse complement strand
GAACGGCACTTATGGACAATATAAAAATGTTAAAGGCGGATGTTATAGAAGTATTCAACCCCAGGACGATAAACAAAAACCACAACGTAAAAGCATTTCAGTATGCAGAGGAAAAAAACATACCAAAAGCAGTTGGCTCAGACAGCCACACCAGATTCGAATTAGGAAAGACTTACGTCATCATGGAAGACTTCTACTCAAAAAAAGAATTCTTACAAAACTTAAAAAAAGCCCAGCTTGTTACAAACGGCGCACCTATATGGATACATGCATTCAGCAAAACAACAAGAAAGCTCAGGAAGCTAGGTCTTCTGAAACGATAGAAGCAACTCTTAACCCAGACTCAAGAGCAGTGTTCATATTCCTTATTTTTGGATAAGTAACAAAAACACCCGCATTGTAAAGACTAGGAACAGGCGTTTTGTAACCAGGGTTGTTAAATGCATAAAACTTGTCATACACAGGCTCGGCATAAACCTCTCTGAAAACTTTACTCCACAAAAAATCAGCTTTGGGAAAATATTTTTTTAATGGAGAAAGGTAGGCATTTTTTATTGCATCATCGGTAAGAGCCAAATCCTGTTCAGAGCCACCATAACGTGAAACCCAGCAAACTTTGTAAGGATAACCATCAAACAACCTCGAGTGCTGTATCAACATGCCAACACGCTCATTAAAAATGTTAACCCAGTAATGCTTGCTCAAAAACCTCTTCGTTGCAAAAGCAACTGTAATGCAGGGAGTGTACCTTATTTTGGAAAGTTTTAAAGCATAGTCCAAAGGAAGGTTTCTGGCAACTTTCAAAAACTCAGCAGGAGGGATAGTATTTATGATAACATCATAAGGAATTCCGTTAACGGTTTTTTTCTTAACATCAACAATTCTTATCCTATAACCCTTCTTAATCTTACAACCTCTTCTAACCAAATCATTCTCCAACCTTTTTACAAACTCATGCAAACCTTCACGAGGATAACCAAACAAGCCCAAAGCCTCGCCAGCCTTAAGACGATAAGCAAACTGCCTTGCAGAAATCATAGTGAGAGGGATGTTAAACTTGTTTTTTGCATAAAGGTTGTAAAACAGTTTGTTCTTAACTTCATTACCAGCATATTTTTTCAACCAAGCATTTGCGTCAACATCATTATGGATTCTTGAAGGGTCCATCAATGTAAAAACGTAAGCACCAAACAAACCATAACGCAACCGGCCATAAAGAGAAAGATAGTCAAAGCCCAACAAGCTTAAAGGTGAGGTGAAATCATAAATTTTTTTGTCAACAGCAATGCACATCTTAATTCTCTTCCAAGCCATGTTTCTAAACAAACCAAAACGCCTCAAGTAATATTTAGTTACATAGTCATGGTTGAAGACGTGATGATAATGCCTAGGTATTGTAACTCCATCATGGTTGAAGCTTGAGGCCATGCCACCCAAAAAATCCTGCTTTTCAAGAATAGCAACTTCGTGACCCTTTGCAAGAAGGCTGTCAGCAGCAGCCATGCCAGCAAGACCACCACCTAAAACTATAACTTTCACCTTACCAACCCCCTAAACTCTTCCCTGTAGAGAGGATAATTACGTAAAATCCTGCGAGCATACTTCTTCCCATACTTATTATACCACCACACAGAGTTGTATTTGTAAGCACACCAAGCAGGAATCTTGAAAAGAGGGGTTTCAAAAAGAAGCTTGTTCAAGCCCTTGGTTTTCCTTAATCTTAACTCCCAAGAAACGATAGGATGATTACAAGCCAAGGCAGGCCTAAACTTAAAAAAAACAAATTTGTCACCAATAATGTTGAAGTTCCTTGTACCCAAACCAATCTTTTCAGAGTTTACTATGTAACCAAAATTAGAACTGTCATAACCGATAAATGCTGCAACAGCAGAATCAAGAGCAACAAGGTCATCAGAAGCGAAAAAAGAATTGGTAACTCTAGGCATTCCAGTAACAGGACCGTTGTCCTCTAAACAAATGCTGGCATCGGCAACACAAAAAGATGTGGGAACGGCCATGTTTATCTCAGGGATGGCATGGCTCAAGATGAGATGATACTTCTGCCTGAACCTTGGAATGCAACCCCACTGGTTTTTCAAAGCACAAGTCATACCAGCAACGTTATGCGTCTTAACAACTGGTAATGTGATTAAAGAATCAACGTTAAAAAGAATCTTTGGGATTCTCAAAACACTAAAAATCCTGCCTTTAATCCTGACAGGCAGGGTCCTATGCTTGGAAAGGTTGACAAACCTGGTTTTGTACTTCAGACATAGTTTGCTGTAGCCCCAATTCTTGGCAGAAAGCTCCACTTGTTTTGCCGTGGCAACGTCAGCATCCCCTATAAAAATCTTAAAGCCGTTATTGTAAAAAACATCCGCAACCGCCTCAACAAACCAAGGTGAAGTATTCTGACCTGGAACAACTTTAGGAGAAAGAGCGTTAATCTTAAGAAAAACATTCTTCCCACTAATGTGTTTTTTCCAGTTGGCGAGGTTCATAGTACGCTCGACAGAACTAAAAAAATCATCCTTATTCAAAAAATTCTTATGAACAAAGGCAACGTCGGACTTCATTTTTCACCTTAGTATAAACACATAAATATTGATAACATTTAAGCAACTTAAAACCTTCAAGAGGAGTATCATTTTTTTTCATAATCAGAGGCGATGTTATGATATCTTCGCCATAATTAGGTTTAAGAGCAGCTTTGAGCTCCAAAATCTGGTAAAGATTAACCTTTTTATTGTTAACAACTGTTCCATAATCAGAGTAATAAGGTCTGTTGCTAACAGAATGTAAGTACTCGTATATGTTATAAAACTTATATTGATCACCCCAATAATAAAGTGAGACGTAAGCACCATCTATATAATGCTCAGAGGGGTAATAAGTATAAATAGATCTCATATCATCGTAAATTAAAGTTGTAGGGTCTGCGCCAAAAAAGGGTATAGAAAAAAGCACAATAAGTATTACAGATAGAATTGAATTAAAAACCAACAACTTTTTTGTCATAAGTGGGGATAATAAAACAAAAATAAACGGGGCTATAAGAAGAAAATACTTAACAAGACCACCTCTCACAAACAAAAACAGGCTTGAAAGCAGAACAAAAAGCAACAATCTTTTGTTCTTTGAGAAATCAACCTTAAAAAAAAGAAAAATTAAAGGGAGTATCAAGAAAGGAGAGTAAGCAGTCTCGATGGAGAAAAAGCCATGAAAAAAACCCTTAGTCCCAGGATTAAAGCCAAATACTGCAGCGAGGTTTGTGCCGAAATACCTCACAATGGAATAGAAAGGGAATCCGGTAAGAAAATAATCAAGAATAAGACGCAAAGAAAAAGTAGGCAGCATCAAAAAAGAAAAAGCTAAAGTAGTGCAAAAAGATTTTTTGTAAAAGAAAGCAACCAAAAAAAACAAGAGGATAATCAAGGAAGGTTCATAAAGGGCAAGGGTTAAACCTCCTGATAGGGCAGAAACAAAAAAATAGGATTTATTACCTGTAGATTCCCACCGCATGAATGTTGTATACATAAGCAAAATAAAGAAAGAGCAAGGCAATATTGGAGAGTATTGAATACTAACAATCCAAACCATAGGAGAAAATATGAAAAGCAAAAAAACACGCTTATCATTAAAGAAAATGGATAATAAAAAAGCATCCAATATGAGCCAAAACATATTGATAAGCTTGATAATCAAAATGCTAGGAAAAATTTTAACAAAAAAAGATATGAAATAAGTGTAAACAAAAGAATGGGTAGAGTAGACACCAACGTTACCATAACCAGCCAGATCCTTCGTAACCTCAAAGTACTCAGGAGTATCGTGAAAAATTATTTTAGTTGATAAAGAAACATAAAGTGTTAAGCCTATTACGAAAAATAAAAAAGCAAAAACAATATAATTCTTATTAAACCTCATCAATACCCCCCCTCCTGAAGGTTGTAAAACTATTAAATAAAATTTATAAACCTTCGCAATTTTAGAAGATAATCTGATTAAAATGGAACTCTCTATTTTATTACCGACTTATAATGAAGAAAAAAATATAGTTACCCTAATAGGAAGGTTGAAACAAGAGATAAAGGAAGTAAGCAACGACTATGAAATAGTGGTGATAGATGGCAATTCAAAGGACAATACCAGAGAAGAAGCAAAAAAAGCAGGGGCAAGAGTTATAGTACAAAAGGGGAGGGGTTATGGAAATGCGCTAAAGGAAGGAATCGAAGAGACAAAAGGGGGATACATAATAACGATGGATGCAGATTTATCACATGACCCCATATTCATAAAAGACCTTTGGAAACACAAAGAGGAACACGACATAGTAATAGCATCAAGATACATAAGAGGAGGCAGAGCAGAAATGTCTCCCACAAGAACAGTTCTTAGCAGATTCCTTAATTGGTTCTACGCAAGAGCCCTATCAATACCCATAAAAGACCTTTCAAGTGGCTACAGACTCTATAACAAAAAAATATTCAATCAGATGGTAATAACTGGAAATGACTTTAACGTACTACCAGAAATACTAGTAATGGCATACTCAAATGGATGGTCCGTAAAAGAAGTACCATTCCACTATAAACCGAGAAAAGAAGGAAAATCAAAAGCAAAACTAACTAAATTCGTAATATCCTACTTAAAAACTCTAAAAAAGTTATGGGAAATAAGGAATTCTGTAGAATCAGTTGATTACGACAGCAGGGCATACGACAGCATAATACCAATACAGAGATACTGGCAAAGAAAAAGGTACAGCATAATAATGGAGGGAATCGACAGGAACAAAAAAATACTCGATATGGGATGTGGAACGAACAAGATAATACAAGAACTGCCTGAAGCAGTCGCATCAGACATAGATTTTAGAAGGATAAATTATCTTAAAAAGACAAATAGGTACAGAATAGTAAGCGACGTCAACTACATACCATTCAAGAATGAAATTTTTGATACAGTGATATGCTCACAAGTCATAGAGCATATACATAGGAATGAAAACATATTCAGGGAATTTAATAGGGTGCTGAAAAAAGAGGGCATGCTGATACTGGGAACACCCGACTACGACAAAGTAACGTGGAGAATGATAGAATATCTATACAAAAAACTACTAACCAATGCTTATGGAGACCAACACATAACAAAATACACAAAAAATGAATTGGTCAATATGCTAATGAAACATGGCTTCCAGATAATTAGCCAAGATTATGTAATGAATTCAGAGCTGGTGATAAAGGCAAAGAAAAATGAAACATGAAAGGATAAATGATTCAGCATTTTATGCAGCAATAATGATACTTGCTGCAATACTGATATACAAGCTAATAGATCAAGCAAAACTCATATGGATATTCCCACTCGACTATACAAACGATTGGGCAAGCCACATGGCCAAGCTATTCTTCCTAGCAAAATATGGCTATTACAACATTGTACCCAACTGGTATAATGGCTTCGTATTGTTCAAGCTTTACGCACCAGGTTGGTTTTTTTTTACGCTACCTATATTTTATCTAACAAATAACATTCAACTTACAACATACCTATCTTTGTTAATACTATTCATTTTAGGTTTTATTTTTATAAACATGCTCGGCAAGATAAATAAGTTTTCAATAACAAAAAGAGTGGCATTCTTCCTTTTCTTCTTTGCCAACCCAGTAGCAATTGGCAACTTCATAAGGGTTGGGAAAATACCTGAAATGTTCGGATGGATAGTATTCATACCAACGTTTACACTGGTGTGGCATTATAAAGACCATGAATTAGACTGGAAAGTAATCCTTTTTGTATTGCTTTATTCGGTCTTGATAATTTCATACCTACCAGGATTTGCAGTAGGTTCAATAATAGTGCTATCATTATTCCTAGTTAAACCATTAAAAGAAAAAATAATCATAGCGCTTGCAGTAATCATCAGTATGCTAGCAACATCTTTCTGGTGGGTAAACTATGTTCTGGCAGCAAAAAAAACAATGCTCAATGATTTGGTATTTTTGGAAAACCTCATAACACTAAATAAGGTTAATCTAATGGAAAACATAGCAACAACAATAATAACAGCAGTGGTAATACTAGCTTTTTACTTCTATTGGAAAGACAAAAACAAATCAAGAAAAGAATTAATCTTCTTCTTACCAGTACTTTTTATAACAGTAGCTTTGCTTACCAGGCTAGCATACTTAATACCTTACGTAAACAAGTTACACCCTGATACCTATAACTTCTTTTTGCTTTTTGTAGCGATATTCCTATTCCTTAAAACAGAAAAATATCCAAAAGCAATAGCGAAGCATGCTTGGTTAATACTAACGCTACTCGCAATAACAAGCGTTGTAGTCTCGGTGGCATTTATAACCCCATTCAAGAAACACACAGAAAATGACGAAGAACTGCTAAGCCTGCTTCAACATGTTGAAGGAAAGTTGTTTATAAAGTGTAACCTTGATTCATACTCAAATGCATACTACTCTTATGCTGCAATATATCATAACATAAGCACACCAGAAGGATGGGCAACAGAAAACGTACCAACATCATACAGACAAAGATGGGGGGAGATACACAAAGCATTTGACAGCGAAGATTGCAAAAAGTTAATAGCGGGACTGAAAGAGTATGATACTACGAACTTTATAAGCTCTTATAGGGGATGTGACATACTAAAAAAATGTGGATTCAAAGAGATAAAAAGAACAGAGAACGTATGCTTATACATATTATAACTACTTCTTCCAAACCCACCATAAGAAAAGAAACAAGACAAACAACAAAAATAACATTATAATATTTATAGTATAAACGGGGATATCATAGATTTTAAACTTAATCAGGTTGAGTGTATAGTTAGTCAAGCCACGGTCAAACAAAAAGGGGATATAAGTATTAAAGATTATGTGCTTATTTTCCTGAGCAACAGTCCATAATGCTTCACGACCGTAAAGAACACCTAAGAAATTTACAAAAAATGAAGCTAAAGAAAACAATCCTACTATCCACAATTTTATTTTATCAAAAACAAAAATAACAGGAATTATCATAAATGGAACTACAGGGATTAAATAGCGCGGACCAAAGCTGCCACCGGCATCCCAAGCAGTAACCAATGATGTGTTGTAGTAAAACAAAAGCAAAAACAAAAACAAGATGAATAACATTTCTATATTATATCTTTTATCCTTTGAGAAAAATTTTAAAAAAATGCCAATACATGAGAGGATCATTATAGGCATATAGAAGAAAAAACCTCTAAAAGGACTTAGCATTAACCAATAGATCCTTTCAAAATTTGGGTAAGTCATTCCCATAATACCATAAGTGTAATAATAATTAGTAATAGCAGGATTACGATAACTATAGGGTGTGACAAAAGGGTTACCAAAAGCAACATAATCATAAAGTAAAAGCATAAAAAGAGGAATTGCAAGACCTAAAAAGAAATATAAACTTTCTTTTTTCTTTGAAACATAAAAAAGGTAAATGATAAATAAAGGGATGACTATCACCATTTTATAATCCATGGCAACAGAAAAAGCAACAAACAAGCCAGAAAAGAAAAACAACCAACCCTCCCTATTTTGGCAATGACGGTCCCTCAAATTAAAAAGTATATAAAAAGAAGCGAACATAAAAAATGTTTTCAAAATATCTTTTGAGTAACTCGTCGAATAAACAAAAAATAATGTAGCAAAGGAAAAAGTGAATGTAAGAAAAATCTTATGCGACTCGTTATCAGAAAACTTGCCCAGCAACCTATAAATCAAAACAGCAAGCAAAGCAGAAAGCAATGAAGCAACGAAAACTGTAGCTATCACATTAAGCAGTATAAGCCTCAGCTGAACGTTGGGAAAGCCATGAAAGGAATGGGGCAACAAAGTAAAAATAGGCTTAAACACAAAATAAATAGGTGCTGCCAAAAAAGAATCTCCAGGAGCAAAACCAGAGTAGTAATGGCCACCAAAATAAGCGTTATCCTCAATCCCCTTAAAAACAAACCTGTCAATGACAACAGATTGATCGTCAACAATTGCCATAGTAAGCCTAAGCACAGAGTCCTCCATCCAATTGCCGCCATAATTAGAAATGAACAGGATGTAAACTATCCAAACAGTAAAGAATATCTTAGATTCCTTAGACTTAAATAATGCCGACATGAAACAAACCATAAAGATAATATTTAAAATTATTATTGTAATGAAAAAACACATTACAGATAAACAAAAAATATATAAACAAACAAAAAGCCAAAATGATAAATGACTGAAGAAAACGAGTCAGCAGAACTGAAAGAGAGGACAAGTAGGTTCTTTGACAAAATAAAAAAAGAAAACAAGTGGCTGGTTTATGTACTTTTAGCCATCATAATCATTTTTGCATACCACCTAAGAACCTTAAACCTTCCAATACTAACAGATACTGTTACAGGCAAATACATAGCAGCCGACCTTGACGCACAACTATTCATGAGGTACTCAAAATACCTTCTAGAGCATGGAGAGCTATTCAAAGTAGACTACATGAGGAACTACCCCCTGGGGTTCCCTATGGAAATCGAAACTCCTTTGCTACCATACTTCATAGTCTACCTCTACAAATTCCTACATTTCTTCAGCCCATCAATAACTATAGAATATGTTGATACCATCTACCCCGCAATAACAACAGCAATTGGATTAGTATTTTTCTTCCTCTTCTCACGAAGGCTTTTCAACAACAAAGTAGCCTTAGTGGCAACCGCCTTCCTAGCAATACTCCCAAGTTTCCTTACAAGGACGATGACAGGTTACTCTGACAAGGAAGCATTAGCAGTGATGTTTATGTTCATAGCATTATACTTCTACGTTGTTTCATGGCAATCTGAAAAAATCAGAAACAACCTTATTTTTGGTGTACTGGCAGGAATATCAACAGGGCTGACAGGACTGGTTTGGGGAGGGGTTAATTTCCTTTTCATGACAATAGGGCTATTTGTATTAATAGAGATTATACTAGGCAGATTCACAAAGGAAGAATTCTTTTCTTATGCGTCATTCTATATAGTAACACTTGCAATCTTAATCATGTTTAGTGGAACTAGATTTACGTTACAAAGCATGATGATCTCTGCAACCGCAGGAATCATGTCATTAGCATTCTTCACCAGCTTAGTGGACTACTTCATAATCAAGAAAGACATGCTTAAGATAAAACACAAATTACCCCAAAAAATACCTGAAGGGGTCACGGCATTCCTCATAACATTCATAGCAGCAATGATAGCTGCTTCGATATTCGTAGACTGGAACTTTATTGTGCACAAACCATACAGCATGATATACGATATGATATATCCGCTAAAAGATAGGTGGGCATTAACAGTAGCAGAAAGCCACGAGCCATACATTACAGACTGGATAGGACAGTTTGGGTTCACATTCATGATGCTCTTCATAATAAGTTCAATTATAATGGTATATGAGATGACAAAAAAGATAAAAAAACATAGGTGGAAAATACTTTCTTTTTACACCATATTCATTTTTGCATTTATATTCAGTAGATACTCAAGAGACTCCATACTGAATGGAACATCAACGATAGCAAAAATAATGTACATAGGCTCATTAATAATGTTCTTCACAGGCATATTGATATTCTATGTATACCTGTTCAAAAAAGACAAGGAATCTTTCGATGAGATAACACACATAGACAAATCATACATCCTCACAATAATATTCTTCATAATAATGATAATGGGGGCGAGAAGGGCAATAAGGCTGGTATTCATATTTTCACCCATAGTAGCAGTACTAGCAGGGTACTTCTTCTACAAGATGGCTGATTACGCAAAGCTATTCAAAAAAGACATCTACAAGATAGCAACATATATAGCGATACTGATAGTCATGGTATACTTCGTTTACGGCTTTGCGGACACGTCATGGACAAGCGCAAAGTACACAGGCTCAATCTACAACTACCAATGGCAAAAAGCAATGGGGTGGGTTAGAGAAAATACTCCAAAAGATGCTGTTTTTGGGCACTGGTGGGACTATGGTTATTTGGTGCAAACAGGAGGGGAAAGAGCAACGGTAACAGATGGAGGTAATGCAATTGGTTACTGGAACCACCTAATGGGGAGGCATGCATTAACTGGGCAGAGTGATGAAGAGGCACTAGAATTCTTATACGCACATAACGTAAGCTACTTCCTCATAGAAGAGGCAGAGATAGGAAAATATCCCGCTTACTCGTCAATAGGATCTGATGCAAACTATGACAGGTACTCATGGATAAACGTATTCACACTAGATAGAAAAAACATTCAAGAAACAAGAGACCAAACAATATACCCATACCTTGGAGGTACACCTTTAGATGATGATTTTGAATACAATGACAAGGTTTTCCCAAAACAGAGAAGCGGAATACTAGGATTCCTTGTACCCATGAAACAAGAAGGCAACAAAACAGAGATCCAACAACCAACAGCTGTACTAGTCTACAACGGACAACAAACAAGAGTCCCATTAGAATGCGTATTCTTGGGCGGGCAAGAAATAAGGTTCAGTGAACCAGGACTAAAAGGGTGCTTACAGATAGTGCCAAAAATAGAAAACCAGCAGGCAGACATGGTAGGAGCAGCATTCTACCTCTCAGAAAGGGTTGTGAAGGGAAGGTTCGGCCAGTACTACATGTTTGGGAAAGAATCAGAGCATTTCGAACTAGTTTACAGCGATGAGAAAGAAATGCCCCTTGCGATATACAACGGAAACATCATAGGGCCAATAAAGATATGGAAGATAAACTACCCTAAAAACATGACAATAAACCAGACATACCTGCAGAAAG
>JAWABC010000024.1:0-11427 GCA_038884815.1 Candidatus Nanoarchaeia archaeon | reverse complement strand
CGGGCATGAAATGGTTAAATGGAATGCTATAATGGGGACGTTTGACCAGGAGCTGACTGCTCTGGGTTTCCCGGCGTACTCAGCCTCCCGAACACTGGCTCCCTATGATTTGCTATCTGATTATCATCGTGGCATGCGTGGTTCCATGCTGGATTTATACCGCCAACCAGACAAAGTGCTCGAGGCATGCCAGAAATTACTACCGCTTATAATACAGCATTTACTTTAATAAATACGGTAGTAGAGTGATTTAAGTTATAGATAAGTAAATTTACATATCTTACTATATGATCTTCATTTTTAAATAATATACCTGTACTTTTGTGTTTGATTATTTCTTTATGTTCAGGAGTGTTAAGACATAAAACTGGCAATTTTGACCCCATAGCTTCTAGCACTGAATTTGGTGAACCTTCTAATAACGATGGAAAAACAAAAATATCCGCTGCATTTAAAAAATATGTTATCTTATCTGGCGGTTGTTCATCTACAAAAATAACTTTGTTTAATACTGAATTATACTTTTTAACTAAATAATCAAAATAAGCAGTCCCATAATGCTCTTCATTTTTATTCCCAACTATAACCAATTTGATATCATTTAATTGACCTAGACTTTTAAATAGAAGTTCCAAATTTTTTCTTGGTATAATCTTTCCAGTATATAATAATATAAACTTATTATTAGGCAAATTCAATCTTTTTCTTGATTTTACCTTACTCTCCGTGTTAAATTTACTAATATCATACCCGTTAGGAATAAAATATGTATTAAAGTTTTTATATTTCTCTTTTAATATTCGATTATTGCATATAACAGCAGAATATTTTTTTAATAGTGATTTAAATATTAACCTGTATATCACTAAAAATATTTTTTTATTTCTTATTTTTAAATCTTCTATGGGGTCGATACCCAACCTTATAATTTTTGGTTTTTTTATTAAACTAACAATTGGTAGTGAGAAATAGGGATCTAAAGCTACAATTATGTCATATTTTTTGTTTATTTTTTTTAATCTTTTATAAAGATAATAAATCCCTAATGGAAAATGGAATCTCCCTACATATTCTGTATCTTTTGGTGGAGTAACAAGATTTAATTTATGCTTTAATGTTAATAATTTTACTTCATGATTTTTACCTATTTCTTTTATGAGTTGTGTGCTTTGAATTGCTTGTCCTCCACCTTTACCTATGTGTGCATTCACGAAAAGTATCTTCATTTTAACATCTCTTCATAAATCCTTTTTGTCTTCTCACCCATAACTTTTGAAGTGAAGTTATTCTTAACTTTTAGATATCCGTTCTCTGCCATCTTTATCCTGTCCTGCTCGTTCTCCAGCAAATACTTTATTTTTTCTACAAGATCCTTAACGTCTCCTGGTTTTATGATGAATCCGTTAATTGCATCGTCTATTATCTCATCAACTGCACCGACATTTGTAGCAACACAGCAGCACTTCATTGCCATGGCTTCAAGTAAGCTTATTGGGAAATTCTCATAATACGAAGGCAGTACAAATACTGAAGACAGTTTATACAGTCCGGGTAGTTTATGATTGTTAATGAACCCTAAAAATGTGTACTTCTCTTCTTTAATCTCATAATTTTTCAACAATTTTTTTAATCCTTCAGCATCTCCTCTGCCTGCAATTACGAAATGAACATTTCTTTCTTGTAATTCTTTCATCATTTTTACGAAAACTTCTATTCCTTTTTGTGTGATTATTCT
This sequence comes from Candidatus Nanoarchaeia archaeon, assembly GCA_038884815.1. Taxonomy (GTDB): domain Archaea; phylum Nanobdellota; class Nanobdellia; order SCGC-AAA011-G17; family VGLX01; genus JAWABC01. The sequence continues at coordinate 9,692 of JAWABC010000024.1, read as the reverse complement.
GCCTGCGAAGAGTATTATTGGCTCTTTAATCTCTCTTAATTGTGGGAATTCTTTGTAAGGATCCTCAACTTTGTCATAATCAAAAAGCTCCATCGCTATTCCATTGTGTGTTACATTTATGTTTCCTCTATACCCATTTTCAGAGAATTGTTTTGCAAATTTATTGGAAACGGTGATAAGGTTTTTTGATCTTTTCAAATAAATCTTCTCTAGTGTTGAGATAACAGGATAGGCAAGTATGCTTCCTTTTTCAGAAGGTGCCATCTTGAAGAAATTCTTGTTGCCCTGCAAAAATCCCTGTACCTGTCCTTTAATGGTGGTGTGAGCAGTTACTAATGAAGGTATTCTCTGCTTTCCAAACTTTAGCCAAATGTCAGGCATATGAACAAGGTTGGCAGAATGTATTAAGTCAAAATTATACTGCTTATGTAATTTTTTGAATTTTCTCCAAACTGCTAGTTGAAACTTAAAATTATAAAAGAAAGTGTCATTAGCAGTGGATATCTGATGTACTTTTATTTTGTTGTCAAACATCTCTTCAATCTTTTTCTCATCATAGTCGTCTCTTTTTGGTGTTATGACATGTATTTCCATCTCAGGATCCTTACTCAATTCTTTTACCAAATTCACAGAGTATATCCCAACGCCACCCCAAGTAGGCACGAATTCAGGGGCAAGGAATGCAACCCTCATACTACCTCCACTTTGAACCTTAAAGCTCCGCCAGAATACAAGTCTCCGCCTTCCAGCGCTTCTTCACAATCTAATGCCTTAATTCCTGTTCCTTTCTCTAGAACCCCCAGCTTTGCTGGTATGTACCTGCTGTCCAGCCAAATGTTTTCGATGTAAAGATTTCTGTCTGCCTTTGTTTTTTCATCATACTTGTCGTTTGTGTACATGATATCTATGTAGTGCACGCCTTTGGTCAGTTCATGACTAACGTGTATGTTTTGGAATCTGTCTGTGGCTATGTTTTGTGTAAGAATTTTCTTCCCGTCAACATAAATGACCATCTCAGGCCATCCTTCATAATAGCTTCCTTTTGCCCTTATGATAAACTTGTCTGTCGGGCTTATCTTTATTGTACCATTAACGCAATCCATAACCCCCATACCAAGCCCTTCATAGATCATCGTTTCCTTTGCATAAGTTGTCCAGAAGTGTATTGACTGGTCTTTGTTCTTCAAACTAACGATTACCTTTGCTTTTTTGTAGTCTTCAACATTTACTTTTGCCTCAATAGTTTTTGTTTCTTGGTCTTTCAGCTCGTATCTTTGGTTGTCTAAAACTTCCTTTTCTTTTCCATCCCTCTCAACTGCTATTTCCACATAGTAAGTGTAATCCTGGTTCTCCAAATTGTGTATTGAGTACTTGAATTCTAAGTTCCCATCGCTGTATTTTGGTAAGTTTGTATGGTCTTCAAAGTATAATTCTGTAAAGCCTTCTGTTGGCTTGCTTTTTACAGCTAAAACAAGAACGATTATGAGTCCTATTATGATGCAAACAAATATTATGTCAAAAATCTTAGCCTTATTGCTTGTTTTAACTTCAGTTTGTTCTTCTATTTTTGTCTCTTCTTGTTTTTCTTCTATTTTATTCTCCTCTACTTTTCCGTTCCCATTATTCCCATTCCCGCTGTGTCCGTTTCCGTTCATCTTACCTTCCTCAAGAGGTGCATCATTTCTTCAGTGTGCCTCTTTGTTGAGCTGGCAAGAAAACCTGCCATGAACATCTGTAGTCCTAAAATTATGAAGAAGACCATCATAATCAAATTTGTTAAGTTCCTTACTTCCCCTGTTATTATGTCAGAGAATATCGGTATTGTGAATCCTATTGCTATGGCCCACATCAGCGTTGCCCATGCCAAGAAGAACTGCATCGGCCTGTGGTCTCTGAACAATTGGAGCACAGTTTGTAGTATGTATTTGCCATCTTCAAAGCTTTTCAGCTTTGAGTGTGATCCTTTTGGTCTTGCCCTGTACTTTATCGGTATCTCCTTTATCCTATAACCACCTTCCAATGCCTTTATCGTCATCTCAGTTTCTATTGTAAACCCACCACTCAAAAGATTAAGATTCTTTACAATATCTCTATTAAAAGCCCTGTACCCAGAAAGCATGTCCTTTATCTTTGTTGGAAAACATAAATTTAGTGACCATAATATCAGCTTATTTCCAATCTTGTGCAGTAAAGCCTTTTCCTCTTTCACAAATCCGTTCATCCTCATCCCGACTGTCATGTCAGCTTCATTCTTCACAATAGGTTTTATCAGTTTGTGAACATATTCTGCAGGGTATGTGTCATCAGCATCTACCATGACATAGACATCTGCATCTACTTCAGAAAACATCTTTTGGACAACATTTCCCTTGCCCTGCTTCTCTGCCTTTACTACTTTTGCCCCTGCCTTCCTTGCCAGCTTGGCTGTTTTATCCCTAGAATTGTTGTCAAACACAAGAATGTCTGCTTTTGGGAGTTCCTTTCTAAAATCCTTAACGACCTTGGCTATTGTTTTTTCCTCATTATATGCAGGTATCAAAACAGCTATCCTCATCACTAAAACCCCCTAAAATCTTTACTATACTCGAGTGGTGACTATTTATAAAGGTTTCTGTGGGGGTAGAATTATCTCCTATGCACCTTGTCGTGATGCTAAGGTAGCACAGAATTATTAAGAGTATAGCGCCGGGCTTTTTTTCATTATTGGTATGGAAAGTATTGGCATTATCTCTCTCTTTTTGCTCAGCAGTAATAGTTTGATTATGATCATCTTGTTTTTCCTCTTGACGTCTACCTTGCATACCTCTAGGTTGTTGAGGACATCAAGGACACATTTTCCATCTGTAATGTCCTTGAGGATTTCTGAGGCGTTCATAAGCTCTATTCCCACAAGCTCTTTTTTGGTGTTGTAGTCGAGTATTATTCCGCCAATTTCCACACTTCCTTTTGATTTTGATTTTCCGCTGTATAGGAACAGGTCGTCATTCTCTTTGTCATAGTCAAAGTTAAATTCTTGCATATTTTTCAACCATCCTCTGCCATCTTCTGTTTATCTTTATCACAGTGCAGATTATGCATTCCTTGTTTATTATAATTACATATCTGTGGCATTGTGTTTTGCTGTAGCCGAAATAGCAGTCGTATTTCTCCTCGCCATAACCCCTTGCTTTTTGTTTCCCAGCAAAAGATAGCCTTTCCGGATTTATAATGTTTTCTTTGACCTCTTCTGCTTCTATGCCTCGGAATGTTGCCTGCTTGAGCGCATGACTTGTTATCACTATGTCTTCTTTTCTGTACCTCTTTAGTTTTTCTTTTAGCTGTTCCTTATAATTCATTTTTTTGTAGAAAAGTATTTTTAATTTAAACCCTTACAAATATTTTCCGTAAACTATACCCTTTCCTGTATACTTGGTGGTGACAACCAAACCTTTATTAATCATTTTTTGCTTTTACTAAGAAGTTCAGGGAGATAATTTCTCTAACATTGTAAAAAAAGGGAGGTTGGAAAATGAGGAAGTTTTTAGTTTTCGGAGTCTTTCTTGCTCTATTGGCAACTGTTGCGAGTGCTGGCATGAACGATGGCTACACAAGGGCTACAGGCGGCGATGTCTGGGTTAACGGCATGCACGTTACCGGTGTTGGCTCTGGTTCGCCCATTGTAAAGTTCAGCAACTGGAAGTCCGGTGCTGGTTACTTAACCATATTTGGTGAGTTCGAGTGTTATGACGACTATTACGAGATTGGAACTGCTAATGGCTACTATTGCTACCCTGATCCTGACGGCACTGGCAAGAGGATGAGCCTGACCTTGAGCTGGAAGAATGGAGTGCAGCCTTATGGCTGGTACTGGGTTGAAGGCAGTGACCCAACGCCTGTTGTCATGGACTACAGCTTTGGCTACAACATAGACGGCTATGTTGACGTCTGGGGCAGCAGCACATCAGGAGTGTACTTCAGCGTGTACGACATGGATGTTGTTACGCCAAATTTCTGGCTGCCACTTTCTAAGGTCTAAATTTTTTTTTCTTTTTTTTGTAAATTTTTCACTTTTTCTTTAGCAATTCTTATCAATGTTGCTTTCTAATAATAAAAGATATATCTATATAGTATAATTGACTACAAAAGTGTAGTCAGTCTTAAGGTGACTTATGCACTTCAAATCGATAAAGAAGACTGACCATTACAAACTTCATCACGAGCATGAAGTCCTGTGGAGTTGTAGCTAACATAATCAAATGCAAGAACAAGAGGAAAGTTGGCACCAAGTTAAAGATAATAACAAGTGGTTGTTACATATTGTGCGAGATTAAGGATGATATCTTGTATGTGATAAATGCTAAAAGAAGATGAAATGCCTCAAATGCAGCTCGGAATTGAAAAAAGTTAACGTTGAAGTGGAAGATGCTGAAAGCAAAGTCTTAAGCTACCAGTGTCCAAAATGTGACTACGTTAGTTTTGACAGGAAGTCGGCAAGAAAAGTCATAAATGAAATCAGGCAGAAAGAATCAGCCTTGAGGATCAGCCAGAAGATAATAAAGTTATCAAAAGACAGGCTGGGCATGTACTTCAACAAGAACATCGTTGAGAGCCTTAACCTGGAGGCAGGCAGGGAAGTTTATGTTTTTGTCCCTGACAAGGACCATATAATTCTGCAGCTTAAGAAATGATTATCCTACAGAGTTGGTGGTGACAACCAAACTTTTTTATTGTTTGTTTTCCTTTTTTACTTAAGATTCCAAAGGGAGGTGTAAAATGAAAAGAGGTTGGTTAGTTCTAGCCTTAGTTGTTGTGTTTGCTTTTTTTGTGATTGCAACATATCCTACAGGTAGTGTTGATTTCTTCCAAGTTGGAGATTCAGCTGATGAGACAGTACACAAGGCCTCTGGCTGGGGGCCTGTTGAGCCCGACACTCACGGCGGTAACTGGGGTGGGCTTGCAAGTAGTTTGGATCCACTGACAGATAAAAAGGCTAGGGTTGTGTGGGCTCCTGACGAACCGGATCATTTCGAAGAGCGTGGTGCTGAGTTTACCATGACAGTTGCCAAGAAGTGTGCACTTCCGTTTGTTTGCAACAGGCAGTTTTTGAGGGCATCTACCTTAAAGCTGAAGTACCTTGACGGCATTGCCAATGATGACTTTGTCGTGCTATGGAAGAATACTAAAACAGGTAATTGGGAAGTCATTGATGTAGTTGTTACAGACCCCTCTACAGATGAGCAGTGGCTTACGAGGGAGATTAACCTTGTCGATAAGATCCCTGCGCAGGCAAGGATTGGTGGTGGCAAGCAGCTTACATTTAGAATCGTGGCTACAGGTAATGCTTGGAACCTTAAATCGACTTATGGTCAGGTCGCCTTTGATTACATCTGGCTTGAACAATAAATTTTTTTTCTTTATTTTTTTCATTTGAAAGCGGTAGTTTTACCATTTCTCGATTTTTCATACGAACTAGTCGGTGGTGTCACCTTTCTTTATATACATTTCCGATTTTATACGTAATTTGTATTTTATGTTCTTAGCCCTGTTACTGCCAAAATATGACATTTTCAGCGTTTTTTCCCACTAGTCATAGGTAATAGAAAAATTACTGATTTTCTGTTCTGCAATTTATATTATCGTCGTTAAGAATGTTTATATAAAATCATGGTTTTGAAAATGTCATCACTTTACAGATGTTTGGAGGTATTACTAAATCCAAGGTATAGAGGTGTTGGGAGTAAGGTTTGAGTCAAGGGGGTTTTGCATTGATTCTGCATCATGGTCTTTATTCAAGACAATCGAGCAAACCAAAGTGTTTGCCCAACTTTATTGTTGGAATAAAACGATAGGAGGTTAGGTGAATATGAAAAGAAGTACAGCAGTTTTGGCTGCAGCGATCTTGGTTTTAGCTGTAATACCGGTAACTGCAGTCGATGTTGGTACAGGGATCGGCGTAAACATAGAGACAGAAAAATTTAAGCCATTGATATGGATGTGTGACCACAGAATTTTGTATGACGACAACGTAGAGCCTGGGAGAGTCTGTCAACCAGATGACCCATGTCTCCTTGCGGAAAGGATAGAAAACTATGCTTTCGAAGGAGAGCAAATCCACTGGGAAGTCCTGGTTATGGACAAGAATGGCATAGAGAAGATAAAGGACGTCTTCATAACCATTGGAAGCTCCCAAGGAACAGGTAATGACATAGAAGCGAACTGTAAGCTACACCACGTGTTAGTCAAAGGCGAACCTATTGGTGAGAGCTGTAACGCAAGAATAAAAGAAGAATGGTTACATGAAGCTACTGAAAACACGATGGCTTACTACGACTGTACGCTGACGGTGGAAACACCTGAAAGTATGGCCGGAGAGTACTGGGTCACAGTTGAAGTGGAAGACCTTGACGGTTTGAGCAGCACTATGGACGAGAACGAGTACTGGTTCTTCAACCCAGAGATAGCTTTGGCAATTGACGGTCAACTATCATTCGAGGAAGTAAGGCCAGGTTCATTCGCGTACTCAGAGACCATAACAGTTGGTAACGACGCTGAAGCTGGTTCAGGAGTCTTACTGGACATGTTCATTTCAGGTACAGACTTCTACGATTCAAGCAGCTCAGGTGCTAAGTGCCCAACCACAAACCAACTGTCCTTGACAAACTTTGACTACTACGCAACTAATGGCGCATACGGTTCACAGCTCGACCCGAGATCCGCTGGTGACTCTGAAAGGTACGTCGGAATATGCTACGGTGACAAGTTCCAGACAAGTATGTATGACAATTGTGAGATAATCCAAGGACCTAAGCTTACTGGTGGCTACTACGCTGGTAACGTTTTGAGCCCAGGAGCAGAAATCTCACTGACGTTCAGGTTGGACTTGCCCGAACCATGTAACGGCGACTTCGACACCGGACAGATATTCTTCTGGGGAGAAGCAGTATAAAGCCGTAAAAAGCCTTTTTTTATTTTTTTTATTTTTAAAACCAGAAGATGAAAGCAGCTTTGGTTAGTCATGATTATGGTTTCACAGAGGTGAGACTGTTTAGGGAGGTATGTTTTTATGAATAGAAAATCAATTTTGATATTGCTGTCAGCTTTTGTTTTTGCCATTGCTTTTGTTAACTCTGCTACTTACGTAGTGGATGACAGGTATCATTGGACTTGTCTTACAAAGGGCGAGAAGCTGGCAAAATATACTTGTACAAGTGATTGTTGTATAACCTGTCAGAAGAACGGCTACACTGCCCCTTGGTACAATTGTGAGGGGTCACCTTGCAGTTGCGGTAGCACTGGCGCTGGCGACCTTGAACCGCCTGTTCTTCAGGTGATAAATCCAGTTGATGGTTTTATTTCTGACAAGAGATCTGTTGATTTCTACATAACAACCAACGAAAAGGCTGATTACTTCTATAAGGACATGTCTGATGAGAGGCGTGGCTATAGGAAGTTCTGTACCAAGTGTGAGGAGTACAATGATAGGATTTCCTTCCCAGACGGTTGGCACACTATTATTATAATGGCTTCTGATTATAACAACAATCAAGCTGACAAGCAGGTTACATTTTTAATAGATTCCAAGAAGCCTCGTATTAAGAAGACACTGCCAAAAGCAAAAGCTTATTGCAACGGCACTTTCGTAATTCAATATGATGAGGAGAACCTTAAGAACATATCCCTTTTCTATAATGAGGGTTCAGGTTATACTGGGGTTACAAAGACAGATTGTCCTTCTGGTTTGAGACAGGAGTGCACTTTTTTTGTTCCAGCTTTGAACCAAGGTCCTCTGAATTACTACTTTATGATTTCAGACAATATATACACGGTACAATCTAAGGAGGTAAAGGTTAATGTTGATACCGTTGTTCCTACCATGACAATTACCAAGCCCGAGCCCACCACCTATGAGCGTTATGTTGAGTTTGACATAAACGTTGATGAAGAAGTTACTTTGGAGTATTGGGACTATGCGTTGAGTAGGCCAAGGTGGAGTAGACTCTGTGCCAAATGTGACAACTACAGTCGTAAGAAGGGCTTCACTAAAGGAGACCACACACTAGACATCAGGGCTACTGATCCTGCTGGTAACTCAGTTATAGGTACTGTTTCGTTTACAGTTGTTTAGGAACGGTGTCAACTTAATGGCAGGGGGAAGATGAAAAGGAGCTTAATTTTTTTAATTATCTTTTCTTGTTTTTCGGTATGTTCTATGGCTGTTCTTGTTAATGAGACGACTACAGAAGTGATAGTAAGTCCTCCAGACGGTAACGACGGCTGGTACACTTATGTTCCTTTGGTTACTCTTTATAACACTAACATTACTCCTCTTTTTGAGTCAGATCCTGACTGTGGGATTGACCCTTATTCTACTGATTGCGATTACAAGATTGTCTATCACTGGGATATGGTCCTCCCTGACCAAGTCTACGCAGGCCCTATAAATGGGACAGAGGATCCTGCAACTGGGGGTATTTCAACCTTGCACTATCACGCTGAGGACAGTAACGGTAACACCGAACCTGACAGGGTGTTTATTAGCAAGGTTGATTTCACCCCTCCTTCTATTCTCAACGTTTATCCTGAGCCTGACTCTGTTGTTTATTCAGAGGATGTTGTTTTGTCAGCTTACTTTGAGGAGTTTTTTCAGAGCAACTCAGGCATTAACCTGTCTTCAATAATTGTCAAGGTGGACGGGTTTGATGTTCCTTTCGCAACCCATCATGAGGACACGATAGATGTTTCTTTAGAAGCCAAGTTGGAAAACCTTACCATAGGTAATCATACAGTTTACATGTATGTTGAGGACAATGCTGGCAATTTTGCTGAAAGGAGTTGGTCTTTTAGGTTCACTTACAACCCCGTGTATTCTATGAGCATAATTTCTCCGGTTGAGGGGGAGGCATATAACACTAGGCGTATCCCTATTAACGTTTCTCTTGATGATGTTGTCTATTTTTTGGGTTACTCCGATAATGGCAGGTCTCTTATTAAGTTGTGCAATGGGTGCAGCCATTATGGTAGGCTCATAAGTTTTTCCGATGGCAATCATGTTTTGATTTTCGTTGCAAGGGCTGGAAGTGAGGAGTTTAAAAAGGAGATTAGTTTTTTGGTAGACACAAGAAAGCCAAAAATAATTGACGTCTTTCCAGACCAGTACACCACTGGTAATTTTTCAGTCACGTATACAGAGGCTAATGTGGAAGAGGTTAGGCTTTTTTGGAGATTTGCAAACGCCTTAACTTTTAATGAAGTTATTTTGAGCGATTGTCCTTCCGGTAACGTGAAGACGTGTTCAACATTTGTTGACTTCGGTGTTGGTGAAGAGGTTGTTGAGTATTACTTTGTTGTTTCAGACCCCATCACTTCTGTCCAGTCAAAGTTGCAGGAAGTTGTTATTGATACAAAAGCTCCAACAATAAGTGTTTTTGAACCAGAGAATGTGACGTATGACAGGAAGTCAGTACCTATTAATATCTTGGCGTCTGAACTTGCTAGGATGATTTCATACTCTGCCGATGGTGGTCCATTCAGGAGTTTGTGTATAAAGTGCGACCATTATGACAGAGCCAAGCCCTTTTCAGAAGGTATGCATAACATAACTTTCAGGGCTGTTGACTATGCAGGCAATTCCAATGATGCGTATGTTGAGTTTGAGGTTGATTCCATGAGGCCAAGAATACATAACACTTATCCTGATAAGTACACCAATGGCA
>JAWABC010000023.1:0-11525 GCA_038884815.1 Candidatus Nanoarchaeia archaeon | reverse complement strand
GTGTTCCGATTTTTGTCCCTGCATTTTCCGATTGTTCCGCTGGTTTTGGGTTAGTTCACCATCAATATTATTCAAAAGGCGAAATTGTCTCAATTGATTCAGCTAAAGATTTTCTGGAACTTACAAAAATAAAAATAGCAGCTGGAGAAACTGGCATTTTTATGGTTGGTGGTGGTGTTCCAAAAAACTTCATTCAACAATCGATGCAGTTCAGCAAAGGTGCTTCTTATGGTGTTCAAATAACCACTGACAGGCCTGAGCCTGGCGGCAGCTCTGGTGCTGAGTTGAGAGAAGGTATTTCGTGGGGCAAGATGAATCCTGATGGGGAATTTGTTGATGTTTATTGTGATGCCACTATTGCCTTGCCTCTTATTTATGCTTCTTTGTGAGCTCTTCTGCTTTTTTTATTATCTGTGGTATTTTCCAAGTGTAGATGGTGCTGGTCAATTGTTTGTGATTTTCATAAACTTCTTCAAGGAATTCTTTTCTTGTTTGATTTTCTGTTTGGTTTAATTCTTGTTTTATTTTTTCCATTTCGGGGTTTATCTTTTTTTCATAAGCGTAAATCATTTTTTCTAAACACTTCTTACCTTCTTTTAATCCGTATTTTCCGAAGAATATTTGTGTGAATAAACCTTCCTTATCTTCCATGCTAAGGTTTTTGTCTATCATCATCCATACAATCTTTCTTGTGTCTATATTTTCTATATCGTCCATTGTTTTTCTTCTCACAACCGTTTCTAAAGTGGTGATTCTTGAGTAGTACCCCATTTTTTTATCGATGAGAAACTGGGTTAGGTCTTCCATTTCTTTTCTTTTATATTTGAAGTTCCCAATTTTTATTAAATTTATAGAGAAAGGTGTTAATGCGAAGTAATCTGGTTTTTTCCAGTCTTCTATTCTCAAAATACTTTCGTACTTCCTTATAATTTCTTTAAGTTCTTCGTTCATGCGCCATTTTATTAGTCATTCATTTTTAAATCTTTTCTTTTGAGAATTAGGTGTAGTATAATTTTCCTGTTTTTTTCTGTTCCCTGTCTTTTACGCTTCCTTCCTTGTTTACTCTCGGTCTTTTTGTTTCCTCATCTCTCCTCACAGTTATGTTTAGTTCAGCCAGAAGTTTGTTCATCCCGTCTTCCATGCTCAGGGGCTTCCCGACATGTCCTTTTATAGAAGGTTCTCCCTCAAAAACGAGCAGCCTTTGCGACAGGTAGTCTATGAACAGTAAGTCGTGATCGACAACTAATGCCGATGTTCCTTTTTCTTCCATTATTTCGTTGATCGCTTTGGATGCATGCAGCCTTTGTTCTACATCTAAGTAAGCTGATGGCTCGTCAAGTAAGTACAAATCCGCATCTTGTGAAAGGCATAAAGCTATTGCCACTCTCTGAAGCTCACCTCCTGAAAGTTCGCTCAGTCTTTTCAGCAATAGATTTTCTATTTCAAGCGGCCTTATCAGTATGTGTCCATACTTCTTTATTGCTTTTGATAATAGTGATGACACCATTTGGTCTTCTTCTATTTCCAAGTATTGTGGCTTGTATGCTATTTTCAGCTTCAGGTCTGCTTTTCCATTATCCGCTTCAATAACCCCCGCTAGCATCTTCACGAAGGTGGTTTTTCCTGTTGCATTCTGACCTATCACTCCGATAACCTCTCTCATATTTATGCTTCCTTCATCTGCCTCTAATTGGAACTTATCTAGTTTTTTTGTTAGCTTCGGCCATCTCGTCAATTCTTTTGTCGTTCTTGTCTTTGTCGGCGCTCTTGCACTGAACTCTATTTTTTTGTCTCTGAACCTTACATTTTCTGATTTTAGGTAACCGTCTAGATATGTGTTTATACCCATTTTTCCTGCCATGGGTTGTGAAATAACCCCAAAGCCTGATTCTTTTCCATAGAACAAATGCACTTTGTCTGCTATGTAATCCAAAACTATGAGGTCATGCTCCACGACCATTACAGCCGCGCCTTCGTCAGCAAGCTTTCTTATGAATTTTGCCACCTTGAGCCTTTGTTTGATATCTAAATAGGAGCTTGGCTCGTCAAAGTAGTACACGTTTGCTTTTTTTAGTGCGGTTGCTGCTATGGCTATCCTTTGCAGCTCTCCGCCAGAAACGTTTTTTATCTCATTATCAAGTATTTTTTCTATTTCTAATTCCTTAACAACTTCCATCATCTTGTTTTTTTCATCGACTTTTTTGAGTAAATCCTTAACTTTGCCTTTGTATTGCTTGGGTATGTCATCTACCTTTTGCGGTTTATAAGACACTTTTATTTTTCCTTCTTTTAGTTTTGTGAAGTATGCCTGTATTTCTGTGCCTCTGAATATTTTTATTAAATCTTCATAAGTTGCTCTTTCCTTTCCTAAATTTGGTAGTAATTGTCCTGCCAGTATGTTTAATGCTGTTGTTTTCCCAATACCGTTCCTGCCTAGAAGTCCAACCACTTCCCCTTCTTTTGGTATTGGCAACCTGTACAGCAAGAATCCGTTCTTCCCATATCTGTGCACCAATTCCCCTTCCAGTTCCCCAGGGAGGTTTATTATTGATATGGCTCCAAAAGGGCACCTGTTCTGACATATCCCGCATCCGGTGCAGAGCTCCTCATTTATTACTGCTTTCTTATCTCTGGTTATGCAATCCTTATCTTCTCGATTTACAGGGCACAATTTTGTGCAAAGCCAGTCACACTTTTCTGGGTTGCATTTACTTTTTTCTATGACTGCTATTTTTGCCATGACAATTTTTTTTATTTGTGGATTTATTAATTTATTGATTAAGAAATATTTATAAATGTAGTTTAACAAATTTTTATTGAGATGGTGTATAATAAGAGGTATAGCTTGTTTGGTTTTTGCAACAGGCCTTCTATAATAAACGAGGTTTACAAGCTTTCTTTATCAGAGAAGACAGAGAAAGAGGCTCCTTATTTTGCTAAGGCTTTGAAAGGAGCGAAATCTGAAATGGTTAAGCCTCAATGTCTTTTCGATTTGATAAAAATTTATGATACAGATTGCAGGAGGCCGGCTTTGGAAAAAATAGCTAAGTACAATACTCTTTCTTTTAAGGTTATAATACTTGATTCTTCAAAGCAGATTGTAATACCTAAAGACTTGAGGTTTGCTGTTGGCATTGATGATAACTGGAGAGGGCTTCATGTTAGGGCTCCTTATGTTGATGGCGTTATAACCTATGACTTCTCTTCCAAGCCGAACCTTGCAATTCGTGTATTTTCGAAACCTAAATTTAAAGAGAGCGTTCCTTACACTGAAGATAGGATAAAGGATGATGTTGCATTAATTAGAAGTTTTGTTAGCCTTGGTTAAACCAAAACTTTTTATATCTCTCTAATGCTTTTTCTCTTATGTTTGATGTTAAAGAAGAATATAAGAAAAGGAAGTTTGAAATTCAGAGCAAGCTGGAAGAGTTTGCCAACAATAAAAATTTGAGTAAGGAGGATTTGTTTCTTGAGCTTTGTTTTTGTCTTTCTACCCCTCAATCTAAGGCTGAGATGGCTGAGAAGGTTATTAATAAAAAAAATAAGGAGTTGTTGATTTATGGCTCCGAAAAGGATGTTGCAAACCTCCTCAAAGGCTTTGTTAGGTTTCATAAAAACAAGGCTTGTTACATTGTTGAGGCTAGAAAATTCATAAGCCTTCTTGATAACCTTCCTAAGGACGCTGATGAGGCACGAAAGTTTTTGGTTGATAATATTAAGGGTTTGGGTATGAAGGAAGCGTCTCATTTTTTGCGCAATATCGGCTACAGAAATATTTGCATAATAGACAACCACATAACAAATTGTTTGTGTGAGCTTAAATTATTACCGGATAATAAAAGGCCATCTTCAAAGAGTCAGTATCTTAAGGTTGAGCAGAAGATGAAGGATTACAGTAAAAAAATAGGTATCGATGTTGATGAACTTGATCTTGTTTTTTGGAGTTCTAAAACAGGCAAGATAATAAAATGAAAGATGTGCCGAAGATAATACAAGCAATAAAGCATCATGTCTCATACAGGAAACGTAAGTCAAACCCTTTTGAGGTTCTTATCTTTACTGTTCTATCTCAAAGAACGAGGGATGAGAATACAGAAAAGGCTTCTCAGCAACTTTTTTCTAAATTTAACACCCCTTCAAAACTTGCTGATGCAGAGATTAAAGAGGTAGAGCGTTTGATTAGGCCAAGTGGCTTTTTCAAGGTCAAGGCCAGGTATGTTAAGGCGATAAGTAAGGAGATAGTAAGGAGGTTTGATGGCAAAGTTCCAAATAAACTTGAAGACTTGCTCTCTCTTCCGGGAGTGGGTAGGAAGACTGCTAACTGTACCTTAGTTTATGGTTTTAATGTTCCAGCAATACCTGTAGATACGCATTGTCATCGTATCCCTAACAGGATAGGTTTAATTAAAACAAAGACTCCTGAGCAGTCAGAGTTTGCATTGATGAAAGTTATTCCAAAAAAGTACTGGATTAAGTTTAACGATTTGATCGTTAAGTTTGGTCAGAATGTTTGTCTGCCGATAAATCCTAAATGTGGTATTTGTAAGGTTGCTCCTTATTGTGATTATTATAAGAAGTCTATTTCTTGATCATCATCCTCTTAACGCCTGGTGTTACTTCCCAGAGCTTATGCCTTCCTTTCCTGCCTGTTATCACTATTGCTTCTTTTTCTTTCAAGTCTCTTATTATTTTTGTAACTTTTTCTATGGGCATGTTCAGCCTTATGCCTATGTCTTCTGTAGTTACCAAGTCTGACCTCAATATGTATCTCAATACTTTTTGTTCTTCCTTGTTGAATCTAAGGTTGAAAGGCAGCTTCTTCCTTCTTAGGTCCTTTGTTGCGAACTCCTCTGCGAAAACATTGTTTTCCCTTAGTATATCATTTACGACGAAGTGTGATATCATATAGTCTTTTCCTTTCACTATTGGATTTAAATCCTTAAACCTTCTGTAGTGGAAGTCAAATATCATGTCCGCATATTCCAAGACCCTTCTTGGGTTGTTGTCTGCACACTTGATTAAAAGGTTTAATGCGTCTTCTGTGAATTTGTCAGCGTAGTTCATTTTGGTTTTTTCATTGTAGAGTCTTGCCCTTAGCATGTCCTTTAATCCTTTGCTGTCGAGCATGTCCAAGCTTATTATTCTTTTACCCAGTCTTTCTTTGAAAGAGCCTGTTACGTTTTTCAGGTTTTTGTCTATCTGTGCTATAACTATGCTTTTTATTACCTTGTTGTCTGTGTCTTCCCATTTGCTTCTAGCTTTTAGGATAAGCCTCGGGTCTGTAGACTGAAATTCATCTATTAATAGTACTGGTTTTTTTGATGGGTATTCTCTGAGAGTTAGCCTGTCAAAGAAATTTCTTTTTTTCTTTAACTCATTTTCTAAATCAAAGTCTTTTGGTAAGTCATCTGCATCTAGGTAGATAAATGTGTAGTTATCAAGTTTTTCTTGCACTCTTTTGAGCAGGCTGGTTTTTCCGCTTCCTGTAGGTCCGTTTAAGAAGCAGATTTCTTCTTTTATGATGTGGTTTATCAGCTGTTCCTCCTGGTCTTCAACACCTACAAGCTTTGAATTTGGTCTAGAATCCAGGGGGTTTTCTTTGAATTTGAGTTGTTCGTACCACACCATCTTTTCTTCAGAATTAATTTGTGCTTATTTGTTTATATAATTTTTGTTGTTATTAGATGATTAGTTTTCATGAGTTATGTGAAGTATTCTTTCATCTTGTCAAAAAAGCCTCTTGTTGTTTTAACCTTTTCTTCACTTACTTCCATAAACTCTTTTAGTATTTTCTTTTGTTTTTCATTAAGATTAGTTGGTATGTTAACTATAATTTTTACAAGCTGGTCTCCTCTTTTTGTGGTGTGCAGGTCTGGCATACCTTGGCCTTTTAGTCTAAAAACTGTGTGGCTTTGTGTCCCTGCAGGAATTTTTAACTTTGCTTTGCTATTTATTGTTGGGACTTCTATTTCACCACCAAAAATTGCTAAGCCTAGTGAAATTGTTGTTTGGCAGAACAAATCATTTTCGTGTCTATCAAATATGGGGTGTTTTTTTAGGTGGATAACAACGTACAAGTCGCCAGGATCGCCGCCATTGTACCCGGCTTCTCCCTGTCCAGGGATCCTTAAATACGAACCGTTATCCACTCCTCTTGGTATTTTTACTTCTATCTTTTTTGTTTTCTTTATCCTTCCGCTTCCTTTACATTCTTCGCATGGCTTTTCTATTACTTGTCCTGAACCTTTGCATTTGTTGCAAGTTGTTATGCTTACGATCTGGGTGAAACCCATTCTCTGGGTTCTTCTTATTTCACCTTTTCCGTTACACTCTGGGCATGTTTTTATTGAGCCATGTTTTGCCCCTGTGCCATTACATGCTTTGCATTCGACAAAACTGGGTACTTCTATTTTTTCTGTTTTTCCATGAAATGCGTCTTCTAAATTTATCTCTAAATCGTATCTTAGGTCTGCTCCTTGTTCTGGTCCTTTTCTTCTTGTTTCCCTGAATTCAGAAAAAGCATCGAATATGTCACCAAATCCGAAGTCCCTGAATAGTTCGTCAAAGCTGGGCCATCTGAATCCTGTAAAGTCTTCTGGCCTGAAGGCAGCGCTTCCGAATTGGTCGTACTGTGCTCTTTTTTGTGGGTCGCTTAATACTTGGTATGCCTCATTTATTTCCTTGAATTTTTCTTCGCTTTCTTTTCCTGCAACGTCAGGATGGTACTTCCTAGCTAAATGTCTGAATGCCTTCTTGATTTCTTCTTGTGAAGCATTCTCATCAACACCTAAAATTTTGTAGTAGTCTTTCTTTGTCATATCATTTTATGTTAATCATTTTTCTTCGTCTTCAACTTTGAAATCTGCATCTACTATATCACCATTCTTTGTCTTTTTTTTTGTGTTATTTTTTTCTTTACCCCCTTCTTTTCCCTGTTTTGCTTGCTCTTCCGCATACCTTTTTGCAGCTTCTTGGTAGATTGCTGTTCCTGCTTCCTGAAGCACTTTTTGTAAGTTTTCTGTTTCCTTTTTGATTTTCTCAACATCTTTTTCTAAAGCATCCTTTGCTGATTTTAAAGCAGATTCTATCTTGTCTTTCTGTTCCTTGCTTAATTTGTCCCCTAGTTCTGAGAGTGTTTTTTCTGTTGTGTAAATCAAAGAGTCAAGGTTGTTTCTTGCTTCTACTTCTTCCTTTCTTTTCCTATCTTCTTCTTCGTGTTCCTTTGCCTCTTTAATCATCTTTTCAACTTCTTTGTCTGAAAGCTTTGTTGATGCTGTTATGGTCATTTTTTGTTCCTTTCCTGTACCTAAATCCTTTGCAGAGACATTTAGTATTCCTGAAGCGTCTATGTCGAATGTTACTTCTATTTGTGGTATTCCACGTGGTGCTGGTGGTATCCCTACTAGGTTGAACTGTCCTAGGCTCGTATTGTCTTTTGCCATAGGTCTTTCTCCTTGCAAAATATGTATTGTTACTGCAGTTTGGAAGTCAGCTGCTGTTGAGAAAACCTGACTTTTCTTTGTTGGTATGGTTGTGTTTCTCTCTATGAGCGGTGTCATCACACCCCCTAGCGTTTCTATGCCCAACGTTAATGGTGTTACATCAAGTAGAACGATGTCTTTTATGTCTCCAGCTAGTATAGCTCCTTGTATCGCAGCCCCAATGGCTACGCATTCCATTGGGTCAACTCCTCTCTCAACTTTTTTTCCTATTTTTTCTTCCACGAATTTTTGTACAATTGGCATTCTTGTAGGACCGCCCACTAGTATTATTTTTTTGATGTCATCTTTTGTTAGTTTTGCATCTTCTAATGCTTGTTCAATGGGGTGTACGCATCTTTTTATTATAGGCTCCACAAGTTGTTCAAGCTTTGCTCTTGTTAGCTTCATTGAAAGGTGCTTTGGTCCTTTGTTTGTTGCTGTTATGTATGGTAAGTTGATCTCTGTTTCGAGAACTGTTGATAATTCAATTTTTGCCTTTTCAGCAGCTTCTCTTATTCTTTGCATAGCTACCGAGTCTTCATTCAAGTCAATTCCTTCTTGTTTTTTGAATTCGTCAACTATCCATTTTGTTATTGCGTTATCCATATCAGTTCCACCTAGTTGTGTATCGCCTGATGTTGATAAAACGGTGAATGTTCCATCTCCAAATTCCATTATGGTCACGTCTAAAGTTCCTCCTCCTAGGTCAAAGACTAGAATTTTGTGTTCTCCTTCTTTGTCGAGGCCGTAGGCCATTGAAGCTGCTGTAGGCTCATTTACTAGCCTTACAACTTCTAAGCCTGCGATTTTTCCCGCATCCTTTGTTGCAGTTCTTTGGTTGTCATTGAAATAAGCTGGTACGGTGATTACTGCTTTTTTTATTTCCTCTCCCAAGAATGCTTCTGCGTCCCTTTTTATTTTTTGTAATATGAATGCTGATATTTGTTGTGGTGTGTATTCCTTTCCATGAAGTTTGTACTTGAAATCTGTCCCCATTTTTCTTTTTGCAGCCATCACCGTCCCTTCAGGATTTGTTACCGCCTGCCTTCTTGCTGGCTCACCCACAAGTAATTGCCCGTCTTTTGTTAATGCCACCACTGAAGGGAACATTTTTCCTGCTATTGTTGCTCCTTCTGCTGAGGGTATTATTGTTGGTTTTCCACCTATCATTACAGCAGCCTGGCTATTTGAAGTTCCTAAATCTATACCTATGATTTTTTCCTTAGCCATTTTTATCACCCCTGAATTTCAGGTTTGTTATCAGCTACCTTTACCTTCGAGTGTCTTATTATTTTTGATTTTAATATGTATCCCGGTTGGATTTCTTCTAAAATGGTTCCGTCTTCTTTATCCGATTTTTCTTTGAGCAATGCTTCGTGGTAGTAAGGGTCAAATTTTTTTCCTAAAGATTCAATTTTTTTTAAACCATGGTTTTCTAGTATTTTAAAAAATTTTTTGTGAAGCATTTCTAATCCCTCTTTATTTTTCTCATTCTCTATTAATTGTAACGCCCTTTCAAAATCATCAATGATTATCAGCAATTCTTTCATCAAGTTCTCATTTGCCAGTTCAATTATCTTTTCTTTTTCTTTCTCAAAATTTTTTCTATAATTGTCAAAATCTGCTTGTAAATACTTTATTCTGTTGAGTCTTTCTTCTGCTAGTTTTGTTTTTTCCTCTATTTCTTTCTGCAAGTTTTGTATTTTTTCTTGCAGTTCCTTTTTGGTTAATTTTTTTGAGCTTTCACTATCCATGTTAATATTTTAAGGATTGTAAAATTGTTTTGAGTGATAAATTTTTTTGTCACCTTTATATTTTTAAATTTTACGATTCACATTTTTTTATAAATAGTAATCTTTTTTCATTCATAATGTTAGAAATTATTATAAACCTGTATTACAAACTTTTTGTTATGAAATGTGAAATTTGTAAGAATAAGGTTGAGGAAACATTTTTGGGCAAGGTGGTTGGTACCTACATTAAGGATGCTAAGGGAAAGAAACATTTTGTTTGTTTTGAGTGTCAGAAGAAGTTCAAGAATGATAAGAAAGAGATGCTGGAGCATATTTGAGCCTCAGTAGCTCAGTCAGCAGAGCGACTGTCTCGTAAGCAGTAGGTCGGGGGTGCAAATCCCTCCTGAGGCTTTTCATGATGAAAACAAAATACTATTCCTATAAGATTGGTGAGCTGCCGGAAGGCTGTAAGCTCTGTGTTCAGGGGAGAAAGCTTGTTTTGTTTGTGACTGGTTTGTGTTCAAGGAATTGTTTTTACTGCCCAATTTCTGATAAGAAGAAAAACAAGGATGTGACTTATGCCAATGAATGGCCGATAAAAAATACTAATGATCTGATAAAGGAGGCTGAGTTGACTGGAGCTAGGGGTGCTGGCTTTACTGGTGGAGATCCTTTAATTAAGCTTGACCGCACTTTATCCTACATAAAGCTTTTGAAAAAAAGATTTGGTAAGAAATTCCACATTCATCTTTACACTTCTCTTGACCTTGCTGATGAAAAAGCGTTAAAAAAGTTGTATGATGCCAGCTTGGATGAGATAAGGTTTCATCCTGATATTTATAACAATAAGTCGTGGTATAGGATAATGCTGGCAAGAAAGTTTGATTGGGATGTTGGCGTTGAAATTCCTGCAATACCTGGTACTGAAAAAGAGACTAAACAGCTTATAGATTTTATAAAAGGTAAGGTTGATTTTTTTAACATCAACGAGTTGGAGTTTTCTGACGCATCTGCCAACCAACTTGCAAGGTTTGGTTTTGTTTGTAAGGATAATCTGTCCTATGGGATTAAGGGTTCTGATAAGCTTGCTAAAAAATTGTTAAAATATTGTAAAGGCAAAATAAAGAATGTTCATTACTGTACTGCGAAGTTGAAAGACAAGGTTCAGCTGTCAAACAGGATAAAAATCAGGGCTAAAAATGTGAAAAAGCCTTATGATATTGTAACTTCAGAAGGCACAATCTATCATGGAGTTGTTTTTACAAGGGATTTTAATAAAGTTTCTAAGTTCTTGACAAAGTATTCTGTGCCAAAATCCTTTTTTGAGTATGATAAAGATAAAAGGTGTGTTTTAGTTGCTCCCTGGGTCCTTCTTATGTTAAAGGATGATATGAAAAAACATTGGAAAGTAGCTCTTGTCGAGGAGTACCCGACTTATGATAGGTTGAAAGTTTTGGTAGATGAACTTTGATTTATTCTAATTCCACTCCGCTCCAAGAATCCCAATAGTCACTTAATTGTTTCATGTCTTTTTTGTCAGTGTATTTCCTGGTGCTGACTTTGTCTGCGTAAAGCATGAGCTCTTCTAAAGGTTGTGAGGTTTTTATTATTATAAACATATGATTATAGTATTGCTGAAGCTTAAATTTCTTTCTTTTCAGAAACCTTTTTAAATGTTGTAAAGCTTTTTTTCTAGTGTCCAGGTATGCCGGGGTTTCTTAAAGACCCGATAGCAAAGCCTGGTCAAATGCGCAGGACTTAAGAAGGGACAATACAGCTTGTGTTGTATTCACTCCTAGGAATAGGACATCCTGTCCCTTAGTGGGTTCGAGGGTTCAAATCCCTTCCCCGGCAGATGCCCCGGTAGCTTAGTCAGTAGAGCACATGCTTGGTAAGCATGAGGTCGCGGGTGCAATTCCCGCCTGGGGCTTTTTTATTCTAAACCCCTCTTAGGGATGAATACCTTTATATAGTGGATATGGCAGTTAGCAGATTATGAAAAAGGAAGGTGTTGCTTTTTTATTTGTTATATTCTTTGTAATATTTTTTGTTGGGGGTTGTAAAGCTGGTACTACAGAAACACCTTTTCCTGACACCAAAAATATTCCAGATCCGGTCTCTGTTGCAATTATTTCTGCACCAAGCAATGCTTTTGTTGGTGAAGCAATCCCTATTTCGTGGGGTGTTGAGGGGGTTGAAAAAACTATAACTCACACTGCTATTCATTACGATTATGAGCCTCATGCTGACAAATTATTTAGATACGTTACAATGACTGAGGGGGAAAAAGAGTATCCCCATTTTACTAAAG
>JAWABC010000022.1:0-11533 GCA_038884815.1 Candidatus Nanoarchaeia archaeon | reverse complement strand
TTCCTATATTTGCTTTTTTCCCATCTTTTTCTACTAATTTATATTTGCTCATTATACACTCCCTTATTTTTTATCAGTGCCATTTATTATATCCATACTAAATAATTAAAGCATTACTATATTCTTTGATACTTTATATTTTCTAGTTACTCCGCGCAAATCTATAAGTAATTTTGAATTATCAATAATTTCTTTATAATTGTAAACACTATGGTCTGTTGCAATTACCACACAATCAAATTTTTTTATCTTTTCTATTTCCTGTTTTGTTATCTTTTTTGCTTTGAAGTCTTTCTTTGCTTTTATGACGTCTTTCAGTATTTGAAGCATCTTTTCAGGAAGCTTGCCCTCATTGATCATTCTTTCTTTGAAATCCTTCTCTATGTCAGTAATCTTTTCGTTGGTCTCTAATTTTATGGCATCTCTGGTTACCATCATACACGTATCGTATATTTCCTCTATGTTTTTTACCTCACTTCTTTTTTCTATCTCTGCAAATAATTTTTTTATCCTTTTTAGGTACTGGTCTACTTCAGCGAGTAAAGCGTCTATTTCTTTTCCAGAAACTTCTTTTACCTTTCCGTGTTCGACTTGTTTGTACATAACCCTTATCTTTTCTAGTGTGTTTACGTATTTCTTTTCCAGCATTTTTTCTTTTTTCACGAATATTTCTTCCATGAGTTTTACTGTTTCTTTTGGTGTTGGTGGTGGTATGCCGTAAAGCATGAGTGCTGCTTGTGCTGGATTAAGGGCAGCGTAGAATAAGTCTTCTCCCACAACGCTTAGCAGCTTTTGTTTTACCCTTTCTATGAGTTTTTCTCCTATGTCCATGTTCATGTCTATTGCTTCTGGACTTGGTCTTATTCTTCCCATTTGTAGGAGTAGTTTCCATGGCATGAAAACTCCTCTGTCGTATAATGGTACTCCATCTCTTAAAAAGGTGAATATGACTGGGTTTGCATCTTTTATGGAGTCCCAGAAGTCTGTCAGGATGTATGTTTGTACGTGGAATTGTGCTTCTACTCCAACTACTCTTCCTGCTGTGAAGCCCATGTCTGATATTATTGCTCTTAGTTTGTCTTTTAGTTCTGCCCTTGACATCTTCTTAACATCTGTATCATCTATTATTATGTAGACGTCTATGTCGTTTGGGTTTGAGTCTCCTCTGAATAAGGACCCTGCTGCTACGTAACTGACAACGTATTTCTCGAATTTTTTTATTGCCATGTCTTTGTGTACTTCTGCTGCTTTTAACGCTGCAAGCATTCCTTTATCAAAGACAAGGGCTCCCGCTGCTATGAGATCAAGAACATCATATTTACCGTCATAGCACATTTCTTTTAAGTCAGAATTTAAGAGTAGTTGTGGCCTTATGTTTTTGTCAATATTTTTTGCTATTTCGTTGAGTGTGTTTTCTAACTTTGTTTTTAGTGCTTCCTTATTGACTTTTTGCACTTCAGAATCGTCTGTGAGGATTAGTATGTTTATTTCTTGTGATTTTTTCTTTTCTTTTTCTGGTGGTAATAGCTCAATGCCGATTACGTCCTTTCCTAATTTTTTTATGACTTCCTCTTTGAATTTTTCAAGGGTTTTCTTTATTTCATCAAGTTTTTTCTGTATTTCTGGAGAAATCTGGGCTATTTCTTCTTCTGGCATCATTTCTTTGTTTTCTTCTTCTTTCTTCATATACGAAAACCAGTTTTTTTGTTATTTAAATCTTTTGATTCTATGTTCTTTTTGATATATGCCCAAGGTTGGGATGGATTAAGGTAAAGATGAGAGTTTTTCACAGAAAAGTATATAAAGTATATCCACATGTATATACGAACTGGTGAGGTGGGGCTTATGAAAAATGCTTCTACTAAGGAAGTTTATAGCTTTGTAATCAAAGAGGTGAAACCTTCAGGAAATGCTGGGCACATACCTATGGGTAAGAAGGACGTAGGCAAAAGGTTCATAATCATACCAGAAAACCAGAAGTACCTGTTAAATGAATTTGTAAAAAGCCTGAAGGATATCCTAAACCCGAAGTTGAGTGAATACTTTACAAAAGGAGATATGCAAATAATAAAAAATGCATACAAAGAAAGGATTAGTGAAATTAGAGGGATGTATGCAGGTATACACAAAAAATTATTAGAAGGCGAATTGGAAAACATTAACAACTTCAGAATAAGTGAGATACCCACAATACTTAACAGAGTGGGGGGGCACCTATCGAAGGAGATTAAGAATAGACTACTTAAAGAGTACTATAGGCAACATTCATAAGTAATCCTTTTGCACCTTACCTTAAGGGTTCCAAAAGTTTTTTAAACATAGTTCTTCGTTTGTTTTTTATGGGCCTGTGGTCTAGTGGTTATGACATCACCCTTACAAAGACTAATTTAAGAACGGTGGAGGTCCCCGGTTCGAATCCGGGCAGGCCCATTATAAAGCAAAATTTCAAAAAATTTATATTTGAATAGTTTCTTGTCATAATTTTATATGTCAAAAAATGAGGTAAAGCAAGGTCATAAGGCCTTAGAAAAGCATCTTATTACTAAAATCCCTACCGTCAGGCAGGGTTCTACGGTTAAGGATGTTCTTTCTATGATGGAGAGGCTTAGCAGAACTTATGACAGCGTTGACTACATTTATGTTGTTGATAATAAAGATAGGCTTGTAGGTACTTTTAGCATTAAAGAGCTTTTTAATAACCCTAAAAACACTCCTATTAGAAGTTTGATGCAGAAAGGTGTTATTAGTGTTTCTCCTGACTTTGAGCTTGAGAGGATTGCTGACTTGGCTTTGAAGCATAACCTGAAGCAGATTCCTGTTGTGAAGTCAAAAAAGTTGCTCGGTGTTGTTTCCTCCAGGAAGATATTGTCTACATTGAACAGGTCTTTGAAGGAGGACATTCTTCATTTTGCTGGCATTCATAAGTCTCATCTTGATTTTGAGAACAGTTTGGAGATCCCTTTGTCTACCGCTATTAAGAATCGTTTGTATTGGCTTGTTATAGGCTTTTTTGGTGCCATGTTCATGGCTCTTTACATTGGTTTGTTTGAAGAAACTCTTGCAAAATATTTGATAGTTGCTTCTTTTGTTCCCGCCATCGTTTACATGAGCGATGCTTTGGGTACACAGGTTCAAACTGTTTTTGTTCGTGACCTTGCCATTCTTGGTAAGGATCTTAACTTCAAGAATTATTTGTTTAGGCAGATGAGGATTGCTTTTTTTATTGCTTTAATAATTGGTGTTTTTCTTTTTTCTTTTATCTTTTTGCTTTGGAAGGTTAAGGTTATCGCTTTTGCCATTTCTCTTGCTTCTTTCATAACTCTCATTGTTGCCAGTTTTACTGCTCTTTTAATAACTCTTCTTATTAAGAGGTTTAAGTTTGACCCTGCTCTTGGCAGCGGTCCTGTTGCCACAATAATCTCTGATGTTACTTCTGTCGTGATTTATTTTGTGGTGGTTGCTCTGCTACTTTAACGATTAGAAAGTTTTTTAAACACTAGCCTGGTCAGGGTTGCATGCCAATCGAGGTTGAAGTTAAGCCTTATGAATGTTGTGGTGGTTTTTTTGTAACTGCACGCCTTGATGGTGTGGTGAAAGGCTTGTATATGGCCCACCTTGAGTCTGAAAACATGTTAGACTGTTACATAACCTCACTTCAGCCCTCATCTGGGATACCTCGTGTTTTGATAAGTAAAGCAACTGAGGAGATTGGCAAAATGGCAAGGAGGGTTGGTAGGAAATTAATACATCGTGTTATTTTGATTAATGAGCGCTCTCAAACTGTCCTGCCGCATATTTATGAGGAGTTTGGTTATAAGAATAATGGTATGGATGGTTTTCATCTGATAATGACTAAGGAATACTTCCCTTAGTTTTATCTGCTTGTGCTTTCCCATTTGTTTTTCCAATTTTCTTGTTTACCCATTATCTTTTCATATGTTGTTTTTGCTCCTGCATACAACGCCACAACGCTTCCGAAATACTTGAATGCGTAGATGTCTGGCAAATGCCTTACGCCTTGCCAGAATCCTTTGGGGTGCATGAAAAGGAATGGTACTGATAATAAGAAGTCAGCAGCTAGTATTCCTTTTGCATAATCAGGTTCGAAGTATGCCAGAGCTGGCAACGAACTTATAACTATTGAGTAGGGCACCACTTCAATAACTCCTGGTAGGATGGTTGTGTAGAACAAAGGTTTTGATTTTTTCAAGTTTTTTATTCCATGAACGTAAATGTTTTGGAAAGTTCCAGAGAACCATCTCACATACCGGTTCCAGTATCCTTTCAGACTGTCAGGATTCCCTCCCATTGCCCTTGCCTTGTCATTGTACATTATCTGGAATCCTCTCTCTTGTAATAACCATGTGTGGTCCGTGTCTTCTGTAAGAGTTCTTGTTGGTATTGGGAATTCTTCGAGTATTTTTTTCTTGTAAAGGCTTAGTGCTCCGCAAACTACGAAGACAGAGTTTCTTTTTACTTGAGCCTTTTTTCTGAAGCTGAACACAGAATTTATCCATATTTCTCCCTCATACAGCATTCCGGCAATCCTTGTTTTCGGTTTTCTTGTGTATCCAAACCCTGTTACAACTGGCCCTTCCTCAGTGCTGCTCACAAGGTTTTCAAGGCATTCCTTTTCCAGTTCAACATCGCCATCAACTACTAAAATGTAGTCTGCTAGTTCTTTTCCTCGCTCTTTGATTATGGCGTTTATGTTTCCTGCCTTTCCTCCTTTCACATTTCTTCTTACATGTTTAACTTTGGGATATTTTTCAGTTAAGCTTTCGCATACTTTTTTTGTGTTGTCGGTAGACAGATCATCAAGTATGTAGATGTCCCTCACAGGGTAGGTCTGTTTTATTATGGATTCGACCGTGTGGTTTAACCTTTCTCCCTCGTTGTATGCTGGTATTAGTGCGCTGACTTCCTTTTTTGGGTTGTCAAACTCAACATCCAGTGTTAATTTTTTTGAGAATTTGTTTTTTATTGCATAGTAAGCTAAGGTTGCTAGGTCTATGCTCATGCTTAGGGGTGGTACAAAGTATATGGGCGTTGCCATATTACCACCTCAAGAAATTACTTTTTATTAAAATCTTTATCTTTCTATTCAGAATCTTTTTTTTAATCATAATTATAACTGATTATTTGATTGATAGAGGTATCCATATTCCTATCATTACTGCATTGTAATGCCCATCCAGTCCTTCTTTTTCAAAGGAGTTTTTGTATCCTGTTTCTAAGAAGAGTGCTATTGGCCCTTTTGATATTTTTATACCGCCTGATCCTTGGGCATACCTTTCCCAGGGGTATTTTTTGGTGTCGTAAGCTACCTTTCCTGCCACGTAAGGTTCTACTTTGACTCCTTTGATGTTTAATGCTGTCACATAACCTTCGAGTCTTGCATTCCCTGTAATGTCCCTTGTTAAGGTGTTTGCTTCAAACTCTGCGTATTGTATGCTTCCGGGTGTTAAAGGAAAAGTTGTGTTCTTGGCGAGTGGCTTTGCTTCTGCCTTGTTCCAGAAAGCTCCCCACGCCCTTCCAAAACCACCGTCTTTTCCTTGTTTTTTGAATGATTCTCTGTAGCCTCCTTCGATCCCAACGATGAACGGTCCTTTTCTGTAAGCAGCGCCTATGCTTATGTCTGCTCTGTTGTCCCAGTAGAATTCTGATTTGTTGGCCTTTACATTCAGTCTTACGTATGGTAATAATAAATTTCCTTCCTTGTTTTTGAGTATGTTGTATCCGAGCATCGCATTTAAGGATGCAGGATGTTCGTTAAAATCAGGCCACCAGAATGCACTTCCTTCCGCATATAAAGTTCCCATGAATCTTGCTGGTTTTTCTTCTTTCTGTTCCGTTTTTGTCTCTGTTGCTACTTCTTTTGGTTTTGCTTCTTGTGCATATAGTTTTGGTGGTGTCACATAGAGAAGTGTTCCAGTTGTTATAGTTGCTAAGGTTAATGCTGCTCCTTTCTTTACCGCATCCTTCTTGCTTCTCACGTATTCCCACAGACTCTTTTTGTTTGATTCTTTAGAAACTATTCCCTCAGTAAGATTACCCATTATCTCAAACCCCCTGCTAAAGGCATTTTTGAGATAAAATAATTCTATTTAAGCATTTCCATTCTGTAGTAGTAAATAAGAATTGGTGTTTTTATCTGCTGGCGTCAGTTTGCCTTTCGAGCTCTAGTTTCTTTGCTATAGCAACTGATTTGTTGTCTGCATTGTATGCCTTTATAATTTCGTCAGCCAGCGTTTCTTCTATCTTTCTTTTTGTGTTGAAAGATTTTTGGTATGCCCCTTGTGTCATTAATCTTAATGCGAAGTCAACTCTTCTTTGTGGGCTCATCTCTACAGGTTGTGGGTACACCGCACCACCGTATTCTATGGTGTTTATCTCTTCTCTTGGGGCTGCGTTTTCAATTGCCTTTACAAATACTTCAACCGGATTCTTTTTTGTTTGTTGTTCTATTATCTTGAATGCTTTTTCAACAATGTTGTATGCCCTTATCGCTTTTCCCCCGCATCTTCCCGATGTTATCCTATGCTTTTTTCCCCTGTGGCCTGGCACCATTAACTTGTTCATGAGCCTTTCTACGATGTTGTTTTTTGATTTCCCAAACTGCGACTTTACGTTTCTTCCGCCTGTTCTTGGTATGATTATTGGCTCTAAGTTTATGTAGTTTTGCAGTCCTGGGTCCGTTACTTTTATTCCTTCTGTCTCCCATTTGTTGAATACTTTCATCTTCTACCTTTCTCTATCTTTCCTGATAGCAATGCTTCTAATGATTGGTCATTAACTTTTATGACTTGCCACCTTACCCCAGGCAGGTCTCCTTTTGCCCTTCCTTTTTTTCCTCCAATGGCTTCTATGAGAACCTCGTCGTGTTCGTTGATTAGTTTTATTGCATTGTTTCCTGGTGCAAATGCAGTCACTTTTCTACCGTTTTTTATTAGTTGCACCTTTACAACTTTCCTCATTGCTGAGTTGGGCTGTTTTGCTTCTACTTGTGATTTTTCCAGGACTATGGCTTTTGCTTGAGGCACTCCTTTTAATGGGTCTGATTTAGCCTTGAGTTTTAGTATCCTTCTTTTGTACATTTCATCCTTCCATCTAAATCTTTTTCTCTTCATCTTCATCTTCTTACCAAGTCCTAATCCTCTACCTTTGTTTCCCATCTTATTGTACCTCTATCTTTATGTTGAAGTAGTTTGATACTATTTCTTGGAGCTCTTTTAAATTTTTCCTTTCTCTTCCAAGAACAGCTTCCTTGAACCTCGCTCCTTTCCCTTCTATTATTATAGTGTTTTCGTCTTTTTTGTATATGTTTCCTTTTTGTGGTGCTATCATGTTTGCTATGAACTTTTCTGGCTCTTCGCTGTATTCAACGACTTTTATTTTTTTCTTTATCATGTTTGTTGCTTTTTTTATGTTTATGCCGTCCCTCCCAATTGCTTTGCCAGCCTCACCTTCGTAAACGATGAATATGACCTCTTCGTTGCTTATGTAGCAATCTTTGACTCTGGCCCTTGTGAGTTTTTCGAATAGGTTTATGTAACCTATTGTCTCTGATGTGAATTTTATCATCTTAATAACTTAGTACGCTTATTGAGAAGGGTTTCTTGCATATCAACCCTATTTCATCGCTGGGTATGTCCAATTTTACTAATTCTACCTTTGCTATTTTTGTGTAGTATTCTATCCTTTTTTTCGTGCTTTCAGGGCAGTTTGAAGCCATGAAAACTTTCTTTGCCTTCCCATTCCTTAATCTTTTTAGAGTGCTCTCTGTACCAAAAGTTATCGTCGTTTCCTTCAGTGCCTTTCTCAACTCGTCCATCTTTTTTTCAGAAGTAGATACCTTTTTAAATGTTTTCCTTTTTGGTAGCAAAATTCGTTACATAAACCTCATTGCAGAAGTTTATCCTTAACTTCTGTATCCCTTCTTTCTTGACCTTTGCTGTTATGCTTCCTACCTCATCGCATCTGTAGTCATTTATCGTTATGGTGCTATCATATTCATAATCAATTAATTCATCGCCGCACCTTATTTCAGGTTTTGACAAGGAATAGAAGGATTCTTTGACCTCGCTTATTCTTAGGTCTCCTTGTCCTTTTGTGAAAAACCTTATCTGCCAGTAGTCATTTACGTTTGTGTAGCTCTGGGGGTTTATTACTTCTATGCTGTTCCTTGCAGTTGCATAGCCTACAACCTTTGGGTCTTTTAGAACAGCCCATCCTACTATGAAAAGTATTGCTGCTATGAATAGAGCTACTGCTCTTCTTTCATGGTTTGTTCTTTTTTTTGGCATATTTTTTGTACCTCATCTTTATTAGGAGTTTTATTAAAAGTGTAACCGCCAATGTTGCTATCAAAGCTGCTGCAAGGTATTGGTAGTTTTCTAAATATTTTATGGTTATCGGTGTTGGTTTTTCTATTTTTATTTCTTTTGTTTCAATTTCGAAGTCTGTTGCCGATGTTGAAAATGTCTTTTCGTGCTTTAATATTACGCCTGCTACGTATTGCCCTGGTTTGAGTTGGTTTGTCTTGAATGTTTTTGTGAATGACTTCTGCCCTTCCACCGCCATCGTTTCTGTTTCTTTGTAAAGCTCATTACCATAGAAATCTGTTATGGTATATTCTAAGGTTACGTCTTCTTTTCCAGGTAGCATGTTTATGATTGTTATTACTGCGTTTAAATCTTGACCTTCTGTTATCCTTGTGCCTTCTCTTAGCATTTCTAGTTTTATGTCAAAGAGTGCTTTGCTGCTTGATATTTGTATTATCACCGGTATTGTTTTTGTGACGTCTTCTGCTTCTATCTTTATAATCCCTGATTTTATTGCCGGTTCCTTTGCTATTATATTGAATTTTATCTCCTTTGTCTGTCCGATTGGCAAGCTGAATGACGTTTCTTTTATTTGTATGTAACCTGGAAGGTTGTGATTTATTTTTACAACTATGTTTTTTGTCCCTGTGTTTGTAATGCTGATGGTTTTTTCTTCCTCACCACCCTCTTCAATTTCTATGCTTATTATCTTTATGTCTGTTGTGAAGTCTGCTGTGGGTGGTGTTACCCCACCACCTCCTCCACCGCTGGGTTGTGCAGGTGTCTCTAAAGAACTAACTGTGGCGCTCACGTTGAATGTGAAGCTGTTCTGTGCATTAGCTAAACCTACAAGCATTAAAAAAATAAAAATGTGTAATAAAACTACTGTGCTTTTTCCTCTATTTTTTTCTTCTTCCATCTCGGCTTAATCACGAAGTAACCTATTATCAGTATTAAGGCTATTACCACGTATGTTATTGGCCTCTGGAACAAGGTGGGTGGTGGGTTGTTGACTATTATGTTTATCGGTGTTGAGTCAACTGCTAAGCCGACTCCGACCTGTCCACTACTTTTTTTTGCCTCTTCTTTAGCACTTATTATTATAGTGTGATTGCCTGCTTTAGTGAGTTTTGTTGTCACAACATCAATCAGAACAGGCTGTCTTGACATGGGTTCCATATTATATTTGGTTTCTCTTAAATTACCAAGCTCTTCTCCTTGCTTTATGCTTAGAATTATTGTCCTGCTGTCTTCTTCCATGTTTTGTAATTCCATCTGTAGGGTTATGTTTTCTCCTCCTGTCAGGATTACTGGGTTTTCTGGTATGTATGGGTTGACTATACCCCAAGCTACCGTATTAGTCGCTAGAATAGTTGTCAAAATAATGAGTATTAAAATAGATAATAAAAAAGGGTTTCGCCCCATTCCTTTTCCCTCCTTAATCTTTTACTCTTAAGACACAGTTATTACCCAATCTTCTGGGCTACTGTAAATCTGAGCTGATATCCCACTAGGTACTTCTTCCATGCACACGTAAAGCTGTTCTGTTGCTGGTGTGCCACTTGGCAAGTATGCATCAGTTACTTGTGTTGCTGTCGCGTTTACCATTGCAGTTCCTGTATTGCATGCGTCTGCTACGTTAACTGTGAAGTTAGCAGCAGGTATTATTTCTGTGCCAGTAACAGCTCCAACAAGGTTTATAGCTGTTGTCTGTATGTTGGTGGAGTATGTGTTGCCTCTTTGACTTATCAGCAGTGGATCGTCATTACTTAGTATGTCAGTAGCTCCTGGGTACCATGCTGATGCCCAGTTACTCAAGCTCGTTGGTGTCATGTTTATGGCGTTTAAACTGCTGTATGTAAATGTTCTTGCGTTGTTTGTAACTTTTGTGCCGTTGAAGTTTGCTCCTGTTATCGTTATTGTCCAAGTTGTTGCGTTATCGTAGTAGTTTATGTTTGCCGTGCAGCTGTAGTTTTGTGCTGTCGCATTAACACCATTTTCTGCCGTGCATGATGCTATTCTGTCCACGTCGTTAAGAGTCAAGTTTCCTGCAGCCGAGTTGTTGTCTATGTTGGCTATTCCTGCCGGGTCCTCTACTATAAAGCTGAAGTACACTGTTGTTGTTCCTGCTTCTGTTGGTGTTACCGATGGTGTTGGTATGTCTGCTGGTTCTATCATCACGGATGTCACTGTGGCACTCACTGATACATTTGCTGTGTTCGCAGCATGTACGATGTATATTATTCCCAGCACAGTCATGGCTAGAATCACTAAAACTGCTTTGAAGTCAATTCTGGCCTCTTTTTTCATTTACCTTTACACCTCCTTTCGTTTTATTATGTTTGCTTTTTGCTTATATATTTAACCATTTATGTTATTCTTATGTTCCACAACTCATCAGTGGTGTTGTAAGTCTGTGCTTTTATGTCTGGTGTGGTTGTTATGCAGAAGAATAGCTCTTCTGTGGATAACTCACCAGCTGGTAAGCTTGCAGATGTTACGCTTACATATGTGTTGTTTATTAGTTGATCACCTCCACAATCGTCTGTTATTTTTGCAGTGAAGTTGTCAACATCCCAAAATATGCTTTCGTCATCCACTCCTTTAAGGTCGAAGCCTCTTACATCTACAGTTGTGCTGTTCACGTTTCCTGTGTTTATTATTGTTATGCTGCTGCTTGCCTTTACGTTTGGTTGTCCTGGGTATGAGTCTGGGAATGTTATGCTTGTTTGTTCTGCTGTCATTGCGGTTAGGGTTTGATAAGTGAATGTTTCATTTACGCTTTCTGCGCATGCATTGCTGTAGTCGCATGCCGTTGCATTTATGCTCCAAGTTCCTGGTGGTTGCCAGAATTCCATTTCTACAATACATGTGTATGTTCTTTCATTTCCTGAATCCGATGTTGAACAGGTTGTGTTTGTTTTTGTTTCTCCGCTGCTGAAGTTTATTATGAGTTGGTGTTTTGTGTTGTCTACGTCTGATGTGCCATCATCGTCATTTACTGTGTAATTAATCGAAATTTGTGTTGTGGTGTTTTCTAGTGGGCTTACAGTTGCTTCGTACTGGATCGATGTTATCATGGGTATGTTGTTTTCTGGTTGTTGTACTGTAAAGTTTTGTTCATTTTCAGCATAGTATCCTTGGTAGCTCGTATTAACCTTAATGGTATAGTTTCCAGCACTGCTGGGTGCTCTTAATGTGTAATTGTA
>JAWABC010000021.1:0-11599 GCA_038884815.1 Candidatus Nanoarchaeia archaeon | reverse complement strand
TGCTTTATGTTTTTTGTTTTTTTCTGCCGTGTTTTATGGGTGGAAGTTTCTTTGCAAGAGGTTTACCTTTTTTCAGGACTTAGAAAAAATCTTTTTAGAAGGAGAATAACATGTCGGAGACAAAGAAGTTTCTACTTTACATTATTCTTTTTTCATTGGGGTGGTGGGTTTACCACTGTGACTTCTTGTTTTGCTTGAAGGCTGCAAAGCCTTCTCTTCCTTGGTGGGACATGTCGACGTGGTTTTATCATAGTACTGTCCTGTTCTATCAGCTCGGCTCAATTATCATAATGGTGTGGGCTGTGCTCGGGATGGTCGTTTTCAGCTTGAGGCAGTTCAAAAGTCTTTTCACAAACATGAAAAACAATTTTGAATGAAGTAATGAATCATTAGGAGGCTGGGATTTGTTTTTGTTGATGCACTTCTCAGCCTTCTTTTTCCTTATTTTTTTCTTAATTATATTGGATAAACAATATTTATTTTTAAAAAATGTTTTTATCATTAATTCTTAGTGAAAATATATTATAATCCAATAATCTTTAAATAGTAGTTAGTCCTAATAAAATAGAGGCTAATTGATTATCAAATACAACTAATAAGTCAGCCAAACGTTCTTCACACAAAAAAAGGTGTGTCCAGTAAGCACTAGGAGGAAGGAACATAACCGAAAAGTATTTAAATAGCTTCAAAATAAATTTCACCGCTTACATTCACCATTTCAAAGAAATAAAAAATTCGGAGCTGGTCTCCAAAAAAACCCTTCGTGGGTTAACCAGATCTGACAGCAGACTACCATACCAACATTAATACATGACAAATTTTGTGTGTTTAGTGTTGGTTATCAGCTTGAAGGTTATGAGAGTTTCGAGGCAAGGTTGATAAACCATTAGTCTTGAAATATCTCGGAAAAAACTACAAAATAACCTAATACCAGTTATTTGTAGGTTTTCATATGCCTTTTCTCTTAGAGTGTTGTATATCCAAAAAAATGCAATTAAGTGAAAAACCTTTTTTTCAGTGGTTTTCCCTATGAAATAACTAAAATCTCAATGAAAGGAGGTGGTGTTTTTCAAGTTTTAGAAAGGGGGTGAAACTATGGTTCATGTTCGAGCGCCATGACTTCCTCTTCTCCATTGGCAGTTGTTGAGAGGTTGAGAGGTGATGCGGTAATAAAAAATGATTGAGAAGAGGAGGTGTAGCATGCCAAAAGAGGTAAAATCAAAGGAATTAGTCATCCTACCTAACGATGAGATTGGCAACCTGAAGAAGGGAACTGTGTGCACTCACCCAATCTGGGGTAGGTGCATCAAGAAGAGTGGTAAGGGTAGTAAGTCTAATAACGGGTTGGTCACTATCGCATTGTTATCCAACACAGAAGAGGTGGCAAAGTCAAAAAAGAAGATTATGAGGTTTAGGGAAACCAAGTTGGTGAACCCAAAAGATAAGGTTCTTCTTATTTAAGTTTCCCTCGCCGATGTTATAATAAAAACAATTTTTGGTGGGCCACCACAATCTATTCTTTATTTGGAAGTCAATTTAGGTTGTCACCCTTTGATTGTTTTTGTTTTACCTCAAGGATGTTAAAAACCTGTCTCAGTGGCCCACCTATTACTTTCTTGAAAAGGAGGTTTTGATGATAAGAAGAATGATGGTCATGTTATTTGTCCTTCTTCCAGCGCTTTCCTCAGCTAATGATAAGGGAATCCAGTTAGCAGTCATATTTAATGATTTAGTGCCGCAAATTTCTGCTGAGAAGAGAGCGCCTTTCGAGTGGGACAAAGAGGCTTTTCAAAGGGAGATTTACAACAAGTTGATTTCGGCTTTGAAAGATTCAAAATTTCTTGAGAAGGTGGAGGACAAATCTTTGTTGTTTGTGACAGGACGCCTTACCGCCTATAGCAAAGGTGTCTTGAGCGATGAGCTCACCTACACGGTTTATTTTGGTGTCGCAACAAGAAACTCTGACCCCATGGCAAAGAAGCCCTACGCAATCATCCCAGTAACGGTGAAGTGGTCGCCTCCAGACCCTCTTAATGAGATTCTTAAGCCGAGGATAAGGGAGGTAGTCGATAACATCATCAAAGAGGTTATTCAAAAAAAATGAGAAGTGAAAGGAGGTGTTTGAATTAAGAAAGGAGGTGGTTAACCTAAAACGCGAAAGGAGGAAAAGGTTTATGAATTTGAATTCTTTCAAGATCTTAGTGGTGTTTTGTTCGTTCTTTCTATTGACAGGGGTGGTTTTGGGGCAGGTAAATGACAGGGCTAAGGTTTTTGTCGTCACCGAAGACACAACAGCGAAATTCCCTCATCTGAACGGTTGGTTCTGCAATGCATTGATAGACACCGGCAAGTACATCGTCGTAAAGGATGTTAAGGAGGCGGAGTTTGTTATAGAGGGGAAGTTAGCTTCTGCTGAGGAGATTATTGTGGATAAAGTGCCATCGGCCAGTGTAAGCTTCGTCGTTTCTATAAAACAGACCGACCGTGTGGGTACTTACTTCAACTCAATTATCGCAAGGCAAGGCATAGCAAAGAATCTTGAAGATGCTGTGAAAGAGGTTGTGAAAGATGCTGCCGAGTCTGTTAAGGGCTTCAAGATCCGTTTTAACTTCCCAAAGGTCCCTCAAAAATCTGCCATGCAGTCTATTTAGAAAATAAACTTTGACGGGAGGAGGTGAATCAAGGATTTTTGTTTTTCTAAAAAAATTAAAAAAGATGGAGGTGTTGTTATGAAAAAATTTCTAGCGTTAGTTGCGGTGTTGGCTGTTATGGTGATTCTACCTGTAACAGCTCGGGCTGAGTTTGGTCCGTGGGCACCCATCAACCCCAACTTCATTGGCGGTAACGCCTTCAACGGCACGTATCTTCTTGAGAAGGCTAAAGCAACGAACGAATACCAAGAAGACATCGCCAAGAAGATAGAGCAGATGATGAACCGGCTAATGGACCAACTCGAGAGGATGACAGATGAGATTACCGGTTCTAT
This sequence comes from Candidatus Nanoarchaeia archaeon, assembly GCA_038884815.1. Classification (GTDB taxonomy): domain Archaea; phylum Nanobdellota; class Nanobdellia; order SCGC-AAA011-G17; family VGLX01; genus JAWABC01. The sequence continues at coordinate 8,613 of JAWABC010000021.1, read as the reverse complement.
CGAGAATCTCAACTTCAACTTTGACTTTAACTACATCATCCAAAGTGGTACCGGCAATACTGCCATCATATCTCCAGGAAGTGGCATCCTTAGCGGATTTAGCCCGACTTGGGGTATGGAGTAACCCACAGAGGTACCAAAAATACTAAAGCAAGGGAGGGAAAATTATGAGGAAAACATTATTTGCGATAGCTTTGTTCGCTTTGGTGCCTCTGGTTTTTGGTTGCGCTACAACTGCTATTGACGGTCGTTATAGCATGAAAGGTGCAGTTCAAAACTGGACGGGCGCCACTGAGGAAATGAAGAAGATTCCAAAACCAGCCGAGAAGATTACGGTAGCGGTTTGGAAATTACCTGATGAGACTGGTCAGCACAAACCGAATGACAAAGCCACCGATCTTTCAAAGGCCGTCACCCAAGGAGCAGTTCACATGCTGATCAAAGCATTGCTTGATACAGGGTGGTTTGAGGTTGTGGAAAGAGAGTCATGGCCTCAACTCTCAACGGAGTTAAAGATCAGGGAGGAGATGGTAAGGCAAGGTGTGAAAGGTGTCAATGGTGGGCTTGCAAATTTGAAAGCTCCCAAATTCCTGATTGCCGGTGCCATCACAGAGTATGAGAGATGGCCTTGGAGTGCTGGAGCCGGTGCTGGTTACCGAGGCTTCGGACTTTCTGCCAGGGCGAAGGTTGCCTCTGTCACAACGGATTTGAGGTTGACAGACATAGAAAGTGGTAGGGTCTTGGATGCTGTTTCCGTCTATAAGAGGATAGCATCTGAGGAGGTCGACTTTTCAATTTTCAGGTTCGTCAAGATTGACAAGCTTTTGGAAGTTGAAACTGGGTGGACGAGCAACGAGCCTACCCAGGTTTGTGTTCGGGAGACAATCGAGAAGGCTGTTATTCAGCTCATCGCTAACGGGGTTAAATCAGGGTTGTGGAAGACAGCCAAGCCTGAAGATGCGAAGTTCTTCACCGAGCTTGAGCAGAAAGAAGTAAAGGAAGCAGCAAAGGTGAAGGAGATGGAAAAGAAAGGTGAGTTGGTTCCTGCCAAGAAGGTTGTCTTCGGTAAGGAAGTCGGTGATTAACAAACTAACGTTTATTTGGGGAGGGGGTCCGAATTATTATTTTCAAACCCAAACCACCTCTTCTCAACCACCCCCTCCCTTTTTTGCACTTATACTTATTCTTCTTTTCTCAAGTGACCGTGGAAAGAACGCGCGCAGGGTCAGCTTGAATTCAAAGAAGGAGGAAAACGCTTATGAAGCGAATTCTCATGGCTCTATTTTTAGCTTTTGCATTGATGGTCCCGGTGTCAGTGTTTGCCATCGGTGGCCTCAATGAGTCGTACGTGTTGCAGACTGGCTTCTACAACGACGCGATCGTTAACCAGTTCTCGTTCAACGGCATCAACCTTTCAAAAGTTGAGCAGGACGGATATGGTAACCTCGCAAACATAGACCAGACTGGCAACATCTTTGGGTTGAACATTTCCGACGTGCTGCAGGCTGGTAAGGAAAACGTTGCTCTGGTTGACCAGGATGCTTTTAAGGGCACGAACATTTCGTGCATCAAGCAGTTCGGTCTCCAGAACCTCGCTACCATTTATCAGCTGGCCATCGATGGTCTTAACATCAGCGCAGCCAAACAGGCTGGGAAGTACAACGCGGCTTACATTAATCAGTATGCAGTGCTTAATGCAGCCAATATCTCTGGTGTGGAGCAGGATGGTACTGCAAACTTAGCCGACGTGGACCAGGACGCCTTTATGACTGCTCTGAACATCTCTTCCATACTCCAAGCTGGGAAGTACAACGCGGCCTTTGTTGACCAGAACGCTGCTTTCATTGCAGAGAACATCTCAGCGATTGAGCAAATTGGAATCCACAACGTAGCTAATGTGCTCCAAAATGCTTATGATGTCGCTTTGAACATCTCTGGCATCGAGCAGGCTGGTTCGAACAATTTGGCCAACGTTGACCAGTTTGCAGCTAAGTTTGGCCTTAACATTTCCGCCATTAAGCAATTCGGTCTAGGTAATGTTGCGAATGTCGAACAGGATGCGGTTGGGTTTGGCTTGAACGAGTCCTTCATCAAACAAGTTGGGGAAGCTAACCTTGCCAACGTTAAGCAGTTCGCAACCGGTTTTGGTATGAACGCTTCTTCGGTTGAGCAGGTTGGTTCGAACAACCTCGCCAATGTCCTTCAAATGGCTTTCGGCGGACTCAACATTTCTGGAATCGACCAAGTCGGTTACGCGAATGTTGCCAACGTGAAGCAGCTGGCATTCAAACGTGGTGTGAACCTGTCTGGCATCGGTCAGTATGGTTTCCAAAACCTTGCGAATGTTAGTCAGTTTGCCATCGCTGGCCTCAACGCTTCCGACGTATTTCAGATGGGCTGGTTCAACACTGCTCTTGTGAAACAGGTTGCATTGGCTGGTACCAACACTTCGTACGTGAAACAGACTGGTTGGAACAACCTCGCCGATGTCGATCAGTTTGCATGGAACGGAGTGAACATGTCCGGTGTTGAGCAATTCGGAACCGACAACGTGGCATTGGTGAAGCAAGGCGCCATTTATGGTATCAACCTTTCTTATGTCGGGCAGTATGGCGTTGGGAACTATGCATTTGTTTCCCAGTTCTAACCCCTGTCCGGTATTAGGGCTTACTGTGTTTGGGATTTCGCGTTCGTAATTCCCTTGCGCAAGTAACCCACCCCCTTGAACAATAGGGTTTGAGGGGTACCTACAACAAAAATTCACAAGCTCCCTGCGCGCGTTCCCCTTTTTTTCACTTTGAGGATGGGATTTTCATTTTTTCTTTCCATCCTTTTTTTATAACCCCAAAATTATGTCACCTCTTAATAGTAATAATGAAATTAACAAAGGAGGTTGTGTATGAAAAGGTTGTGTATGAAAAATATTTTTGTGTTATTGTTTCTGCCACTCATCTTGCTTTTTGCTGTTTCGAGCGTAAATGCAGTTGAGGGCATAAGCCCTAATGCTGACAGGGTCATCATCTCTGCCGGTGAAACAAAAACTAAGGAAATAAAGTTCATGCTCCTGAGAGAAAAACCTGAGACAGTATCCTTCAAACTGATGCACGTTGCTTTCGGCCCTCAAGGTAACATACTTATCGCTGAAAGGCTAGAAGACCTTAAGATCAAATCCAATTCTGGAGTAAGGTTTGTTCAGAAGATAGGGCCTGTTAGTTCTGAGGCTAAAGGCAAATGGGAGTCTGTTAACTTGACGGTTAGTGTGCCAAGGGATACCCTGCCAGGAGATTACCCTGTTGGTATAGTTGTAGAACCTATTAAACTAATGTCTTTAATAGTCATAGAGGTGAGGGGTAACAAGAATCCTGGGTTTGAAGGGATTATAAAAGAAGCAAAAGCAGAGATCAGGGAAGGCAGGGTTTTTTTGAGCGCTGAATTTGAGAACACTGGTAGGAAAACATTCCTCCCAGTAGTTGCCTGCGTCGTCAAGAAGGATGGTAAGGATTTCGGTGTGATGGAGCTCGAGGTAACGAATGAGATGTACGACTTCATCCTACCTTTCAACAGCAGACATTTTGGCGCTTTCATGCAGAGGGTCTTGCCCGTGGGTAACTACGAATTTGAGTTCTTCTGGGGTTTTGGTGGTGAAAGGGTGGGTAAGCCTGTTATAAAAAAACTTTCAATTGACAACGACTTTTACCTTAAGCACAAATCCCTTTACACCATCGATGTAAACGTATCCTCAATCATACTTATGTTGCCCAACAGCACATTCTTCGAAGGTGAGCTCTTGGTGAAGAACTTAACCTCAAACAAGATAACAGTAACGCTCATGCCTCTCGACTCTTGGCTTAGGGTCAGCCATCCACGGATTGATCTTGAAGCTGAGGGCGTTGCTGTTGTTAGGTACAGCATCCAGACACCGCTGGCGTTTGCGGAGAGGATGACTTCAAAGATTATGCTGATTCATGATGTTGGCTCGTTTCAGGTCAACATACGTGTTCTGCCAATTTTTAGCAAGAAGAGCTGAGTTTGGGGCCGCTGCCATCAGGCGTTTTCGTTTGTTGAATCACCCCCAAACCAACGAACAAACATTCTGGTGCTGCAGCCCCTAACTTTTTTCTTTGGAGGGGTTATGTGCAAGAAAATTCTTATGATGCTGGTTACCATTGCACTTATAGTCCTAGGTTTTAACCTTTTTCACCGCCTGGGTATTGTGCTACTTTTTTTGTGCCTAATTTTTATTCTGGCGAGATACATAAAGAAAGGAGGTGGGAAGATGAAAATTTTTTTCAAGTTTTTGTTTGTCTTTTTTTTCTTGTTTTCTTGCTCCACAACCAAACCTGTTGTCCAAAATCAGCAACTTCCCCCTCCTGAATCTGTCAAGGTGAAAATAACAAAGATTGGGGAAGACTTAACACAAAAGCAAACACCATCATTTGTTTTGTTCCCTAATTTTTTTGATTTAAACATTCCTGAAAACAAGGATTCCGAATTTTCTGTTGACGTTGTTAATTGTAAGCAGGACCTGCTCGCAATTACCGTCAAATCGGATTTTAGTATTGATTGGGTTTACTTCCAGCCTGTTTTTCTGCTCAAGCCTTTTGAGGTTAAGAAATTTAAATTTGTTATGAAGCCTTACAATAGGAAGAGCAGGGCTACGCTTGAGGAGTTTGGAATTAAGTTTTCTACCAATGAGTTTTTTCAGGATTTGAAGCTGAAAGTATCCGTTCTCATTTCAGAAGTTTCTCAGGACAAGAAGGAAGTTTCACAAGCTAAGCATGATGTGGTTTTTTCGCCTGTCAATACTCCTGAAAGGTTGAAGAAGACTTCAGAGAATATTATTAGGAGGCCTGTTTACTTTTACACTGTTCATGTTGGCTCTTTCAAGACCAAGGAAGAAGCATTGGAACACGTGAGAAGGATTCCTCGCCTGGAACCACAAATCAGCGTCGTAGGCTATGACCTCGGCTCTAAAGGAATTTGGTACAGAGTTCTTATAGGCCTGTACAAATCTGTTAGCGAAGCTGCTGGGGTTGCAAAACACTTTAAGGAGTTTATGGGGTTTGATTATGCGAGCCCTATCAGAGTTGAAGAGGAACATTTCATGAAAAACATCGTGAATGTTAAGTAACCTTTAATTTTGGAAGAGTGAAAGGAGGTTTTGTCATGGATAACAAAGAGAGCGAGAAGTCGGTAACGAGTAACGGTTCAAATTGGCCCACTGCCTTGGTGCTTATCATGGCATTCATGTGTTTTACATCTATCTATATCTTCACGATCAGAAGCAAACCTTCAACACCGGTTGCTGAAGCAACTTCCATCCCCGAAATCGTTTTGACTGGTGAAAATGTTAGAGTCAAATTTGTTGGCCAGCTTCCCAATAGTGCAAAACCCATTTCAGTATGGGGTTATTTCTATAACGGAGGTTGGCACATCGTTGTTGGTGATGACAAGAGTAACATTTGGGCTTTGGAGTGGGGTTCTTCTATAAGGTAGAAGGGCTGCACAATATTGATTAAATTATGGTGGGAGGGCTGCTGGTAATCCTTTCTTAACAACGGGGCCCTCTTGGAAGAACTAAGCAGCACTCTCACCCTTTCCTTAAATTTTTTTCATATGGTTACAACTCTAAAATATACTTTATAGAATATATATTTTTCAGTATCTAAAAGGAGGGCTGGAATGGCTGCTGCAAAACGCTTTACTTTACTTATTTTGTGTTTGTTCATACTTGGGTGTGCAACCACACCAACCCCTCCTGAAGATGCTATTGTGCAATGCAGGAAGGGGTTTGTTACTGTTTACGCTCCTCATGTTGTTGAAGCCTTAAGTTTTTATGGAGAAATGAAAGGTCCGGTTTGGGTGTGGACTACAACTTTTATTGAGGAGTCAGGTGTTAGGGGAGTAACTCTTACCCATCGCCTTACAAGGGTCAAAGCGCCGGACGGTAAGGTATGGCAAGCTATCGATTCCGCAGGAAATTTTCTTGACAAGGTACCTATTAAGATTAGAATCGATCCTGGCGGTAAAGCCATTTTTAAGCATTGGACTTATGACACCGAACATAACATGTGTAACGGTATCTGTTCTACGATTTTTTATGGAAAAGATGACAATGGTGAAGAGGTTGTTCTAACAACTATGGTTTTTCTTTCTCACAAAAATTGTCCTAAGAAGAAATTCTAACTGTACAATGAGGAGGTGAAAGATGAAGTTTGACGGCTTGTCTTTAAATAGGTGGGTTATTGCAATCGTTGCAATAATCACCGGTCTGCTCATTCTTATAGTATCGTCTTTCTCTGTGGTATTTTTTGTTTGGAAGGCTGTGTCGATGATAAAAAGTTTTGGCGTCAGCGCCGTATCGACTCTTGTTACGGGCTCGGTGATCATTGCGATATTGGGTTATATGCTTTTTAGTCTTGGGGCACGGCTTTTCATGTACTCCAGCCTCATTCAGAAGACAATAAATTCTTTGGAAGCTCAGGAGGTGGTGAACAGAGTTTTTAGAGGTTAACCATCACACCGCATAATTCTGATTTCTAAGGAGGTGAGAAAATGAAGCTGGTTAGGTTGGTTTCACTTTTTTTGGTTTTTTCTTTGACCGCTTGTGCTTCTACAATGAAGAAACCCACAACTTCTCCTCCAACTACCCAAAAAGTTGTGAAAGAAATCATTTGTCAATATGCCAGTTCTGCTGCTGCATCTTCAGAAAACCCTGCTGGTTCTTTAGCTGTTTATGCTGTTGGGAAGCCTGACGCTCCAACTGGAGGTGAGTGTGGCAAGTGGAGTGGTTATGGTTTCAGCTGGACGCCTTCGAACTGGAATGTAAAGGCTAACCTACTTCTTGTTTATGGAAAGCCACTTTACATCACCAACGTAACAATCATCGGTGATTACGACATGTGTTGGAGTAGCGTTAAGCTGATAAACAACTCTACAGGCGAGGAGAAAAAAATCCTTAACTCGATCAGCAAAGAGTGTGTTCTAAAAATTCACCTTGACGAACCCTTCAAAGCTGACAGAATCTTGCTCGAGAGTTGCGGGTGGTCTTGGTCAGCTACCGATGCTGTTGAGATTTGTGGTTTCACTAACTAAGTCTTTGATTTGAGGGAGGTGAAAAAATGAGGTGTAAAAAGAAAGGTTTTGTCTCCACCGGCGAGGCTGCAGAGATTCTTGGAATATCAAGATCTACTGTTTCGAGGAAATTCGACGGTTTCGGTAGGCGTCCGAAGTACAGGCTTGAAGGCAAAGTCAACCCGCTTACCGGCGAGCGTAGCTTAAGTTTGGAAAGCGTGATGGCGGTGGTGAAGGCGTTCAAGGTGGAAGTTCCTGATGCGATTGTGAGAAAGTACAACCTGAGTGACTACTTGAAGTAGAGATGATGGGGGTGGGTATGACAATGCATCAAATTTTTAAATTAAATTTGGTGCGTCAGTCCCGCCCTCGCCATAACTTGTCAGAACCTTGAATCGGGTAAGGTAGATAAAATCTTAACAAGAAGGAGGGGTTATGAACAAAATTTTGTATTTGCTGGCTATGGCTTTTTGTGGCTTTCTAATTTACAGGTTGCCTCCTTCCTTTTTCAAGACTTTATTTGCTTCAATTTTTATAATCACAATTGTGCTTCAGGCTTTCCTCGTTTTTGTGCATTATCTTGTTCGAGGAAAACTTGACTAAGAAGAAAATTTTTGGGGGGGGAGGTGCATGATGGAAGGTTCTAATCCTACATTAAGTTTTTTTAGTGTTTTAATCTTGGTCTGTATTATTTTCCTGTTCCTTTTTCTCATCGGTGTGATCGTTGGGAAATACTTGAAGAGCACGCACAAATACTACCCCGCGGTTGAAAGAAATCATGGGGAGAAGTCTTATCCTTAGTGTGTGTGAGAAAGGGAGATCTCATGGTGGGGTTGGTCTGCCCGTGTTGTAAAACGGTTTACCAAATCAATTGCCCGTCTGATGTTGTACGTTGCGAGGAGTGTTCAAAAATTCTAACTGTTCTAACCGCAGAGATGGTTTACGATTAATGGTATATTTAGGTTTGGTCTTCGTGTTTTGTTAAGCTGGGAGGCTCCTTTGTCTCTTTCCTTCACACCGGTTTGCATGCACGAAGGCCCGGTGGGGCTGGCCCTTCTCCGTCTGCTTCACCTCCGATAATCATTTCCTCCAGACGGGTCAGGCTGGTCCCTGCCGTCAACATAGAGAAAAAATATTGGTGGGGCGTGCTCTTCTATTCTCACCTCCTTTCGTCAAGTAAAACCTCCGTGAGATAGTTGTTGTATTGCCCCACCTATTTTGGGAGGGTAAAAATGAAAAAGATTATTTCTACATTGCAATATGTTCTCTTGTTTTTGTTTGTGATAGCGACTTTGTATTTTATGGGTGGTTTGGTCTTGAGCGTTGCAGGCGCAATCTTCAGAAAATAGGTACGGTTTCACAAAATATCCCCCATTCAGAGGGTGGTTCATTTAAATTTATTTAAATAAGTCAGAGAAAGGAGTGATTTGAGTGCTGGTGAAAAGTGCGTCTTTAAAATCCCAAGAAGGGATTAAAAAAATGGAGACAAGGCTTGAGGGTTTGACAGCAAGGATAAAAATGCTGAAAAACCATCCTCTT
>JAWABC010000020.1:7117-11671 GCA_038884815.1 Candidatus Nanoarchaeia archaeon | reverse complement strand
CCGTTAGCATCGGTTGTAACTTCTTCTTTCAGAACAGTAACCACAGGCTCTGGTGATGAGTAATTTCTTGGAAACAAATTATCTCCATAGACTTCACCTGTAACTTCTATAGGGAGGTAGAGCATGATGTCCCCGCGCTTTGCAGTTGTAGAATTAAACCTTAAACCTTCGTAGCTGTACATTAGTTGGTAGCTATCATTATAAACCTCGAAGCCCCACGTAGGTATTTGTGAGGAGAAATTGACTTTTATAACAAACTTGTACCATGTTTCTGGTAAGAAGTCATTCCCAATGACGACAGTTTCATTTGCATAATAGGACACTGTCCCATTTTTATTGAATGCTATGCTGGAGAAGTTTATGTCAGAAGTTTCCTCTCCATAGATGTAGATGGATGCATACATACCATCGGAAACATTATTGAAGTACCATAACTCTACAATTTGTTGGTCGTTGAATCCCCACAGCTTATCCTTCTGTGCTCCTGAGCCATAACCGGTGCTGCTATCATACATCCTTATAGAGTATGGTGGGCTCACCCAAGTGTTATTTGATGCGGTCATCGTTGCTATCCCTCCAGGATCAAACTCTGTCCAATCTGACACGCTTCCATCGTCTATGTCATCAAACACGTTGAACACGGCAGAGCTATCACTTTTATTGTCAGCGTTTGAATTGCCATAGTACATGTACACTGTAGTGCTTTGCCCAGCCGTTAACGTTGGTACTTTTACCCATATTCTTGCCATGTCGCTGCTCCAGTTTTCTATCCAGAACGGTATTTCATCGTTAGATGAGTTGACGAATCTTGTGTCATTCCCATCTGGCAATGCATTTTGGAATTCAAAGTTTGAGCTGTTAATCACTATTAGAACTTGATAATTATTAAGTTCGGCGCCTGAAGTTTCTTCAATGTTTATCTTCTTTCTTTGACTCCAACTTGTGTTCCACCAATTTGTTCCTGATTCAATTTCTGTTAATAAAGTGTCATCTAAGTAAATTCCTATATTTGCGTTGTCCGCATATGTTCCGTTGCTGAAGTTTAGGTATCCACTTAATAGTACAAGTTCGTTTGGTGCTGCAGTTGTTTTGTTAAGTTCCAAAGTTATATTTAACGTTATCATTTCAACATTGATACTTATGTTTCTTGTTTCACTTGCTCCTATGTTGTTGCTGTTATCAGTGCAATTTATGCTCCAGTTGTACTCACCATTGTTTAGGTTTAGTGTGAAGTTTTGTCCAGCAGTGTCTTTTGTCATTGTTGTGTCTGTCATGTTAATCTCGTCATTGATGATTAGGCTGCAATTTGCTAACGCTCCATCATCACTCACGTTGTATGTGAAATCTATCATGTTTGTGGTTGTGTTCGTTATACCATCTTCAGGTGATTCAAGATAAACATCTGGTGGTGTTGTGTCAGCGCCATAAGTTGAATTGTAGATAACACTTCTTATCTCAGTCTGATTGCTGTTTCCTGCTGTGTCATTACAGCTCACCCAGTAAGTATAGTTTGTTCCATCCGTTAGTCCCATTACTGTATAGTTCGCCCAAGTGTTTTCATCAGCATTATTTACTTCCATCGTGTAGTTCACAATTGATTTTCCTGAATAGTTTTCTTCATTTTCAAATACCGTTATCGGTTCTTCCACCGAATATTTTCTTATTCTTATCCAATCTAAGAACATGTCACCACCATGTGCATTTTCAACATAAAATAAGCTATTGCCAAAATCGAACTGTCCAGTTATTTGCGCTGAGTCTGTTAAAGATCCGCTAATCTCAATCCTCGATGTTGAGGAGTTGACATAAGATTTAAACCTGTAATTCCCATTTGTAACCTGGTAGGAACCTAATGATTCTGTGTAATTTGTACCGTTATATAACCTCCATTTTCTTGAATCAGATATCCACATATAAGAGTAATACCCTTGGTACTGTTGGTAATTATGCCATCCTGACACACCGACAGTAAGGTTCACCACACTTATTTCAAATATAGAATTTTCAAAAAAGGTATTGTTTGTTCTTATTCTAGCATAGTCGTTAGTTGTTATAGTTGTGAAATTCACATACCCATCAGAAACAATAAGTGTGCCCCCATTCTGAGTGAAATTAGTCCATTTTGTTGCGTCTAATTCAGTGCCTTCAAAATCGTCGAATAGTTCGAAGGTGGAATCACCGTTGCTGTTGTTTGTAGCATCGTCATTGCCATAATACATGTGTATATTTGAAGGGGTTGTTGTTATGTTTTGATCTACTTTTACCCATATTGATGCATTTTGGTTTGTTGTGTCGCAGCTTTCTATCCAGTATGGTAGTTGTGTTGTGTCAGCTCCGTTAACAAATCTTATGTCTTCGCATTCTCTGCTCCAGTTGAAGTTCGTTCCGTTGTTTGTGCTGTTCAGTATTATGTTTATCTGGTAGTTTTCTGGGGTTGCATCAGATGCTACTGAGAGGTTTATTTTTTGTCTGTACTGCCAGTTTGTATCCCACCATGGGTCCCACACCAGTATACATTCCGATACGTTCTCGGATACTGAAACGTTTATCGTTACTGAGCTTGTGTTTATCGTTTCTGCGTCCTGTGGGGTTGGGTCAACGAAGCTTATGTCTGGTGGTGTTATGTCTATTGTTATGTTTCTTGTTTCACTTGCTCCTATGTTGTTGCTGTTATCAGTGCAATTTATGCTCCAGTTGTACTCACCATTGTTTAGGTTCAGTGTGAAGTTTTGTCCAGCAGTGTCTTTTGTCATTGTTGTGTCTGTCATGTTAATCTCATCATTGATGATTAGGCTGCAATTTGCTAACGCTCCATCATCACTCACGTTGTATGTGAAGTCTATCATGTTTGTTGTGTCATTATAAGCATTGTTAGTGGGTTCTTCTAGGTTTATTGTTGGTGGTGTTGTATCGGCTAACCCTGTTATTGTTATGTTTATCTTGTCTGTTAGTGTACCAACGCTATCTTCAGAAGTTGAGTTTCCGTAAGAGTAAAATTCGTAGGTAGCACTTACGCTTCCTGTAGCATTTATCTGCCACATTACCAAAATGCTTTCGTCTTTTTTTAGCGTGATGTTTTGTGGGTTTGAAGTTTGTGGTTCACCGTAGTTTATGTAAAATGGCATTGCCCCCTCAGATGTCGTTATTAAGTTTTTTGTTTGTGTTTGTTCCTCCCCCATCGTGTAGGTTGGCTCTTCATCTGATACATAGTTGTAAATACGTATGTTATCCATAGAGATGTTTAAGAAGCTGTATCCTGCGTATGTTCCAATAGCGATGGATAGATTTACTGGTGTTACTGATAATGTTGAGGTCTCTTTTAGTAAATCATCTATGTAAAACTTAATAGTTGTTCCATTTCTTTGTATTTTGAATTTCACAGTTTCAGATGCTGCTGCTGATTCACTGCTTCCACCGGTTTCGTTTAGCCACCTTCTGGATGGTACTGCTCCATTCCCCCCACTTCCATCAGCATAGTGGAGGTAAGCTCTTACTAAGTTTGATGAATCTGTTAATGCAATCCCCACTTGACCCATGTCTCCCTCGTTCTCTGTCGTCATCTCCCACTCAACTGTGATTTTATCAACTGTGCTTAGACTCTTTATGGTGTGTTGGTCTCCTGTATCGGTGCTGTCGTATATCCAGTAGTTGTTACTTGAGGTCGTTCCTCCTGTGATTTTTAACTTGCCATTTACGAAACTGTGGTCGATGTTGTTGACAGCGTCTTCATGCCATTTAGTAGTACTTAAGCTGCTTCCTTCAAAATCTTCAAAGAAGTCAAATGTTGTTGTTCCATTACTTTCATTATTGACGTCGTTATTCCCATAATACATGTAGATGGTTGGTCCGGATGTTGTGATGTTGTCATCTATATTTACCCATATTGTGGCGTCTGTTGTGTTGCATGATTCTATCCAATAGCTTAGTTGAAGGTCGTTGCTTCCATTTACAAATCTTATGTCTTCGCATTCTCTACTCCAGTTGAAATTTGTTCCTGTGTTGCTTGAATTTAATATTATTTTAACAGGATATCCTGCTGGTGTGATAGCTGAAGTTAACGATAAATCTATTTGTTGTCTGTAACTCCAGTCTGTATTCCACCATGCATTAGGATCTAAACTTACATTTATTTCCCCACAGTTTGCGTCGCTACATGATACATTAACCGTGAAGTTGAATAAGGTGTATTGTTCAACATTTGTGTTTGTCGTTGGGTCTGTCAAGCTAATCGATATGTTTGGTAAGTTTACAACCCTAACCCCAGATGTCCCTATGTTGTTGACGTTATCGGTACAGTTGACCGCCCAGTTGTACTGCCCAACTGTCAAGTATACTGTAAAGTTTTGTCCGGCTATATTTTTAAGCATCGTAGTGTCTGTTGCGTTTATCTCATCGTTTATTAATAGGCTGCAATTGTCTAATGCGCTTTGGTCTGTCACGTTATATGTGAAGTCTATGTAGCCTACCGCTTTTACTGAATCATTGCTCGGATTTTCTAATATTACAGTTGGGGGTGTTATGTCTGCTTCTGCTATTCCATAGCTTATATTAACC
>JAWABC010000020.1:0-7088 GCA_038884815.1 Candidatus Nanoarchaeia archaeon | reverse complement strand
TTCGGTGTAGAAATATGCTTTGTACTGGAAGTATCTGTTTATGTCTAATAGTGAAATGTTGTTTTCAGTCCAGTTATCATAATCACCGCTCCATGGTTCTACATCACACTCAGCATCGTTGCAGCTTCTTACAGTGAAGTTTAGTTTTGCAGCCCCTCTCATATAATGGTCCCTTATTTCATCATCGCTCAGACTTCTGTTGTATATTGCTATTTCATCAATGCTTCCGTTGAAGTAGCCTATGCTTTCTGTTAGTTTTCCTATAGTTAACTCTGCCACGTTAACTGCTATTGTTCCCGCTGCAGGATTATCTCCTTGTAATACACCATCAATGTAAATCCTTACCCCTGTTCCGTTGAAAACGCCTGCTATGTGGTGCCATCCGCTGCTTATGTTGGTAAAAGAAGTTGCTGAGTATGTGTGGTTCTCTGCTGTGTTTATCGTGAAGCTTGGGCTGGTTAACACTGCATCCTTAGTTTGGATGTCACTATACATTAACCTGTATGATGAGTTTGAGCTTGTTGTGTCAAACCTCAACATCATGTCATGGTAAACACCATTGTAGTATGGTGTCATATAGATATATCTTCCATCAAAACCCGAACCTATGTAGGCTTTGCAGTTTCCGCCACAGTTTATTGAGTTGCTTGCGTCGTAACATGACCACGCTGCTGAGCTTGTGAAGTTCTGTGTTGTGTCATACCTTAAGATGTTACCGTGCGAACTACCACTACCATTGTAATAAGGGAGGAAGTATGCGTATCTTCCATCAAATTCCATGTTGAAGTAGCCTACGCATGCAGAATTTCCTACGCCTGCATCAGCATCATAGGCTATCCATGAGGATGACTTTCCAAAATCTTCCCATGTGTCATACCTCAATATGTTTGAGTTGAAAGTTGTACCATCATAGTACTGTGAGAAGTAAATGTACCTTCCATCGTATACTGCGCCGGTGTATCCTTTTGTGTTTAATCCACTTATGTTTCCCGCATTGTAACCATCCCATGCTGTCATGTCGTTGAACTCCTTTGTTGTGTCGTATCTTAAAACGTTTCCGTGGTATTGTGCTGTACCGCTTATTACAGCATAGTAAGGTATAAAGTAAACATATTTTCCGTCGAAAACACCTCTTAGGTATCCCATTGTAGTTGTCGAGTTTGTGTAACCCGCATTGTAAGAGTCCCAGCTTTCAGGATCAGTAAAGTTTTTTGTAGTATCGTACCTCAAAACAACTCCATGGTAACCGTTTGTTGAGCCGTTGTATAAAGGCACGTAATATACATACCTGCCGTCGAATACCGCATCATAGTATCCTGTAGTTACTATGCCACCTGTGTAGCTAGCGTCGTATGCTGTCCAGCTTGCTGCATTTGTGAATCCACCTTGTGTGTCATACCTTAAAGCTACGGCATGATAACCTTCAGTAGCGGTGGCTGTGCTACTGTTCCTGTATGGTGCGAAGTAGATGTATCTACCATCATAAACTCCTCCGTGATAACCCTCTGCTACCAACCCGTCTGTCCTGCTTGCATCATAAGCAATGAAGCTTTCATTTGTGAATTCCGCTTGGGTGTCATATCTTAAAAATATGCCGTGCCCACCAGTGGTGCTGGAGCCTGTGGCGTTTGCAACTGGTACTAAGTACAGGTATCTTCCGTCGAAAACAGCTCCGTCATACCCCACTGTATCGTAGCCGTTTATTTGTGATATGTTTAGGCCTTGGAAGCTTCCGCTCCCCATTGTTTCTGTGTACCCCCATTTTGAGATTATGGTTTGGAATTTGTTGGTTGTAGAATCCTTATCATTATTAACCCATGCTTCTATGGTTAGTTCGTTTGTTATGTCAAGGCTTGCGGTGTCAGAAACTTCTATGTAATCGCCACTTCCGTTGAAGCTTATAGAATTGTTAAATTTCCCCACATTACCGTAAACCACTTCTCCATTTACAGTTCCTGTGTTTCCCATACCACTGTTATCTATTACATTTCCACTTTCTTCATTCATGTGCATAAGCAGCACGTTGCCGCTCATGTCAGCTCCATTTGGGTATTTTGAAGTTTCATTTTCACCGTTGTTCGGCAGTTCTTGTCCGTATGGAGTTGCAGGCAGCCATTGCAACAAGTTCCAGTTTGCGTTGCTTCCTGCGTCGAATACTTTTGAGGTGTAGTTTCCCTCAGCAGAGTACTCGCCTAAACTATCGCTATCCAAACCAACGCTTTGGTTGTTGTAGCTGCTATTCCCATAACTTCCAAAGTCCCACCCTGAGAAGTAGTAATCGCTACTGGCAAATGCTTCTCTTCCTTCCGTGTCCTCTGCCTTGCAGTTCCATCTTATTCTTCTATCTGTAAATATGTCCGAATACCCTATTATCTTGTTGAAGTTCGCCTCTGCTGAGTTTCCAGTGACTGTTGTTGTTTCGTTTGCATGCCACCCTATTGACTGCCAATTTCCATAAAGTGTTATGTTAACCAGTCCCCTATCACTTGTTGCTGTGCAGTTGAAAATTATTTGACTTGTGAGTTCCACTGTACTGTTGAAGTTTTCAGGTTCAATTAAAATAACGCTTGGGGCTGCATATTGTAGTACGCTTAGGTTTCTCCATTCTGCAGTACCTTCGTTGTTTGCAGCATCTGTGCAATTTATCGTCCAGTTGTATTCTGCGTTGTCAAGGTATGTTGTCAGGTTTTGGTTTACATCCTTGTCGAGCAAGAAGTCTGTGGTTACGTTTATGCTTATGTCATCGCCATTTTGTATTACAAGGCTGCAGTTTACGTCTGAAGCATCAGTAACGTTGTACGTGAAATCAATGACGTTTGAGGTAACGTTTGTTGTGCTGTCTTCAGGTAATAGAAGGTTTATCGTTGGGCTTGTCTCATCAAGCGTGAACGTAAAGTTCCATGTGTCGCTTATTCCTTCCTTTTCTGTCTCATCGTAGCACCTGACGTTCCAAGTGTAGGTATTTGGTATCAAAATTATTGATATGTTATGGTCTGTATTCAAAATGATGTCTGTTTGGTTAGAAGTGCTTGGTTCATCGTTTATGAATATGGTGCAGTTGTTTACTGGTTTGTCACTGCTTGCTATGAATGTGAAGTTGACTTCTCCAGGGCTCTCCACGTTTGAATTATTTTCTGGCAGTACAAGGGTTATGTTTGGTGGGTCTAAATCTGCTATGTAAACAGTTCCCGTCATCCCTGTGTTTGATCCTGTTCCTCCTGCTGTTGAGTTTGTTCCTTCGTAATCAAAAGTTCCGTAGTGGAGTGCTATTCTTCCTCCTCCACCACCACCATCATATGATGTTGAGTTCCCTCTCCCTCCTTTAGCTTCTATGTTGCCAGTACCTACAAATCTCGTTGCTGTTAAGTATATGCTTCCTCCGCTGCCACCCCCACCACAAGTAAGAGCATCACCGCCGCTAGCGTTTATATTTCCGCTTATGTTTAGGGTGTCGCTGGCATTTATTCTTATCAAACCTCCTCCTGCTCCCGTTGTACATGTTCCTCTTCCACTTGATGCAGCTCCTGAACTACCCAAGTCCAGAGGTGTTATCATACTACCGTAAGTTAGTCCTCCTCGCGCATCAATACCTGTGCCATTACCTCCTAACCCGCCGTAACCACCACCGCCACAATAATTGTTGCTTCCTCCTCCATATGTTCCTCCGCCGGGACCGTAACCATTAGTAGCACCACTAGAAACAACAGAAGCATTCCCCTTCGCAGCCACATCTATTGCTCCTGTTTCTGTGATTGTTATGTTGTTTGCTGAAATGTTAACAGCATAAAAAGTAGACACCGAGTTGGTTGATGAGGTAATTAAACCACTAACATTAAGCTCTTCAAAGCTTAACTCATCATTTGTGTTAAACTGCAAAACACCATTGCTTTCAATCTGCAAACTGTTATCAGGAACGTCAAGAATCCCGCCTGTAAGATAGTAAAAGGTAACGTTCTCTATTAGGTTTATCGGAATTTTTAAAGTACCACCCCCAAAAATTATGCTACCTGACAGTGTGCTTAATTCCTGTATTGTCGTATTACTTCCTAAAGAATACAAGGTTCCTGAAACAAGGTCAAACTTACCTGTAGTAAGGTTCCCAAAGATTGTTAAAATACTATTTCCATTTATCACAATATTGCTTATGTTAGCCTCATCATTTACATTTATAGTAGCATTAGCTCTATTGCTTACGTTCAAAAAGTCAAGATGACCTGATATCGGTGTTCCTGATGCGAGTCCTGAGCTTGACAACCCATTATTATCCACCGTCATGCTTTCCACGTTGTTCTGCTGGTCTAAGTAATAAATGGTTCCCGCATCACCATCATAATAACCATCACTCGTACTCGCATTAACATCAGCATAAAACTCATCCATCACATAATACCATATCGCTATCCTCCCACCACCACCACTACCACCATAATAAGAAGTCGCACTCTTATTACTCGCCCCTCCAAAAGCAGTAATGTTCCCACTACCAGTAAGTATGTTTGTTTTTATCAGAACGCTTCCTCCACTACCACCACCACTAAAACAATTAGAAGGAAGGTCATTAGCAACACCACCATCAGCATCAATAACACCAGAAACGTTTAACGTGTCACTAACATTAAGAATTATAAGCCCACCACCACTACCACCGGAAGGACAAGTACCCCAATTACCCTTACCACCAGCACTACCCAAGTCCAAAGGCTCAGAAAAGTTACCATAAGCATTACCACCATAAACGTACCCATTCTCATAACCAGGCGCCCCACCACCACCATAACCACCACCAGCACCAGCATAATTATTAGAATTACCACCCTTACCAGGACCACTAGTATTACCCCTACCCTCCACACTAATATTACCACCCTCCAAAATAGTCATGTTAACCGCAGAAATGTTAACAGCATAAAACGTACTAGCAGAATTGGTTGCTGACTCTACTTGCCCTGAAACATTAAGCTCGTTAAAGTTTAACTCATTATCTGTAACGAATCGCAGAGTAGCCTCACTACCTAAATTCAAACTGTTATCAGGTTCTTCTAACAAACCTCCAGGCCCATATGCTAAGGTTATGTTCTCTATCTGGTTTGTAGGTAAATTTAACAAACCTCTAAAGTAAATAGTACCCGATAACATCTCGAAAATATTTGCTATTACCAAATTAGCAGAGGAATAAATACTACTTGAACTTATGGTAAAACTTTCTGTAAGCGTCACATTGTCTTGTGCATCTATGTAAGAGTTCCCAGTTAGCAATGTGTTGTTTACAGTTAAATCATTATTAGGAAGTACTGTCGCATTAGCTCTATTGCTTACGTTCAAAAAGTCAAGATGACCTGAGAGTGGGCACCCAGAGGCTACACCAATGGTTCCATAACCT
The DNA here is from genome assembly GCA_038884815.1 of Candidatus Nanoarchaeia archaeon. Lineage (GTDB taxonomy): Archaea > Nanobdellota > Nanobdellia > SCGC-AAA011-G17 > VGLX01 > JAWABC01. Next base: position 1,708 of record JAWABC010000020.1, on the reverse strand, counting down.
AAGTTATCAACTACTACTTCTTCAATACCATCGTCCATGTCCCAATAGTAAATGGTTCCTGCTTCTCCTCTGTAAATCCCGTAAGGTGATGTGCTCGCATTAACATCTCCCCCAAATTCATTGGTGTTGTACCATATTGCTATCCTTCCTCCACCACCGCTACCGGCATAGTTGCTGTCTGCATAGGTATCTGCTGGTCCTCCGTTAGCGGTTATGTTTCCTGTTCCTGTTATAGTGCTTGCTTTGAGTAGTATGCTTCCTCCGCTCCCTCCTCCACCTTGGCCTCCCACTGATAATGTTCCATTGCCTCCCTCTGATGTTATCTCCCCGTTTATAGTCAATGTGTTTGTTATGTCTGTAACTATCAACCCTCCACCTGGTCCTCCAGGTCCGTACGCACAGTTGCTTGAAGAGCATCCACCACCGCTTCCCAAGTCCAAAGGCTCAGAAAAGTTACCATAAGCATCACCACCATAATAGTAAGTTCCTGAATAATATCCGAATGCTCCTCCACCACCGTACCCTGCGCCGCCAGCAGGATAGCCTAAACCACCACCATTACCACCTTTACCAGGCCCTGCTCCTGGTCCAAACCCTTTTGTGTTTACGTTTATTATCGCTCCAACATTGATTGTCAGGTTTTCTGCAGTTATATTCACTACCTGTGCTGTTATGTTAGCAGTGTCCTCCATTATTATTATGCTCGCATTTAATGTCAGGTTTGCACCAGAGGTAAGCTCTATGCTCCCTCCTGGCTGTATGTAAAGCTCTGTGAAGTTGAATTCTTGGTTTGTTGCGAATACGTGTGGCGTTGTTAGATTGCAAGTGGTGTCCTCATCACCCTCATCGCATATTCCTGTATCGCTTGTTTGGTAATCCTCAGTTGTAAAGCCTTGTGTTGAGAATCTGCTTGTTTGATTACTTGACTCTGTCGCATTTTCGGTGGTGTTAGTTTCTGGTAAAGCTGTATTGTCTATGGCAGGGGTTGTTTCTTCTGTTGTGTTGGTTTCCTGTGTTATGTTTTCTTCAAATATTATATTATCAAAGGTCATATTTTCCTCAATTTCATTGTAGGCTAACTCTTCAGTTATATTTTCATAGTTTTCGTTGTAGGTTAATTCTTCTTTTGTCAAATTAGAATCATTTTCTGTGTAGGTTAACTCAATTGTTTCATTAATTTCTGTCGTACTCAAATTTAGTTCTGATATTTCTGTCTCTTGATTTATTTCAAAGCTTGGTGTTAGGTTTGTTAGAATTATTTCTGAGTCATTCAGCACAGTTAGGTTTTCAGAACTCGCATTTAAGGTTAAAAGAAGGCTTAGTAGTAAAACAGTCAGTATGATAAAGAAGAACCATCTGCTTTTCTTTTTTTTCTTTCTGTGCTTTAGCTTGTCTTCATTTTTTTTGGCTTCTTTTCTAGAACTCCCCAAATATTTGGTTATTACCTTGCCATTCTTGTCCCTGTAGCTTGTGTAAAAGTAGACCTTTCCTTTGATCTCTTTTTTATGCATTCAATAGCCCTCTTTTTGTAGGTTAAACTTAAAAAGTTTTAACCCCCTAAAACCTACTTTTAAGACTATCTTATTATATTATATAAAATTTTATGTGCTTCTTTGTAAAATTCATCTCCATTTAAAATTTCTGAAACTTCATATATAACTTCATTTTCTAAAATCATAGCACCTAAAACAGACTGTTCTGCTTCTAA
>JAWABC010000019.1:0-11708 GCA_038884815.1 Candidatus Nanoarchaeia archaeon | reverse complement strand
GCGTACTTGCATGCCTGTCCATGTCTTCTCAGACTTTCAATCCTTGTTGCCAGAGAATCATCATTTGTCAAAACCATCCCGCCGTCGCCATAGCAACCCAAATTCTTTGTTGGGTAGAAACTTAGGCATGCCAGATCACCTATCGATCCAACCGGTTTATTCTTGTACTTTGCGCCAATTGCCTGTGCTGCATCCTCTATCACAATAATGGAATTCTTTCGGGCTATGTCCATTATCGGATCCATATCCGCACTCTGGCCGAAAAGATGCACTGGCACGATCGCTCTGCTTCGATCGGTGATTCTAGATTCAATAAGGTTTGGATCGATGTTGAATGTCCGCTCATCTATGTCCACAAACACTGGTCTTATTCCCCGCAGCATCGCCACTTCAGAAACTGAGACGAATGAGAAGGGTGAGGTATACCTTGTTAAAGATGCTTACTTTTCCGAACTTAATAAAAAAGGGGTTTTTGAGTATGTTAAGTGGAAGGGTGTTAGAACTAACCTAAATATGTCAGACATCAAGTCTGTAACTGCCAAGAAAGCCGGTGGAATTTGGGATTTCTGTGATATTTTGTTTAGGAATGGCAATAAAGATGAGTTTGAAATAAAGATGGGGAGTCTTATAGGTAAGGTGTATATCCCATCCCTTTCTAAGTATGGTGACTTTGTACAAATGATGTATGATGGGGTTAAAGTTGAAGTTTTGGATTCTATGGCGGCTGCCCCTTCTTCTTCCCCTCAGGCAGAAAAGTTTGATCAAATCGTCCTTAAGAATGGCGATGTGCTGAGTGGTGACGTCCTTACAGGTGTGTTCTTTGTAAAAACGTCTTACGGCAAGTTGGAATTGAACGCCAGAGACATCCAAACGATCAACTTTGAGGGAGGTGGCCTTAACATCGACGTCGTTACTCTCAGGATGGGTGACAAGCTGAGTGGGGTCGTGCACAGCGATAAGATCACCATAAGGCTGAGAACGGGTGCTGAGATGAGTCTTGACAAGGATAAGGTGAAGGATGTTATCTTCAAACAGAAATAAGAACAAGAGGGGAGTTCTGCCTTTTTCAAGCAACTCCCCTCCTCAGACTCAACGATAGGGAGGTGTGTTACCATGAAAAAAATCATTTTCTTTTCACTATTCTCAATTTTTGTTGTGTGCAGTTTTGCTTTGGCAGAACACAGAGAAAGAGGTACACTTAGATGGGGGTCAGATAGTTGTGAGTATGAGATTTATTTCAAGGACGGCTACCTCATCAATCAGGACGCCCACATCAGAATTAACCTCAGGGCTCCTCTCAGAGCCGTGCAGCCTGTTTTGGAGATAAGATTTACTTCAACCAAAGGCGATTCTGTTCATACAATATGTGACTTAACCGAAGCAAATAGGTGTCTCAAAGAGGTTTGGAGCAGCGGAGTGCCCTATCGTGGAGAGCTGAGGGGGTACAGCGGTGAACATTATTTTTACCCTGAGAATTTAGGAAAGCTCGGGCATTTCAATGATAAATACGCATCTACGTATAGGGATCAGGATTGGGAGCGTGGCTTTATTGAGGTTATTTCTGGCTCTGATAGAGTCTTGGCTCGTGTTCCCTACTTTGTGAGGCGTCAAGGTGACAGGGGTTTCATAGCATTCGGCCAAGCAGCGCTTCGTGAGCAAAGGTTACATGAACAGCAGGTGCAAACTGCAAGTCCCCCACCTAGTCAACCTATCTCACCCTACCCACCACCTCCTCAAACTTCTGTTCCCGAAAAACCTGCTGAAATAGATCTTTCAGAATTTGAATTCGGCTACGATTTTATTTATGAGTATTCATTGAACAGCTCTGTTTACCCACCTGTCATTGAGTTGACAATAAAAGCGCGAGAGAAAATACGTTACAGACCTCTTTGGCAGCCATATGGCAAAGATTATTTAACATTATCAACCCCTTTTTTTGCTGTATGGGGGGAATCCAAAGGTGATCCATTTGGACCATTCACAAGGAATCACCAAGAATGTAAAAGTAAATATAAACAATCTGCAGAAGAAAAATGTGCTTTAAACAATGAGAAGGATCCAAAATCAAGAATTACATTAAAAAAACTAAAAGTTGAAGACTGTTACTCTATATTTAAAACGAACCTTCTTCTAGAAAGTCCGATTACAAAATATTTAGTGGTAGAAAAAGGTTTTAAATATTCACCTGAGGAACCTAAAGAATGTAGTGAAAAGATTAAAATTAAAGTTTCAGTAAACTATGGTCCTGTAGAGTTAGTCAAATGGTTTGATAATTTACATGATAGAGGTGCTATAGCTCCAACTCTTAAAGGTTCACTTGTTTTTGAACTTTATCATAAGACAAGAGCCAAAAATGAATTTTATTATGACGGGGAGTATTTTCTGTACAGATGAAGGTTTTTAAAGTTTAAACCTTAGATTCTGTATATACCCTTCCTGTCTAGAGAGGTTGCTTGAACTTTTATTCTTCCAGCAATCTCTTTTTTTTTATAAGTATATATTGGTTATACAATATTAATATATTTTTTATCATTTATTATATGCTCCAAGATATATTTTTCAGCAGTAGTCATCTTGTCATGTATGCCAAAATTATTTATAAATGTTAAAAATAAAAAACAATTTATGAGAAAGACAGGCATCACCAACCTGCCGTTGCATTACGGTACCTGCCCCAGATGGCTTTTTTCAAGGATGACTGCTTTAGGCGGTGCAATATCTGAAGCAATAGTTTATGAGTACGGACAGGATGAATTGATTAAGAGGATTTCTGATCCTTTTTTCTTCCAAGCGTTGAGTTGTGTTCTCGGTTTTGACTGGCACTCTTCAGGCACCACAACTACTACTTTAGGTGCTTTGAAGGTTGCCCTTACAGATAAAGAGTTGGGTGTTAAGGTTTGTGGTGGCAAGGGTAATGTTTCTAGGAAGACTCCTTCCGAGATTGAGTTTAATTCTGAAAAACTATCCCTTTCTTCACAGAAATCTTCTGCTTTGATTTATGCTTCCAGAATGTCTGCGAAGGTTGATAATGCTCTAATTCAAGACGGTTATGACTTGTATGCTCATTTCTTCATATTTTCTGAAGATGGTAAGTATGCTGTAATCCAGCAAGGTATGAATTCAAAAATTAGGTATGCTAGGCGTTATCACTGGCTTTCCGGTTTTGATAGTTTTGTTGAAGAACCACATAATGCTATCTGTTGTGATAAGAAGAGTGGTGAGGTTCTTGATTTAACTTCAAAAGAAAGTAATGAGACAAGAAACATTTCAGTTGACCTTGTTAAGGACAATCCCAAACACTTGGAGAAGGATTTCGATGAGGTTTTGCACATGACTCCTAATCATTATAAACTTAATCTCACAAGGAAGTCTCTTGCTTATCTTAAAAAGGCTTATGAATTTCAACCTAAAAACTATGAGGAACTTGTTTCGATTCATGGTGTTGGCCCCTCTTCAATTCGTGCCTTGGCTTTGATTTCTGAAATAATTTATGGTACCAAACTTAGCTGGTCTGATCCTGCTAAGTTTTCTTTTGCTCATGGCGGCAAGGACGGGGTACCTTACCCTGTGAATAGGAAGGTTATAGATTCAAACGTAGAATTTTTAAAGGAAGCTGTTAAGAATGCTAAGGTTGGTGATAAGGATAGGTTAAATGCTATTAGGAGACTGGCTTTTTTCATAAAATGATAGTCAAAGAGGTTAATTGCAAGTCTATTTTGAACAGGACTACTTTGGGTTTTGATTTTTGTATCAATCCCTATATTGGTTGTTCTAATAGCTGTGTTTACTGCTATGCACGTTTTATGCTCAGGTACACTAAGCATAAAGAACGTTGGGGTAGCTTTGTTGATGTTAAGTCCAATGCGGTTAACATGTTAAAGAAGGATTTGAGGAGGAAACCTATGAGGAAGTGTAGTTCTGTTTTTTTAAGTTCCGTGACAGACCCTTATCAATTTGTTGAGTGTTATTACAAACTCACAAGGTCCATCTTGGAGACTCTTCCAAAAAATTTTAGACCTACAATCCTTACCAAATCTTCTCTTGTAATAAGGGATATTGACGTGCTTAAAGAGTTTGAAGAGGTTGAAGTTGGGATGACCATAACGAGTTTGAACGACTGGGTGAATTTTGAGCCCAACTCTTCTCCTGTCGAAGAAAGGATTAATGCTTTAAGGGAGTTGCAAAAAGAAGGTATTGGAACTTATGTTTTTCTTGGTCCTGTCTTGCCTTACATAACCGAAAAGGACCTTGATGCTCTTATGGATAGTATTAGTTTTGTTGATTATGTCATGGTTGACAGGCTTAACATTAAGTGTAACAACTGGTATAGTATAAGAAATGTGTTGGTCAGGAAGTATCCTGATTTGTTAGAAAAATTTTCTGAGGCTGTTTTTAGTAACAATTATTTTTCTGATTTTAAGGAAAGGATAAAAAGTTTTAGAAATGACCTTGATTTTTGTTATTGATTTATTTTTACAAACCTTTTTATGCTTCTGTCATATGTTTTTTCTATTTCTTTTGGGAAAAAGCATGCTGGCAGCTCATTACGTTTTCTATGGTACAATATGCACTCACAACAATAGCCTTTTCTTGAACATGGCTCGTATGTGCAGTTGCAATTTCTCATGTTTTCTTCTTTTATGCATTCCCTCATTTCCACACCCCTGGTATTTTTTCTTGGCACTTGGAGCATCTTCCATTTTTTATTTTGTTGTATTCAACTCCAAAATATGTTCCTCTTTTTATCAGTAATTCACCGCACTTGGGGCAGAATGTGTCAGAGTAACCTCCTTCCGAACCTATATTGCCCAGGTAAACAAACTTTATACCGACCTTCCTCGCTATTTCGTAAGCTTCTTTGAGCGTTTCAATTGGTGTTATACCAACATCGTACATTTCATAGCATGGGTAAAACCTTGAGAAGTGTAATGGCGTGTTTATTCCTAAACTCTTTTTTACCCACTCGCACATCTCTTTTATTTTTTTCATGTCATCGTTGTATCCGGGAATAACTAGGTTTGTTATCTCTATCCATGTTTTTGTTTTTCTCATTAACTTTAGCGATTCCAAAACTGGTTTTAGCCTTACCCCGCATGTTTTTTTGTAGAATTCTTCTGTGAAACCTTTCAAGTCAACATTTGCGCCGTCTATGTATTTGTATAATTCTTTCAGTGGTTTTTCATTTATGTAACCATTTGTTACCATAACGTTTTTTATTTTTTTCTTCCTTGCTATTCTTGCAGTGTCATAAACATACTCGTAGAATATTGTTGGCTCATTATATGTATATGATACACTTTTGCAGCCATAGTTTATAGCATTCTGTACGACTGATTCAGGTTCCATCTTTACAGTTGGTATTTCTTCTGGCTTTGCCCTTGATGTTGAGTAGTTCTGGCAGTACTGGCAGAATAAATTGCATCCTGTTGTTCCTATAGAGAATGATTTGCTTCCTGGAATGAAGTGGTATAGTGGCTTTTTTTCTATAGGGTCAACGTTAACGGAACAGGGTCTTGCATAAACAAGGCTTATTAATTTTCCTTCCCTGTTCTCTCTGACACCGCATTTGCCCCTTTCTCTGTTTTTTAAAGTGCAGTACCATGGGCATAGTTGGCACTGTACCATCATGTTTTTTAGCTTCTTGTAGTGTTTTGCTTCCTTTCCTTCTATCATTTTAGTGAGGGCAGAATGGGTATGGGCATCCCCCTGAGAATTCAGGCTCTGCTCCCATGAATCTTAGCCTTTTAAGTTTTATCTTCTTTCCAAAATATAAAACTTGCTCTTCTTTGCTTCCATATTTGAATATAGTTATGCCTTTGCACCTCATCTTGTAAGCCAGTAAATAAGCTTTTTTAACGTCTTTTATCGTAGCCGTTTTTGGGAAGTTTATGGTTTTTGACACAGCGTTGTCTGTATACTTCTGAAATGCTGCCTGCATTTTGATGTGCCATTCTGGCTTTATGTCTAGTGCTGTTACAAATATTTTTTTCATGTCTTTAGGTATTTTTTTAATATGTTGGATAGACCCTCTTTTTGCTATATCTATAAGCAATTTTTTGTTAAGTATTCCTTTTTCCTCGGCCATTTTTATGAATAACGGGTTTACTTCCAACATTTGTGTGCCATCTAATATGTTCCTTACAAATGCAACCGCAAACAACGGTTCGATACCAGATGAGGTCCCGGCTATTATCGATATGCTTCCTGTTGGTGCTATGGTTGTTACTGTAGCGTTCCTCATGCCTTTTAGTTTGCTCTTTTTTATGTTTGGGAACGCTCCTTTTTTTCTTGCTAACTGCCTCGATGCTTTTTTAGCTTCTGTTTGTATAAACCTCATAGTTTTTTCTGCCAGCCTTACTGCTTTTGGTGAGTCATATGGTATTTTTAATTTGATTAACATCTCTGCAAAGCCCATAACTCCTAAACCTATTTTCCTGTTAGCTTGTGTCATCACCTTTATTTTCTTTAGTGGGTATTTATTGACATCGATGACATTGTCTAAGAAGTGCACAGCTATTCTTACGGTCCTTTTTAGCTTTTTCCAGTTTATCTTTCCACAATCAACCATCATAGGTAAGTTTATTGAGCCAAGGTTGCATGATTCGTAAGGTAGTAGTGGCTGCTCACCACATGGGTTGGTTGCTTCTATGAGGCCAAGTTTTGGTAATGGGTTTTTTCTGTTGATTTCATCTAAGAATATCAATCCTGGGTCTCCTGTTTTCCATGCAGCTTTTACTATTTCATTGAAAACTTCTCTTGCGTTCAGCCATTTTTCTGTTTTTTTTGTCAAGGGATTGATTAAGGGATATTTTTTTCCCCTTACCACGTCTTTCATAAACTTGTCTGTAACAGCCACTGATAAATTGAAGTTGGTGAATTCTTTTTGGTTCTCTTTTGCTTTTATGAATTCCATTATGTCTGGGTGGTCCACCCTTAGTATCCCCATGTTTGCCCCTCTTCTTCTGCCACCTTGTTTTATTACGTCGGTTGTTACGTCAAAAACTCTCATGAATGATATAGGTCCTGATGCCACTCCCCTTGTTGACTTTACAATCTCACCTTTGGGTCTTAGCTTTGAGAAGTCGAATCCTGTTCCGCCTCCGCTCTGGTGCACTACTGCCATTGTTTTCACTGCTTCAAAGATGTCTTTAATGGAGTCATGGACAGGAATGACGTAACAAGCGCTTAGTTGTCCTATTCTTGTTCCTGCATTCATTAGGGTTGGTGAGTTTGGTAAAAACTCCAAGTTGCTCATTATTCCAAAGAATTCTTTTTCTATTTTTTTGACATCTTTTTTACTGTAATATTTTGCATCAGCCTTTGCTATGTTCCTAGCAACCCTCCTGAACATTTTTTCAGGAGTTTCTATGACTTTGCCTTCCTTATCCTTTAGTAAGTATCTCCTGTCAAGAACTGTAAGCGCATTGACGTTTAGGTTGTGCATTTATCACCTCTTATTCATAGTTATCTATTTTCTTTTTTGTTTATAACTTTTTTGGAAAACCAAAATTTTTTATAATACCTTCTCTTTTTTGTTGGTATGAAGAACCAAGAGATTGCAAGAATCTTTTATGAGATTGCTGACATTCTAGAGATGCAGGGCGTTAATTGGAAGCCTGTGGCTTATCGTAAGGCTGCTCGTGCTTTAGAGTCCCTTTCTGAGGACATTGAAGAAATCTACAAAAAGGGCAAGCTTGAAGACATCCCAGGTGTTGGTGAGGGCCTTGCTAAGAAGATCAAGCAGTACATTGAGACTGGAAGGATTGAGGAGTATGAGAGGTTGAAGAAGACCCTGCCAAAGGGAATCACGAAGCTTATGGAAATTCAAGGTTTGGGTCCTAAGAAGGTCAAAACTTTGTACAAGAAGCTGGGTATAAAGTCTATTAAGGATTTGGAAAGGGCTGCAAAACAACACAAGATTAGTAAGCTTCCTTTGTTTAAGGAAAAAACTGAGGAGAACATTCTTAAGGGTTTAGAGTTGTATAAGCGTGGTGAGGAGAGGACATTTCTTCATTTCATAATTCCTGTTGCTGAAAACATTGTTAATCAGCTTAAAAGCTTGAAAGAGGTGGATAAGGCGATTGCTGCAGGTTCGTTAAGGAGGAGGAAGGAGACTGTTCGTGACATCGACATTTTGGTGATTTCAAAAAATCCTGCTAAAGTCATGGATTTCTTTACAACTATGCCTTCTGTCAGAAGGGTTCTTGCCAAAGGCCCCACAAAGTCTGCTGTTATTATTCGTGAGGGCATACAGGTTGATGTGAGGGTTGTTGAGCCTCGTAGCTTTGGTTCTGCCCTTATGTATTTTACTGGCTCTAAGGACCATAACATAGCTTTGCGTGCCATTGCGATTAAGAAAGGTTACAAGCTTTCTGAGTACGGGCTTTTTTTGAAGAAGAATGACAGGATGATTGCTGGCAAAACCGAGGAGGAGGTTTATAAGAAGTTGGGCATGGCTTATGTTGAGCCTGAGTTGAGGGAAAACATGGGTGAGATAGATGCTGCTCTACACAAAAAATTGCCTAAACTAGTCAAAGAAAGTGACATCAAGGGTGACCTTCACATTCACAGTAAGTATAGTGATGGTTCAAATTCTGTTCTTGACATAGCAAATTATTGCAAGAAATTAGGTTATAAGTACATAAGCATTTCTGACCATTCAAAATCTCAGAAAATTGCTCATGGTGTTGAAGAGAAGGATTTGATGAAAAAAGTGGAGGAGGTTAAGAAGGTTAAGAGGCAGGTTCCTGGGATTAAGGTTTTTTGTGGTGCTGAAGTTGATATTAAGGTTGATGGTTCTCTTGACTATGATGATGATGTTTTGAAAAAGATGGATTTGGTTACTGCTTCGGTTCATAGTAATTTCAAGCTGCCGCGTGATAAGATGACTGATAGATTAATTGCTGCTTTGGAAAACCCTTATGTTAACATATTGGGTCACCCTACTGGTCGTTTGATTGCCCATCGGGAGGCTTATGACTTTGATTTTGATAAAATATTGGAGGTTGCTAAGAAAAATAAAAAATTCTTGGAGATTAATTGTGTTCCTGATAGGATGGATTTGCCTCCTAATCTTATTAAGGCGGCTGTTGATAATGGGGTTAAGCTGGCTATTGGTACAGATGCCCATAACTTGGACCAGCTTTCTTTTATTCATGAGGGGGTGAGTCTTGCTAGGCGTGGTTGGTGTGAAAAAAAAGATGTTTTGAACACTTATGATTTGCCTCAATTAGTTAAATTATTGGGTGTTAGGAATGCGTTTTGAGCGTTCTTGTGGTGCTGTTGTATTTAAGAAGAATCATGACATTCGTTACTTGCTGCTTAATAACAGGGGTAAGTGGGCATTTCCGAAAGGGCTTAAGGAGAAGGAAGAGTCTGATAAGGAAACTGCTATGAGGGAGGTTAAGGAGGAGACGGGTTTGAAGGACCTTAAGTTGATTGATGGTTTCGTTTATGATTCAAAATTTTTTTATAAGTGGGAAGGTGAATTGGTTAATAAGCATGCTACATTTTTTCTGTTTCAAGCTTTTGATGATGATGTTAAGCTTTCTTTTGAACATGAGGGTTACAGATGGGTTAGTATAGATGAAGCCCTGAACCTTTTGAAGATAAAGGATTATAAGGATATGATAGTTAAGGCTCATAAGTTTTTGCAAAAATGAAAATAGCCATAATAGCAGACATACATTCTAACTTCGAAGCATTTAGGGAGGTGTTGACGCATTTGAAACTGCAACGAGTCAGTAAAATTTTTTGTGCGGGTGACGTAGTAGGTTATAATGCTAATCCTAATGAATGTTGTGAATTGGTTAGTAAGGAAAAAATTGTTTGTGTTAAAGGAAATCACGACGCTGTTAGTCTTGATTTAAAAAGCCTTGATTGGTTTAATTCTTATGCTCAAGCTGCTTTGAAGTGGACTAATAAAATTTTGTCCAAAGAAAGTAAAGGATTCCTTGAAAAACTACCTGAAGTTTATGAAGAAACTATTGAAAGGAGAAAGGTTTTCATGGTTCACGGCTCTCCCCATGACCATCTTTTTGAGTATGTTTATCCAAACTCATCTGATTCTTTGCTTAATTCCATCATTGGAGAGGCGAAAGCTGACATTTTGATTGTTGGTCATACTCATGTACCTATGATCAGGAAGTTGGGTGGTAAGCTTTTTATCAACCCGGGTTCTGTGGGGCAGCCTCGTGATAACAACCCTTACGCTTCTTACTGTATTCTTGATACTGATGGGTTTAACGTGCAACTTTACAGAATTCCTTATAACATAAACTCTGCCGCCATGAAGATAGTAAATAGCAGCCTTCCAAGGTACCTTGCTGATAGGCTGTTTTCAGGCCGTTAAGGTAAGTTTTAAATATTCTTTTGTTGTATTATAGTAAGATGAAAGCCGCTGCTTGTAGTATTTGTAAGCAGAGGATCGCTAAGCACAGCTGCGTCAAGTGTGGTTCTTTGGTATGTGAAAACTGTTATGACGTTGTGAGTGGTATGTGTGTGTCTTGCAAGCGTGGGAAGGTATTTAAACGGTAGGGGGTGGTTTTTATGGATTATAACGACTTTGTTATGAAAAGGGTTCCTCCAGAAGTTAAGATAAAAAGGAAGTATGAGTTTGGCTTATTGCTTTCTCTCATCAAGCAGAATTCGATAAGGACCACTCAACAGCTTGATAACATAATTTCTCATGAGATAGACGCTTGTAGGAGTTGGTTGGCTAAGAACCGTTCCTCATCCACTATGAATAGGCTTAGGAGGGAGACAGTTCAAAAACTTCAGTACCTCATGAAGGTTAAGGAGTTGGTGGATGCTCATCTAAAATGAAGACTAATGATATGCGTGCTTTGCAGGAGAAGGTAGCCAGCAAGGTTATCGTGAAGGATGATTTTGGTGATGTTAACCTTGTTGCCGGTTTTGACATAGCTGCTAAAGGGAAAGACTTGATTTGTTCTGGCATAATTATCGATAAAAATTTTAGGCTTGTTGAGAGCAGGTTTACTGTATCAAAAGAGAAGTTTCCTTACATACCTACTATGCTTATGTTCCGTGAAGGACCTCCAATTTTTGATACGTTCGCCTTGTTTGAGAACCGTCCTGATTTGATAATGGTTGATGGTAACGGTGTTTTGCATCCTTTAAAAGCCGGCTTGGCTTCTTATGTTGGCGTATCCCTTAACATACCCACTATTGGGGTTGCTAAGAAGCTTCTGTGTGGGGAGGTGCATCAAGGTAAGGTTTATGTTAATGGAGAAATTCGTGGTGTTGTTTTGTACACTAAGCAGGGTAGCAACCCTATCTTTGTTAGTCCTGGTCATCGTGTTTCATTAGATTCGGCTGTTGACTTTGTTAAATCTTTTTTAAAGCCGGGCTTTAAGCTTCCTGAGCCTTTGCGTGTTGCTCATAAGTTTGCTGCTAAGCTTAAGAGGAAAGGTATTTCTACTAATTGATTTCAAAAGAGTTATAAATCATTGTTTGTTTTTTTGTGTTGTGCAGTAGTGATCTAATGGCTAGGATACCACCCTCCCAAGGTGGTTGTTCCGGGTTCGAGTCCCGGCTACTGCAGGTTGGGCCTGTGGTCTAGCGGCTATGACATCACCTTCACACGGTGGAGGTCCCCGGTTCGAATCCGGGCAGGCCCATATCTTGTTATTCCTTATAAGTAGTTATAAATCGTAAGTTTTATAAAGGGTTTTGTTCTATTCAAAAAC
>JAWABC010000018.1:2571-11963 GCA_038884815.1 Candidatus Nanoarchaeia archaeon | reverse complement strand
ATCCCCAAAGGATTAATTCTCTTTTTGATATTACCAATTTAATTGAAAAGAAAAAAGAAGCTTTAAAGGAATTTAAAAGTCAGCTTGAAATTAAGGATTTTTTAAACCAGATAGTGGGTCTCAACTCCTACAGGTCCTTTACCCTTCCAAGAGAATCAAAATATGCAGAAGGTTTTAATGTATTTTCCTTTCAGGAAATACAAAAAATTGCCCTTACCAGTTTTATAAAGGAAAAGGATTTTTATGAAAGCCCTGAAAACGAGTACTGGCAGGCTTCTCCAGGTTCTGTGAAGGGTATTAAGTTTATTTCGTTCAAGAGAGGGCCTGGTAGGGAAATGGAAGTATTCGGTAAGCATTACGTCTTTGAATTAGAGGTTGATGTTAGAGCGAGTTATAAAGCCATTGCAACTGATAAAAGCATCCTACCCATTTCTGAAGAGGTTAAAAATTTCAAAATTGAAGTGGTTTACATGCTGACTGATAGGGGGTGGATGCTTAAGCAAAAAGGTGAAATCTTATACACTAACATACAAGAATGGGGAGTTAAAAAGCGAACATATGAGAAATTGGACCAAAAATTCAAATCTGTCCCTCCTATTTTCCACAAAGGTGAATTTTGGTGGTTCAAAGATTTGTGGCATGAACAGCAACCATACAGGCTCGTTAAAGTTACTTCGACTGAAAAAATCCATCTTCAAGGCAAGCCTGTAGTTGAGATTACCGATGAAGGATATGGAAATTTTAAGAACATATATTATTGGAATCAGGAAGGTGGGAAATATATAGGGGGGCATCAGAAGAGAAAGCAGGATGGTGTGTTGATAGAGATGAAAGAAGAGCAATACAAACTAATTGACTTTTTTCGGGGTGAATCTTTATATGTGGGTAGGACAATGGAAACTCCCTCAGTTAAGTTTTTGGTTGAAGCATTCGAACCTGTGGAGGTAAGTTACAAGTACACTGGGCATGACTTAACTTTGAGGGGAAAAACGTTATGTAATCTCTATTCTGGTTTTAGAATTAAAAAGATAACAGAATATAAAACAAAAGAAGGGGCTACTGACTATTTTAGGGTATGGTTTTGGTACTCTCCTAACATTAAGCAATTTGTCAGGGCTACCAAGGCTGAGAAAGACGGATCTTTCAAGGATCTAATCGTCTTGACAGGTTTTAATGTTAAAGGGATTAACATGGAGTGATTCTTCATGACTCTGGGTAATTATATTTCAAACCGAGGCTATTCTTAAAATAGAGTGTAGCCTCTTCTTTTTTTTCTATAATATATTGTTTATCCAATATTTATAACCTTTAATTATTACATTCTTTATAATAAAAAATCACGCCGAGACGGGGATTTGAACCCCGATATCCCGAAGGAAACAGGTTTAGCAAACCTGCGCACTACCAGGTTATGCGATCTCGGCACTAGTGTTTTTTGTCCTTATCCTCTTTTAAACCTTTCTTTTCTTCTTTATCAGATTTTCTGCCCTTCCTATCATATCTTTCTTCAACCCGATAAAGATACCGCCGGGCTTTCCCGCTGTATAAGTTGCTTCTCCGTCTTTTATTATCTTCGCAATTTCATCTGATTCTATGTCTATGTGTGTTATTCTCGCATTTGACTTTCCTTTTTCGTGCAGGTAAACCTTCACGTTTTTTATCCTGTACTTTCCTTCTCCTGCTCCTGACATGTTATTCTTGATTATTATAATAATCTTTATAAATTAGTTGGTAATGCTGTGTTTCATGTCTGATGCTGTTCAAAAAAACTATGTTTGGACTTATAAAAAAACGATTAACAAATACAATCAAACCTTGTCTACATCTTCTGTTGGTGAAATAATTAGAAGGCTGGAACAGTACGGTGATAAGCTTGGCCCTTTGGAATTTGAGATTTTAAAGATGAGGCTTGAAGGTCATTCTCTTGGAAGCATAGGTGTTAAGTTTAACCTTACGAGGGAGCGTATTAGGGAAAGGGAAGGTTATGCTTTAGATCAATTAAGGTTTTATTCCTTTATAAAAAATTACAATAAGGACCAAATTATGAATATGAATATCCCTGAATTTGTTAGTTTAATCCCTCCTCAAAAGGATTATAATCATAATGCCCTGAAAAACATACTTTTAAAAAACTTTAAGAACCATAAAGTTTCTTACTTGGTGGATAACTTCAAGGAATTGATTTCTTGTCGCGGTATGGGTAATAATTGTTACGAAGCTTTAAGAAATTTATTGGGGTCATATAACATTGATATGCCTCAAGTTCTTGTATTTAATTCACTCAAATACAAGCGGCGGAAGAGGGTTAGGTAAGTTTTAAAAACAAGTTCTTACTCATTATTGTTATGATAGTTATCGACGGCAGCACAGGAGAGGGTGGTGGTCAGATGTTGAGGACCGCCCTTGGTCTTTCTGCACTTACCGGTAAATCTTTCAGGATGGTTAACATTAGGAAAGGTAGGGATAGCCCAGGAATTAAGGAGCAACACCTCCAAGCTGTGAATGCAGTTGCAAAGTTGTGTGATGCGAAGGTTGAGGGTGCTGAGTTGAATTCTATGGAACTTCAATTTGAGCCTAATCAGGTAAGGTCTGGCAATCTTAACGTTGCCATATCTACTGCCGGTTCTGTTGGTCTTGTTCTTCAGTCCATTTTAATACCTGCTATTAAAACAGATTTAAGGATTCGCATCAAGGGAGGTGCTACTTATGGTAAGTGGGCTATGCCTGTTGACCATTTTAAGTTTGTTCTTTCTCCGTTGTTGAAGCGTGTTGGTTATGAGACTGGTGTGGTTGTTAAAAAGGAAGGTTTCTATCCAAAAGGTGGAGCCCTTGTTGAGGTCTTTTCTGGTAAAGTCAAGCAACTTTCACCTGTAAACATAATAGAAAAGGGGAAGGTTTTGTCCATTTGTGGCAGGTCTGTTGCTTCTGAGCGTTTGCGTAGCTCCAGAGTTGCTGAACGTCAGGCAAATTATGCAAAGAAATTGTTATTTGATTATTTTAAGTTAGATGCAAAGATAAAAATTGATTATGTTAACACATTAAATCCTGGTTCCGGCATTCAGCTTTGGGTTGAGACTGAAAACTCTATTCTTGGTGGTGATTCTCTTGGCGAGCTTGGCAAAAAGGCAGAGTTTGTTGGTGAGGAAGCAGCGAATAACTTGATTCAGGACTTTGAGCATGGCTGCGTAGACAGGTTTACTTCTGATCAGCTTCTCCCTTACATGGCCATTTCTGGCTGCGGTAAGTTTTTGTCATCAAAAATTACTGATCATGTGCGTACGAATGCTTTTGTTATAGAACAATTTATGGATGTTAAGTTTAACATAAAGGATAAGTTGGTTGAATGCAGCTCTAATTAGTTTCTTGCTGCTTTAATGAGTTCAAGGATTTGTGGATGTAATTTTGGATTTGCAGCTATTATCGTTTCTGAATTTAAACTATGTTTTTTTCCTTCGTAGTCTGTTACTATCGCACCTGCCTCTTCCATGATTATGTAGCCTGCACTATGAAAAGGTTCTGCGATAGGTGTTATGCAAGCATCAAAGCTTCCCTTTGCCAAATAACAATAATCCAAGCCTGCTGTTCCTAAAACCCTGAAGGTTGCCGCATGGTTAAGTACCTCTACAAGAACTTTTTTTAAAGGCTCTAACATCTCTGTTGGGTGGTTGCTCCTGTTCCATCCTACAACTGCTTGGCTTAATGTTGGGACGTCTGAAACATGAATTCTTTTTCCGTTTAAGTAAGCACCTTTCCCTTTCTCTCCAATGTATACCTCACCTTGTTTTGGGCAGCTTATAACACCTAGTATATTTTCATCCCCGTAGTAAACAGCTACTGATATGTCAAAGAGTGGGATGCCTTTGAGGTAGTTAGTTGTTGCATCAATAGGGTCTATCACAAAAAGATACTTGCCATTTCCTTGCCTTCCATTTTCTTCTCCATAAAAACTTGCTTCAGGGAATCTTTCCTTTATTCTATTTACTATTATCCTCTCTGCTTCCTCATCCACCTCTGTGCAGAAGTCCTTAGGAGATTTTATTCTTATTTTTCCAAAATTTCCAATTCTTTTTAATACAAAATTTCCTGCCTCCTTAACAGCCTCTGTGACAACGCTCTTTAATTCTTCATTCACGGTTCGTAGCGTTATTAGTTACTTATATTAAAATCTTTGGTTGTTTAACAAAAGCTTTAAAAACGTGTGTTTTCTCAATAGATACCATAGCGGGGTGGAGCAGCTAGGAGTGCTCGTCGAGTCAAGTTAATTGATGCGAAAGGCCCATATAGCCTAGCAAATTGGCTCTGGACACCCGGAGGTCAGTGGTTCAAATCCACTCCCCGCTATTCTTAATCATAACTTTTTTATATAACAAAAAAATCTGAATTGCTATGGCTTTGGTTTTGGGTATAGATGAGGCTGGTCGCGGTCCTGTGATAGGCCCTCTTGTTATCTCTGGAGTTTTGATAGAAGAGGAAAAGCAGGAAAAGCTGAAGGCTATGGGCGTTCGCGACTCCAAGCTTGTTTTGCCTCGTAAGCGTTCTGCTCTTTACAAAAAAATAAAGGCCGTTGCAAAAAAATACAAGATACTTGTGGTAAGTCCTAAAGAGATTGATCACGCTGTTGATGGCAATGATGGTCTTAACCTAAACTGGCTTGAAGCAATAAAGTCTGCTGAAATAATTAATGCCCTGCAGCCTGAGAAGGTATTTCTTGATTGCCCCTCCCCTAATAAATCGGCTTACGTTTCTTATATAAGAAGGTTTCTTAAAAACAAGGAGGTTGAAATAATTGCAGAACACAAGGCAGAGTCAAAATTTCCAGTGGTTGCTGCTGCTTCTATCCTTTCTAAGGTTGTCCGTGATGCTGAGATTAGAAAGCTTGAGAAAAAATATGGTAAGATAGGTCCAGGTTACCAGTCAAATCACATCACAAAAAAGTTTATAGAAGAAAACTGGGAAAAGCATCCTGAAATTTTTCGCAAGTCTTGGATGACTTGGCAGAACCATAAAAAGGCTAAGGGTCAGAGAAAGCTTAAAGATTTTGATTAGCTGTAACCAAACTTTATTATTTCCTTGTTTATTATGGTGCCATGATCATTTATCTTGCCTTCTCTCCTCAATTTTTGTATTTCTATTTCTGAGGTTTTTTCTTTGAGGTACACTATAGAGAAGAGCAGTTCGGGTGGTGTATCAATGTCCATGTGTGGGCAGTTGTTTAATCCTTTCAGCTCATCACCCAAGCACTCTAGGTATATTCCGTTTACGCAATTCTCTTTCTCGTCATACCTCAATATTATTTCACAACGGCCATGCCCCTTATGCTCTTTCATGAACCATTCTACTTCATCCATGATTAGTTCTGATTCTGGTATGTTTTGTTGCCTTGCTATTTCCTTTATTTTCTCTACGAGTCCCATGCATTTTTTGTCACACCCTTACCTTATAAACCTTTCTTCCAACAATTGTCGAATATTAGCAAAATATTTATATAGCCTTTTTCTCGATAGTTTTTAGAGGTGATGCATGACAGTTATCAAGAGTATTTATGCTAAGGGTTTCAAGTCTTTTGCTAAGCCTACAGAGATGGTTTTTGGTAACAACTTTAATGTCATACTTGGACCCAACGGCGCTGGGAAGAGTAACGTTGCTGATGCAATCTGCTTCGTTCTTGGCAAGACCTCTGCCAAGGGCTTGCGTGCTGAGAAGTCCGCAAACCTTATTTACAACGGCGGCAAGACCAAGGACCCTGCGAAGTACGCTGAAGTATCTATAGTTTTTGATAACTCTAAAAACACTTTCCCGATTAAGGAGAAAGAGGTTAAGATTACGAGGCTTGTCAAGCAGTCTGGAAGTTCTGTTTACAGGATTAATGATGAGGTTATGACAAGGCAGCAGGTTGTAGATTTGTTGTCTGCTGCAAGGATTGATCCTGACGGCCACAATATAGTTTTGCAGGGGGACATAGTAAGGTTTATGGACATGCGTCCGGAGGAGAGGAGGGAGATTGTTGAGGAAGTTGCTGGTATTTCTGTTTATGAGGATAAAAAGGAGAAGGCAATTCATGAGCTTGAATCTGTTGAAATGAAGTTGAAGGAGGCTAACATAATCCTCACTGAGCGTGATGCCTACCTTAAAGAGTTGAAGAAGGATAGGGATCAGGCTTTGAAGTACAAGGAGCTTGAGAAAAACATCAAAGATAACAAAGCAACCTATATTCACTTGCAGATTAAGGCTAAGGAGGAGGAAAAAAATTCTGTGGAATCAAAAATAAACTCCTTAAATTCTGAGCTTGAGAAGATTAAGGCTAAAATTGAAGAATACAAGAAGTTAAGAGAGCAGAAGAATGAAGAGGTTAAATCACTTACTTTAGAACTTGAGTCTCGCGGTGAGAAGGAGCAGCTTAAGCTTTCCAAGGAGATTGATGAACTAAACACTTCAATAATAAGGGATGAGTCTCGTCTTGAAGTTTGCAAGACCGAGATTGGAAGGATTAAGTCAAGGGCTATGCAGTTGAGGAAGGACATGGAGGATAAGGATACTACAATATCGATGCTTAACAAGCAGAAGTCTGAAATCAACAAGAAGATCTCTGAGTTAACTGCGGAGGAGAAAAAAGTTCAGGATTTGATTGGTAAATTAAAAGCCAAGCACGGCATCGACAACTTGGACTTCAGTAAGGTTGATGAGCTCGAAGCTAAGCTTGAAGCTAAGCAGCAGGAATTCTTCTCTTTTCAAGGTAAGAAGCAGGAGTTAATTGCTAAGAGGAATGTCCTCATTTCTAACATAAAGGTCGTTGATGATAAGGTAGCTCAGCGCTCAAAGAGTAAAGGTGATGTTGAGAGGGAGAACAAGCTTAGGGAGATGAAGGCTGAGTTAAGGAGGGTTGGTTCTGATATTTCAAGGTTCCTTGACGAGTCATCTTCTTTAAGTGTTCAGCTTTCAAATGCTAGGCAAAAATTCGTTTCAGCCACAGAGGAGATGGCCCGTCTTAAGGCTAGGCAGATTAGCATTACTGAGAGAGTTTCTGGTGACGCTTCTATCAATAAGGTTTTGGAGTTGAAGAAGGGCATAATTGGTACTGTTTCCAGCCTTGGTAAGGTTCCTTCTAAGTACAACATTGCCTTGGAGGTTGCTGCAGGTCCAAGAATCAAGAGCGTTGTTGTGGATGATGATGCTACGGCTGCTAAATGTATAAAGTATCTTAAGGATAATAAGCTTGGCGTTGTTACATTTTTGCCTTTGAATAAGCTTAACCCTCAGCCTGTTAGTGATGTTGCCAAGAAGCTTTTAAAATCTCCGGGGGTTGTTGGGCTTGCCGTTGATTTAATATCTTATGATCCTAAGTATAAAGACGTTTTCTTGTTTGTTTTTGGTTCAACTCTTGTTGTTGAGGATATAGATGTTGCGAGGAAGATAGGTATTGGTAAGGTTAGGATGGTTACCGTTGAGGGTGACCTTATTGAGTCTAGTGGTGCCATGATTGGTGGTTTTAGGCGTAGCATTGGTGTTTTTGCTGAGAAGGACCTTGATGCAAGCATAAGCAAATTGCAGGATGAACTTTCAAGGCTTAGTACAATCGTAGATACGTTGGAGGAGAGAAGAAAGGAGAATGATGACCGCATTTACAAGTTGAGGGAGCGCAAGGGGATTCTTGAGGTTGAGATTGCTGCCCTTGAAAGAACTGCAACCTCTGCTGATGTTGCATCCCTGAAGGAGGAGAAATCTAATTATGAAAAGGAGATTAAGGAGATAGATGCTGAGATTAAAAAAGTCGATTCTCAGCTGAAAGGTTTTGACTCTGTTTTGTCCTCTCTTAAGGAGCAGCGTGATGCTTTGAGGAGAGCTTTGTCAGATTCAAAGATTTCCAGTGAGCTTTCAGAGCTTGAAGAGAAAAAACAGGTGATAAGCGTTAAAATTATTGAGCTGAGGGCTGAGCTAAAAAACATAGATGTTCAAATCAGCACGATTCATCTTGCTGAGAAAGAGCGTATAAACAACATTTTGAAACAGCAGGAGAAGGAGCGGGAGGGTTTTGAGTCAGAAATAACTGCTCTTTCAGCAGCTATAAGATCAAAGAAGGAGGAACTTAAGCAGAAGGAAGCTCTTGAGAAAAAATATTCTAATGAGTTCAAGTCTTTGTTTGCTAAGCGTAACAAGGTTAGTGATAAGATAAAGGATTTGGACAACCTTATTATTCGTGAGAGTGACAAGATTAAGTATGTTGAGTCGAGGATTAATTCAACAAGTATTGAGCGTGCCAAGGTTGTTGCTGAGTTGGAAGGGTTGAACAAGGAGTTTGAGGAGTATGCTGGTGCTAAGATTCGTCGTAACGTCAGCCTTGAAGAGTTGAAGTATGAAATCAAGAAGTTTGAGTCTCTTCTTAACAGCATGGGTAACGTTAACTTGAGGGCGTTGGAGATTTATGAGGAGGTTAGTAAGCAGTATGAGGAGATTAAGGGTAAGGTTGACAAGCTGGCTGTTGAGAAGGAGGATGTTCTGAAGCTTATGCAGGAGATAGATAGTAAGAAGCAGGAAATATTCATGAAAACTTTCAATGAAATCCATCGCAACTTTAAACAGATTTTTTCAAGCCTTTCCACCAAGGGTGAGGCTCATTTGGAGCTTGAGAATCCTGAGAACGTTTTTGAGGGCGGCCTTGACATTATGGTGAGGATTACTGACAAGAAGTTTCTTGACATAAGATCTTTATCTGGTGGTGAGAAAACACTTGCTGCCTTGTCATTCATTTTTGCTATACAAGAGTATAACCCTGCCTATTTCTATTTGCTTGATGAGGTTGATGCTGCTCTTGATGCAAGGAACTCTGAGTTGTTATCAAAGCTTATTCAGAAGTATTCCTCAAAGGCCCAGTACATTGTTATTTCTCACAACGACAAGGTTATCACAGAAGCTGACCAAATTTATGGTGTTTCCATGCAGGACGGTATTTCTAAGGTTGTTAGTTTGAAGGTTTAGAATTAGTGTTTTTTAAAAAATAAAAGAAAAAAAGCAAAATGCTTTTTTCTTAGTAGTAAGCTTGGCCTTCTGAGGAGGGTATTTCGCCAGGCTCTTCTTCCCTGCTCATCCTGTTGAATAAGACTATAAGGCCTATGATTATTAACAGGACTACAAGTACTCCGAAACCTATAATCAATGCGTTTCTTAGGCTGCCTACTTGTGTAACTGGAGCTTCCTTGGCAGTTACGTCTGCTGTTAGGGTTTTTTCATCAATTACGGTGTCCCCAGCCTTGACCTTTACGGTGAACATTTGCTTGCCTACAGCAGCATCTGCGTTTGCCTTTATGTAGACGTAAACTTCACCTGTGGCATCATTGTTTATTTTTACGAATGCCGGGTCAACTCTTGAGCTTCCCCACAGCTTTTCGCCACTCACT
>JAWABC010000018.1:0-2561 GCA_038884815.1 Candidatus Nanoarchaeia archaeon | reverse complement strand
GAGTACATTTGTGGCTTGCTGCCCATGTTGGCTATCATTACCTTGTAAGCAACTTCCTCTCCCTGCTTGACTACTTTGGTTGTTGCGTCTGTACCGATTACAGTCTTTTCTTTTTCAGGCTGTTCTTCTTCTGCAGCTGTTCCCTGCACGTATATCTTTCCTGTTACAGATTCCTTTTCATGTCCTCTGCTGTACTCAACGTCTACATTGACGGTGTAGAAGCCTGTCTTTGCGTCTGCTGGAATTCTTAGGTAGATTTCCTCGCTTGACATTGAGCTTTCTTCATCTTCGTTGTCTTCTTCATGTGCAGTTAGCTCATCTATGTATGTCCTCTGAGATATGCCCAGTTCTGGTATGCTTACAGTAACCCTGATGTCTTCTTCCTTCTTGTCACCTAAGTTCTCAACCCTTACAGTAGCGAACAATGCTTGTCCGGCCTGTACTGTTGAGCCAGGTCTCAGGATGACATCCAGGATTGCCAGCTTGTGTCTCTGTTCCTTTATTCTCAGAGTGTAGCTTTCTTCATAGCTGTAATCATCATTGTATACCTCAACCTTCAATTTGTAGGTGTCCATACCACCATTGTCATTTATATCTATATCTTCAGGTATTTCAAGGTATAGTGTCTTCTTGTATGAGACGCCATTTTCTATGTCAAATATTTTGCTTACAGCTTTGACGTCATCGTATTCGTAGCCCCCGATCCATACTTTGACTCTTACGTCATCGTAATTGTCTAGGGCTTCAAAACTTACCTCTACTGGTACTTCCTGACCTCTTTCTACATAGACTATGTCTCCTGACATGTCGTCTATTTCTACTTCAAAATTTCCGAGCTGCATGTCTGATGCAAGCGCGGTTGTGCTCAGAACTAGTATTCCTAATATTGATACTAGGATGGCACTCATTTTCTTTAGTTTCTCTATCATCATCTTACCCTCCTTATAGTCTTTTAACCATAAAAATGTTATTATTCGGTGGTTATAACCTCTATATAAACTTTTCGGTAGTGAATACTATACTATTTCTTGGTAGTTAACGTTGCTATTATCATTATTAATATTATTATCAGTATTATTGTTAACGATATGGCTATTAGGGTTAGTATGGTTTCCTGGCTGATGTTGTACTTGCTTGCGGTGACACTTCCTGTTGTTTTTGAGCCCTCTGCTTCGTAGGTTGTTTTCTGCTTTGTTTCTTTCGGCTGTACGAAGAACTGTTCGTACACTCTGTCCTGTTCGTTGTGGTTTGATTTGACCCATACTTCCATTGTGTGGTAGCCTGTCTCTGCATCTTCTGGTATCTTTATCTCTATCTGTTTGAACCTGTTAAATTCTTCATCTATATTGAGGTCTGGTATGATTATTCTTGCTTCAGTATTTTTTATCTTGTTTCCTTGCACGTATATATTTACATGCATGTAACCACCTTGCATCACATTATCATCATAAATTACCCTTGTTATTTGTATGCTTGGTGCAACTTCATGATCTTCTTCAATTTCCTCTTCTGTTACTGTTATCCTGAATGTGTCCTCATCATATAAACCTCCAAGGTCAGTTACCCTAACTGTAATGTCTGAATAACCAACCATGTTTGGTTGTACTGTGCAGTCCAAGAACCTGTTGTCCCTTATTGCGCAGTTTACGATTTCAGGATGTGTCTGGTTTACTATAATAAATGTCAGTTGATCATCTGGTGTTTCGTTGTCTTGTGCATATTGCCATAAGTCTATTGTGTGCATTCCAGAACTTTCCTCGTATGTTTGGTCAGGAATGTTTAGTGTTGGTGGTGTGTTTTCTCCTTGGCATTCTGTTACAGTAAATGTAACATCATCGTAATCGCTTGCTCCGTGTGGGTCTGTTGCTGTGAATCTTATTGTTTCGCTTCCTCTGAACCATGATGGGTATGTTATAGTTACTACATGTTGTGGGTTTATGTTTACACTTAGATAGTTGTTTCCTGAGTATGTCCATGTTATTTGGTTATCTGAGTTGTCTACATCGTTTACGTAGTCGTCTAGGTCGAATTGTGTGAATTGGTGGCATGAGTCTATTGTTTGGTTTGGTATTTCTCCTACTTGTGGTGCGTCGTTTATTGGTTGTACGCATATTCTGAAGGTGTCTTCATCGTATAGTGTTTGTGGGTCTGTTACTCTTACTGTTACGTTTGAGCATCCGTTCATGTTTGGTAGTGTTGCGCAGTCTATGTGTTGATTATGGTCCACTATGCAGTCTACTATTGCGTTGTTTGTTTGTGATGTTATGCTGAATGTAAGTCCGCTGTCTGGTGTTTCATTATCATAAGCATAAGCCCATAAATCTATAAGTGCTTCCCAGTACCCTGTATCTTCATTTACGTTTAAATCTGGCAATCCTTCTATTACAGGAGGTGTGTTTGGCACTTGGCATTCTGTTATTGTGAATGTTACGTCGTCGTAGTCTGTTGCTCCGTGTGGGTCTGTTGCTGTGAATCTTATTGTTTCGCTTCCTCTGAACCATGATGGGTATGTTATAGTTACTACATGTTGTGGGTTTATGTTTACACTTAGATAGTTGTTT
>JAWABC010000017.1:0-12435 GCA_038884815.1 Candidatus Nanoarchaeia archaeon | reverse complement strand
GCTAAGCAGATAAAAAAAGCAAACTTTTATAAACCATTTCTAAGAAAAGATTTTGCGTGGTGATAAAATGCAAGTAAAAGATTTGAAACCAAGACAGGGAAACGTAAACATAGAATTAGAAATAGTGGACATTGGAGAAACAAGAGAGTTCCAGAAATTCGGAAACACAGGGAGAGTAGCAAACGCTATAGGAAAGGATTCAACAGGACAAATAAAAGTTAGTTTGTGGAATGACGACGTGGACAAGGTAAAGGTAGGAGACAGAATAAAGATAACAAACGGCTACGTGTCCGAATTCCAAGGAGAGAAACAACTCAGCGCAGGAAGAATGGGCAAACTCGAGGTAATAAACAAGGGAGAACCAAAAGATACAGAAGAAGAGGTAGAAGACTCTGATGAGGAGTAGGTTTCTTTTTCAGAAAAATTTTTAATAACAAAAAACTACCCAAAAGACATGGAGTACAACATAATAGTCGGAAGAGACGAGTCCGACAGAAAAAAGTTCGGTGATAGAGGAACCTTATTCTTGGGAAAAGCATACGTAAAGATGGGAAGGACAACTTCTCTAGCTAATAATGTTTTTATAGATGTTGTAAGGAGTCACGTTATTTTAGTTGCAGGAAAAAGGGGATCTGGAAAAAGCTGGTCATTAGGAGTGATAGCAGAAGGCATATCACACCTGCAGAAAGAGATAGCAGACAACATAAGCGTCATAATATTCGACACCATGGGAATATTCTGGACAATGAAGTACCCCAATGAGAAAGAAAGAAGTTTGCTAAAAGAGTGGGGGATGAAACCAGAAGGGCTGGACATAAAGGTATACACACCAAAAGGTTACTACCAAAAATACAAAGATGAAGGGATACCAACAGACTACTCATTCTCAATAAAACCTTCAGAGCTAACAGCAGAGGACTGGATACTTACATTCGAGCTGCAGCCAAACGACCCTGTAGCAATAGCAATAGAAAAAATACTCTATGAATTCAAAGAAGAGGGTATAGAGGATTATGATATAGATGACATTGTAGATGCAATAGACAAAGACAAGGAATTGGACATAAACACAAAAAACTCAGCAAAAAATAGATTCAGAGCAGCGAAAGGGTGGGGACTTTTTGATGAGGAAGGTACTAAGATGAGCGAAATCGCACAAGCAGGAAAAGTGAGTGTTCTTGACGTGAGTTGCTATACAGGTTCAGGAGGGTGGGGTGTAAAATCATTAGTTATAGGGTTAATAACAAAAAGAATATTTCTGGAAAGGATGGTTGCCAGAAAAATAGAAGAGATAAGAATGATTGGTGGTGGTTACAGCTACATAGGAAGCGATGAGGACACTTTAAGAGAAAAAAAGCCAATGGTATGGATGTTGCTTGACGAGGCCCATGAATTCCTGCCAGATGTAGGAAAAACAGCGGCTACAGATGCATTGGTAACTGTGTTAAGAGAAGGGAGACAGCCAGGGGTTTCACTAATATTAGCAACGCAACAGCCTGGAAAAATACATAAGGATGTTATGACACAATCCGATCTGGTTTTGAGCCACAGAATAACAGCAAAGCCAGATGTTGAAGCATTAAACGAGATGATGCAAATATACCAAACAGAAGATTTGTTAACGCATCTTAACAATTTACCTAGAGAAGCAGGTGCTGGAATAATACTTGATGATAACTCTGAAAGGATATACCCAATAAGGGTGAGGCCAAGGTTTACGTGGCATGGCGGTGAAGCACCAACAGCAATAACATACAAGAAAAAACTCGAACTGGGACTGCCAACTTAGCAAAGCTTAATAAAAACACCGAATTCTCAAAAAAAGTATGAGAGACTATTACACAAAAAAATCACGAGAAGAAGGGTATTACGCAAGGTCGGTGTACAAACTAAAAGAGCTGAATGAGAAATACCAACTAATAAAAGGGGGAGACAAGGTGTTGGATTTAGGTTGTAGTCCTGGTGGGTGGGTTCAAGCAGCACTAGAAATCGTTGGCAAAGAAGGGATGGTAATAGGTATTGATATGGAAAAAGCAAAAGTAAAAGCAGAAAATTTCAAATTCATACAAGGAGATGTTTACGATAAAAAAATAATAGAGGATTTAGAAAAGGTTGATGTTATTCTAAGCGACATGGCACCAAAAACATCTGGAATAAGGGAGATGGACCAAGAGAGAAGCTACGACCTAGCAAAACAAGCATTAAGCATAGCAAAGAAAAAGTTAAAGAGCAGTGGTAATTTTGTCTGCAAAATATTCCAAGGGAAGAACTACCAGAAATTCATAAATGAAGTTAAAAAAGAATTTCAATTTGTAAAAACATCAAAGCCTGAAGCATCAAAAAGCGAAAGCAAAGAAATGTATGTAGTGGCAAAATGCAAGAATACCTAAACAAGTTAAGGGAAGCACTCAACGGGAAGGAAACAATAATTCTATCAGCGAACTGCAGCATAGACTACAGCGGCAGAGCTGAAAGCTATTTGCCAGCAGGCGATAGAATCATAATAATAAAAGCAGACAGAAATTTATTGGTGCACCAACCAAATGGAAACGCCCCAGTAAATTATATGAAAGCAGATACAGAACATAGTCTCATCATGGAAGAAACACCGATATTGAAGAGTATCAACAAATCAGGAAAAGAAGAAATTGAAATAAAATTACATAAGATTTACTTCCTGCACACACAACTAATGAACGACAATGAAAAGATAATGCTCAAAGGAACAGAAAAAGACATGGCAGAAAAAATATACAACAACCCAGAACTGATAGAAGAAGGATTCAAGCCATTAAGCCTAGAAGAACATACAAAGTACGGATTCATAGATGTTTTTGGATATGATAAAAATAACACCCTAGTAGTTGTTGAATGCAAAAGGTACTGCGGAGATTTAAGTGCGGTAACACAGTTAAGAAGGTACGTTGAAAAAATAAAAAAGATGAAAGGTGTTGAAAGAGTCAGAGGAGTTCTCGCATGCCCTAAGATAAGCCCAAATGCAAAACACATGCTCGAAGACTGGGGATTCAAGTTTGTTAAGGTAAACCCACCAAATTATTTAGAAAAAGATAATAAAAAACAAAGAAAAATAGATGAATTCTAATAAGACACCTTTCCGCTCAACGTGTAAGAAGACGAACCATACATTACCCTCTTAGCATAAGCAGAAATGTACCATTCACCAGCAATTGGATTTGAAATAGAGCCTTGCTCGGTCTTATTCATGTAAGTGCTCGTATCAACTTCCTTAACCTTATTTCCAGAAGGGGCATAGAACCTCAAAGTCAAGTCATTGTAACCAGTCCACGTTAACTTAGCTTCGAGATTTTTTGCATTTTCATTAACGATAACTTTATGCTTAACTTCTTGTCCTTGCTTGTTAAGAGTGCCAGTGAAGCTGAATTTTTCTTCAGTTATTTGACAGCCGTTATCAACAATACCATCACAATCATCATCCAAACCATTGCCGCAAGTCTCAGTTGCCTGGCCTTGCTTTGGAGTGCAAGTCTGTATTTCACCATTAACACAATTATCGACTGTGTTCTGGCATATACCCACACCACAAGTTGTTTGACCCAAACCCTCATCAGTGGAACCATCACAGTCATCATCCAAACCGTTACAAGTTTCTGTTGAAGGATCAACGCCACCTGTACATGGGCCCCAATTACCACCTGCACAAGTTTGAGTCCCAAACTCACAAACCCCAACATCTGTGCCACAACTTCTTGTATCACCATCGTTACAAGCAGGAGCTAGAGACATAACATAGTTGTAAGCCTTTAAAGCATCAACAACGCCTTTACCAGTTATGCTAGATGTGCAAGTCACAGCAGATTGCGAATAACAAGCCCCACCATAAGAAAAACTACATTTGTAACACTTGTTTACTGGATTTGTATTGTTAAGCAATGCAGTCCTCAACTGCTCTTTTGTTATGTCAGGCTTAGCCTGCAACAACAAAGCAGCAACGCCAGAAACATGAGGCGTTGACATTGAGGTGCCACTCATCTTACCGTATTTACCGTCCTTCAATGTCGAGTATATGTTCACTCCAGGAGCAACTATATCAAGAGAAGTGCCACGATTGGACCACCACACAACGTTGTTTGAAGAGTCAACAGCACCAACTGCAATGGCCTTACTTGCACAAGCAGGAGAACTTACGCCCATGCCGTTATTACCAGCGGCAACAATTACTGTGATACCGTTATCAACAACCCAGTTAACCTTAGAAGCTAGGGTGTCTGAATCACAATCGGAGTTGTAATTACCCCCTCCAATGCTTATGCTCATTACCTCACCCAAGTTATTATTTACTGCATATTCCATGGCAGCGATCATGTCACTCTCGTAACAGCTACCAGCAGAATTGCAAACCTTAAGCATATAGAAACCTGCGTCAGGAGCAACACCTTTAGCGTTACCATCATTACCGTTAGCAGTAATTATACCAGCAACATGAGTACCATGACCGTTATCATCAAAAGGGTCATTATCCTTGTTAACGAAATCGTAACCACCAAGGTAGCTGTCTTTTAACTCTGGATGATTTATGTCAACACCAGAATCAAGAATGATAACATTAGCACCAGAACCAGTAATGCCTTGAGACCAAACATCATCAGCATTGATTTGCTTATCAGAGTTCAAATCAACGAGGTAAAAAATCCTATCCTCACGCCATTTCAACCCAGTCAAACTGGCTGTCTCAGGACAATAAAAAGATGAGGCACTTTTCATTTTCCAAATAAGAGTGCAACCTTTACTCTCAAAATTCTGAATGGTGGTCTTGCTTGAGCTGTCAGCGATAATCCTCTTTAACTTTATATTATCAGAAGCAGCAAAAACAGAACTCACTAATATAAGTGAAAAAAGACATACCAAAACAAGCTTCTTATTCATTTTATGAACCCCCATAAGTTTAGAACCCCTTTTCGACTTTTTAAATAATAGGAAAAAATATATAAAGGTTTTGAAAACGAACTAAATAATCTTAAAATCAACACACACCCTATATTTTCTAGGAGAATACTCCCCACACCTTATGACCTTTAGTATTTTACATTTCTTACAATGCTTTTTTACTTTTTCAACAGCTTTATCTATATCGTGCTCGAATTCAAAATCATAAAAATGTATTACTGAACCTTTCTTTGCAACAGACAAAGCCAAGTCAAGATAATTCTCAGCAGTCCTTGGCAAAGGCATAACAATCCTATCAAACTTTTTTTTCAATTTAGGGACGACAGACCTAACATTCCCTTTGAACAAAAAAATGTTTTTCACCTTGTTAAGCTTAACATTCTCCAAAGCATACTTGTGTGCTTCAGGGTTGATCTCAACGCCATAAACCTCCTTTGCACTAGAATTCTTTGCAATAACCAAAGGGTAAGGAGCCACTCCGGAAAACATGACAAGCACGGATTCCTTCGGCTTAACAAGTTTAGCGATTCTCAAACGCTCAGTGGAAAGGCGGGGTGAGAAATAACAAGTCTCAACATTAAATTTCATGATTGCATTATTCTCTTTGTATTCAGCAATTCTATTTTTTGCACCACCTATAATTCTTATTTTCTTGGTTCTGTACAAGCCAGAATGCATTTTAGACTTAACGGCAACAGTTTTAATATTTTTGTAAAGCTCCAGCACTGTAGTTGCAATTAAACTTTCCCTTTTTTTTAGACCCTTAAGACTGGAAAAAATAAGTATGTTACCAACCACGTCATAGGAACGGGGGACTAGAGCAAGTTCATCAGCAGGTATTTTACCCTTCAAAGCTTCCCTGAGAGTTGTCATTTCAAAAACTTCCTACACCAATCCAAAATAAGATTTGTAAGGAAAAAACGACCTTTTGCAAAATCATGGTCAGCACCCTTAATAATGTGAATTTTTTTATTTTTAACAACAGCAGCATTGTAAATCATTTTACCTTCCTTAACCTTAACGATTGAATCGGCATCACCATGGATAACCAAAATAGGAACCTTAACCTTCTTAACAGCCTTTAGAACATCATGCTTGCTCACATCCTTAAAAAAGGTCATGTCAAGCGAGCGCATCTTCTTACAGTTAACAATATTGCAAAGGCCTTTAGAGTCCAATATGTCAGCCATCTCATTTGCAAATTCGCTGTAAGGCTTACCCTTAAGAACTGCTAACGGTGCCAAAACAACCAAACAATCTATATCCTTATTCTTTGCAGCTGACAAAATGGCAACAGCACCACCCATGCTGTGACCTAAAACACAAATTTTTTCCACACCATAATTCTCCTTCAAAAATTTAATAGCAGAATCAATATCAGAAACTTCCTGCGAGATTGTGCCTTCAGTAAAAAAACCATCAGACTCACCATTCCCAGTAAAATCAAAAGCAAGCGTTATGAACCCATGAAGAGAAATGTACTCAGCCCACCATCTGAACTGCTCCTTAAAACCGGTAAAGCCATGAAGAAAAAGCACAGCTGACTTCGACTTTTTTAATGGTTTATGCAAGACACCAACAAGTGTCCCACCCTTAGAATTCATAAACTTGACTTTCATCTACAAAAAATCACCCAAACCTTTCTGACCTTTTCCTACGTTTCCCAACTTTTCAAGCGTTTTGTTGACCCTTTCCTCTGAAAAATCATGCTCATCAACCAACAACTTCCTAATCCTATCCTCATCAACACGACCCCACTTTAAAGAATAATCATCAGTTGTAGGCATCTTCTTGAAAATATTATAAACTCTCTTCCAATCAAATTCTGGTTTGACATGTGCAAAAACCTTTTCAGCAGTCTTATACTCTTTCACAAGTTCAAGAGCTTTCTTAGGCCCTATACCTTTAACACCACCAACGTTGAAGTCGGTACCTGAAAGGATGGCAAGAGCAAGCAACTGCTCCTTATTTATGTCAAGACTTTCCAAAACCTCATCAAGCTCTATTATCGTTGGAACAATCCAAACATAAGAGCCAGAAGCAAGCTTTCTCTTGCTAGACAAAGTTAAATTCATAATCAGCCTAGGAGCACCATAAACCAAACAATCATGGTCAGAGCTTGCAACTGCCCAAACATCACCCTTCTTACACATGAAGGATGCTTGAGCTTCTGCCTCTGAAGGTGCCTGAACAACAGGCAAGCCCATAGCAGAAATCAACTCTTTTGCCTCACCAACCATCTCCCAATCAAGCCTCGAAGACTGTTTTGAATACTTAAGCGCAGAATCAATATCACCTTCCTCAAGAGCAAGCTGTCTCTTCTCCTCAGCAACTTTTTTCCTCAAAGACCTGCTCTCCTGCTCTTCCAATTTCAAAGATGGTGGTTTGCCATCAAAAACAAAGCAAAGTTTAAGGTCTTTTGTGATAAGATTGGAAACTCTGGAAAAAATGCCAACAAGGTGTGAAGTAACTCTTCCCTGCGAATCCATCAAAGGAGTGCCATCAGGCTGCCTTATAGAACTTAGAAACTGGTAAAGCATCTGAGAGGCATCAACAGCAATCTTCTTTTTAGCCAAATCCTCTATCTTTATATCCCTCTTGGGAATCAACTCAGAAATTTTCAAACCCATACCATATTAGTTAAAGGATGAATATAAAAAAGTTACCAAAAAGTTTATAATACAAGGAATAAAGGTAAAGGCTGAAAAGAGGTGTTATAGTGATAAGGCATGCTTCATTCGAACACGGATGGTATTACCATTACAGGGTCCACAACAAAAAGGCAGAACTTCTAAACAACGGATTTGATCCGTTAAAAAATTACCTTTACCATGTGTTTGACAACTGCCCACATGAATACTTTGAAAGAGGACCGAGAGGGTCGCGGTTAAGATTCAAAATATCAATACAACCAAAAGAGATAACAGGGCACGAAATCAGCCTGCTAACAAGATACGGTCTGGAAAACAACGAAGGAAGATACAACAGCGATCATTCAAAAGTACAAGTGTTTATGCTGGAAAACGACAACAAAACAATAGCAGTGGAAGTGCCCCTATGGTTAAAAGAGGATGAGATGGAAGATTACAGGGAAATACTAAAAACAAAAGAGCCGTTAACAGGACACATAGACCTCCTAAGGATAGAAGATGATAATATCTGGGTTTGGGATTACAAACCTAATGCTCACAAGGAAGAATACGCAACAACACAGACATACTTCTATGCATTAATGCTAAGCAAAAGAACAGGTATAAGCTTAGATAGGATAAGATGCGGATATTTTGATAGCTACTATGCATATGTTTTCAAACCAGAACCAAATGCAATAGTAAAAACAAAACCCATAAGAAAATTCTTTTAAAAAGTTTTAAAAACATTTCTGACGTAAAAAAGAGCATGAAAGTTGTAATACCTGTAGCTGGATTAAGTTCTAGGCTTAGACCCACCACGCACGTAACACACAAAGTGCTGATGAAGATAGCCGGAAAGCCTATCATAAACCACATAATAGATGAGATAGAAAAAAGCATCAAAATAGATGAGTTAATACTAATACTTGGCCCTATGGGCGAGCAGATAATGGACCATATGAGCAAGAATTACAACTTCAAAAAAAGTTACGTCTACCAGAAAGAGAGAAAAGGGGATGCTCATGCAATACTACAAACAGAACACCTCATAGACGAGCCCTTCCTCATAGTTTACTGTGACACAGCATTCAAAGGAAAAATAGAACTTGACCCAAATATTTGCGGAAATCTCTTTGTAGCAGAAACAGACACACCTGAAAGATTTGGGATAGTGGAACAAAAGGAGTACGTAACGAGGATTGTAGAAAAACCAAAAAACCCCAAAAGTAATTTAGCATTAATTGGGATGTACCACATAAACGAGCCAAAAAAACTTTTTGATGCGATAAAGGAGATAATCAAGAGGAATATAAACCTGAAAGGCGAGTATTACCTTGCGGATGCCTTACAATTAATGGTAGAGAAAGGAGAGAAATTCAAAACGTTCAAGATAGAAAAGTGGCTTGACACCGGAAAAGTTGAAACTTTACTAGAAACACACAAAGAAATACTAAAAGACAACAACAAAAAGATAGAGACAGACTCAAAAATAATAGAACCTGTCTACATAGATGACGGTGTAGAGATAGAAAACTCAACCATAGGTCCTTACGTAACCATAAACAAAGGGGCAAAGATAAAAAACTCAATAATAGAAAATAGTATAATTGATGAGAGTAGTTTGATAGAAGACTGCCAACTGGAAAGCTGCATAGTAGGGAAACAAGCCCAGCTGCAAGGGTTTAAAGGAAGGTTACATGTAGCTGACCATTCCACCATAGAAAGCAAATAATTTTCTCGAAAAGGTTAAATAAACCAAAATTAAGGTAATAGATTATGAACATAGGATTCTACCCACAGGACATTGATTATGAGAATAGAGAAAGAGCAACAATAAGACTATTCGGAAGAACTAAAGAAGGCAAAAAAATAGAACTTGTAGATGAATCTCTACAACCATATTTCTGGGTAATAGCAAAAAAAGAAATTGAAATACTAAAAAATAAGATAGAAAAAATGAAAGGAGTAGTAAAAGTAGAAGTTGAAAACAAAAAATTCTATGAACAACCAATAAAAGCAATAAAAGTCACTGTGAAAAACCCTGGAGACATACAAAAAATAAGTCATGAGGTAAGGCATACCAGAAATGTTGATGCTGTCCTAGAAACAGATATAAGCTTCACTAGAAGGTACTTGATAGACAAGGACATAATACCTCTGCAATTGCATGAAGTAGAAGTAGAAGATGGAAAAATAAAAAAGATAACACCAAAAGAAGGCTCCTACGATGAGCCTAAAATACTAGCATTTGACATAGAAACATATTTCGAGCCAGGAAGGTATTCAATAGAAACAAAAGACCCTATAATAAGCATATCACTTTACGGAGAAAAGTTAAAGAAAGTTATAACATGGAAGAAATTCCTAACAGATGAGAACATAACATTTGTGGGCAATGAAGCAGAGCTGATAAAAGAATTCATAAAAACGATAAAAGAACAAGACCCTGATTATGTTGTGGGTTATTTCTCTGATGGGTACGATGTTCCTTACATAAGGGAAAGGGCAGCAAGAAACAAAATAGACATTGATAAAGAGGTAAAAGGGCTGGACATCAACAGGAGAAGGAACACAAAAGCAGAAACAAATGTGATACACATAGACCTTTTTAACTTCATAAGCACCATAATGGGACCAACACTCAAAACAGAGAACTTTGACCTTGACTCTGTTGCAAGAGAATTGATTGGGGAGGGCAAGCGCAGTATAGATATAGAAAAAATAGGTCTTGTCTGGGACTCGGGAAGCAGAGAGATAGAAGAGATATGTATGTACAACCTGAAGGATTCTGAAATAACATACAAGATAGCAAAGAGGATAATCACAAACTTAAATGAGTTGACAAAAGTTATAGGACAACCAATATTTGACATATCAAGGTTAAGTTATGGACAGCTTGTAGAATGGTACCTTGTGAGAAAAGCAAAACAATACAATGAGATATGCCCAAACAGACCAACTAGAGAAATGATAATGACAAGGATGATGCAGGAAAAATACAAAGGTGCTTTTGTTTATGATCCAAAACCAGGATTTTATGAAAATTTAGCAATGGTTGATTTCAAAGGAATGTATCCAAGCATAATAGTCTCTTACAACATAACACCCACAACGATAACACAAGAAAAGAAAGGAAGCCATGAAACACCGGAAATAGAACAGGATGGAAAAATAAAGAGGTATTATTTCACAAAAAAGGAAGGGTTCATAACAAAATCAATAAAAGAGGTAATCATAAAGAGGAACGAACTAAAAAAAGCACTTAAGGAAAAATTTGACAAAGCGCTTGAAGGAAGGTCTTATGCTTTAAAAACAATTTCCAACTCTGCATACGGTTATATGGGGTTTTTTGGTGCCAGATGGTATAGTAGAGAGTGTGCTGAGTCAATAACAGCATTCGCAAGGTATTACATACAAAAAACTATACGAGAGGCAGAAAAAGAATTTGAAGTGATTTATGGAGACACAGACTCTATAGTCTTATTGCTCAAGAATAAAAATAAGAAGGATGTTCTGGAATTCATAAAAAAGGTTAACGACAAGCTTCCAGAAATGATGGAGCTTGAATTAGAGGATATATACCTAAGGGGAATTTTTGTCTCAAAGAAAAGTGAAGCTAAAGGAGCAAAGAAAAAATATGTTTTATTGAATGAAAAAGGAGAACTGATTGTCAAAGGTTTTGAAGCCATAAGAAGGGACTGGAGCAAACTTGCAAAGGAAGTCCAAAGAAAAGTTTTTGAGATGGTGCTCAAGGAAAATAACAAAGAGAAAGCAGCTGAATATGTTAAGAAGATAATAAAAGATTTGAGGGCAAAGAAGTTTGAGATAGAAGACATGGTAATAAAAACACAACTACAGAAAAGTTTGGGGGACTACCAAAGCAGAGGGCCACACGTAGCTGTAGCAGAGAAAATGAGAGAAAAAGGGATGCAGGTTGGCATTGGAACAACAATAAAATATGTTGTAACACCAGGCAAAGGAGTTATAAGGGACAGAGCAAAACCACCAAAAGAAGCAGACGACTACGATCCAGAATATTATATAAACAACCAGATCATACCAGCAGTAGGTCCAATATTTGAGGTGCTGGGTTATAAGAAAGAGCATCTAACAGAATTCGCAAACCAAAAGAAACTGGGTGACTATTGATGGGAGAATGGGAGAAAGCAGGAAAAATAGCTGCAGAGGTTCTGGAATTTGGAAAAAAATTAGTTAAGCCAGATGTTTTATTACTTGAAGTTGCTGAAAAGATTGACGAGAAAATAATAAGCCTTGGGGGCAAGTCAGCATTTCCTGTAAACATTTCAATAAACCACATCGCTGCACATTACTCTCCATACCCCGATGATAAGACGAGTTTCCAACAAGGGGACGTGGTAAAACTTGATGTTGGCGTTCATATAGATGGAGCGATTGGGGATACGGCATGCACTATCGATTTAGGAGACAATAAGGATTTGGTAGAAGCAAGTGAGAAAGCACTCCAAGAAGCACTGAAGATGTTTGTGCCTGGAACAAAAATAGGAGAAATTGGTAAGGTAGTGCAAAATGTTATAAAGGAGTATAATTTTGTACCGATAATAAACCTGACAGGGCACCAGGTAGAAAAATATAATTTGCACGCGGGGATTGTGATACCAAACTATGACAATGGTGACCCAAGGGTGCTGAAAGAAGGGCAGATCTTTGCAGTTGAACCGTTCGCAACTAACGGCGAAGGTAAAGTTATAGAAGGCAAACCATCAAGCATATACAAACTTGCAACAATAAAACAGGTGAGGGACCAAAAGATAAGAAAAATGATACAGTTCATAGCAGAAGAATACCATGAACTGCCATTTGCGAAAAGATGGGTTGTGAAAAAATTCCCGAATGC
>JAWABC010000016.1:0-13719 GCA_038884815.1 Candidatus Nanoarchaeia archaeon | reverse complement strand
ACAATAACGGAAGAGGAAACAACAACTTCCTGTGAAGACTACACAAAAGTTGACAAGCCAGTGTTTGAGGTTTACTACATGTCATACTGCCCATACGGCATACAAGCAATGACTGGCTTGTATCCGGTAGCTAAGCTGTTCGGAGACAAGGTAGAAATAGTACCGCACTATGTAATATACGATAATTATCGTGGTGGTGGAGCAGACTACTGCATCGACAACGGAAAGCTTTGCAGCATGCACGGAATAGAAGAATTAAATGAGGACATAAGACAAGCATGCATATACAAGTACCAGAAAGACAAGTTTTGGGACTACACGAACTGTGCCATGAAGGAATGCAGTTTGAGCAACATAAAAACATGCTGGGAAACATGCGCAGACAAGAACAAGGTGGACAAGGACAAAGTTAAAGAGTGCTTTGACAAAGAAGGCAAGACCTTGATGGAAGCAGAGAAGAAGCTGAATGACGAGAAGGGTGTTAGCGGAAGCCCAACTATGTTCCTAAACGGAGAAGAATATGTGGGTGGAAGAGCACCAAATCAGTTCAAAGAAAATATCTGCTGCGGATTCAAGAGTAAGCCAAGTGAGTGCAGCCAAACACTAAGCACAACAGGAGCTACAACAGCAGGAAGCTGCTAAAACTTTTTCTCTATTTTTTATTTTTTAATTTTCTCCAATCTTATACTTGTCAATCTTCAAAGTACCTTTACTAGCAACTATCCTAACATCATCATCAGGGGTAAAGCCAGTAAGCTTTGTTACCAACTCAGGCAGCCTAATCATGCCACCACGAATGTTAAGATTAGAAATCAACTCTTGAGGGGCTATATTTTTAACTACATGATTAAAATCGCCATTACGCTTACCATCAACAAACTCTTTAGTCCTTTCATATAAGTACTTAGCAATCGGGACAGCAACGTTAGAATTCAATGCCTCATTAATACCCTCCAAGCCTGGAGAAAGATTAACTTCTATAACGTGCATCTTACCATTGTATTCCAACATGTCAACAGCACAAATGTCACACTTCAATGCTTTTGCTGCACGGACAGCAACCTGCTCTCCATCAAAGTCCAGCAGGAAAGGCTCACCAACACCACCCTGATGAATGTTGGCACGGAACTCTGCAGAAGATGGGTTCTTACGCTTCATACACGCAACAACCTTATCGCCACAAACAATAGCTCTAATATCAGAAGCGTCAGTCTCAAGGAATTCTTGGATGATATAAGGCTGATTAAAAACATCCAAAGCATCAATAACAGAACGAGCAGCCTGCACAGAATCAGCAACCATCACACCCTTACCTTGGGTGCCGCAAGGAATCTTGATTATTATTGGGTACCTGATCGTGTTGAACAACTCCTTAGCAGCATTAGAAGTAGCAGAAACATAAGTTGTCGGCAAAGGGATTTTTAACTTCTGAAGCTCGATGAGAGTAAGCAATTTGTCATGGCCCAATGTGAAAGAGTTAGAATGAAGAGGCATGTAAGACTTATTATACAAGGCAGAAGTTATTGAGGACTGCAACAAAGCATACTTGTAAGAACCACGGATGTAAACACAATCATAATTCTCAACCTCTTTGCCTTTATAAAAAACCTTCCAATCATCAGAGCCCATACGGACATCAACATGCCTTATATCAATACCTTCTGTAACGTCAAAATACTTCTTTGCCTCTTCAAGTATGTTCTTACTTGTAGTGCCACCTAAACTAATTATAGCCAATTTCATTTTGAAGGATCAACCAAAAACCCCCTCTTCAAAACATCCTGACCAATCAACAGAGGATACTTCATCTTCGAACGGTCTGCAACGTTGAACAAGGTCCTGATTCTTTTACCCTGAATTTCAAGCTCTGCCTCAACAGTAGGTCTCACCTCCACACTGTTAACGTTCTTGATTTTTATCTTGCCAACAAAAGGACCAAGGTTAAGCTTGGAATAAAGCTCCTTGCAGATAGAACTCCTATGAGCACCGGTATCTATACGAGCAATAACCTCCCTCCCATTGATCACAACTTTTTCGGTAAGACCAACCACAATCTTGTCCATTTTTCAAAAGAACCCTTTAAGCATTAATAAAGATTTCTATAAACAAAAATTATATAAATTAACAAAAGAAAAAATAGTTCATGGGC
Organism: Candidatus Nanoarchaeia archaeon; assembly: GCA_038884815.1. Lineage (GTDB taxonomy): Archaea > Nanobdellota > Nanobdellia > SCGC-AAA011-G17 > VGLX01 > JAWABC01. The sequence goes on along the minus strand of JAWABC010000016.1, from coordinate 11,570 downwards.
TTGGGTCAGACCCTGCGGGACATAAAGAGGCTTAATCAGATAGTAGATGTTCTTTTCAAATTAGAATTAAGGCATATAATAGATAGGCTAAAACTAACATCTTACCTAAGTCTAGGAAAAAGATTCAAAAAACAGCAACAAAAAAATAAAGAAGACATGCCGGTAAGGCTAAGGATGGCAATGGAAGAATTGGAAGGAACGTTCATCAAGCTAGGACAGCTGCTGAGCTTGAGACCAGACCTAATACCCCAAGAATACTGCGATGAGTTCAGCAAATTACAAGATGATGTTAAGCCATTCCCTTATGAAGATGTGAAACAGATAGTGGAAGAGGAGCTAAAAATGCCGATAAGTAGGGCATTCAAGAGATTCGAAAAACAGCCTTTGGCAGCGGCATCAGTGGGGCAAGTACATTTTGCAATACTAAAAACAGGAGAAAAAGTAGCTGTAAAAGTGCAAAGGCCAAAGATGGAGGAAATATTCAAAACAGACATAGACATACTCTACCACATTGCAGGACTAATAGAAAAATACATGCCAGAAATTAAAGAATACAACCCCAAAGGAATTGTTGAAGAATTCGAGAGGTACACTAGGAAGGAACTGGATTATATGACAGAAGCAAGAAACATAGACATATTCTACAACAACTTCAAGGACAACAAGAAAATAAAGATACCAAAAGTCTACTGGGACTACACAACAAAAAAAGTTTTGACAATGGAATACATAGAAGGCAAAAAGATTGGAGAGGAAACGATAAGCAAAGAAAAAAAAAGAAAAGTTGTAAAAATAATCACTGACAGCTTTATAAAACAGGTATTAGACTACGGCTTTTTCCATGCAGACCCACACCCTGGAAACATATTCTTGATGAAAAATGGAAAGGTAGCACTGCTGGACTTCGGTATAGTGGGCAGAATGGAACCCAGGACAAGAAGAAAAGTAGAAAATATGCTTATTGGACTGATAAACAAAGACACAAATTTACTTGCAACAAGCATAATCGAAGTTGGAATCATAGAAAAAGGAACAAATATAGAACAACTCGAAAACGACCTTGCAGAACACTTAGGAGAGTACCACAACTTATCGCTAAAACAGACAAGCATAAGCGAATTTTTCTACGACGCATTTACGTTAGCAAGGAAATACAAGATGAAATTCCCAACCAACTTTGTTTTACTGATAAAAGCAATGGCAACCACAGAAGGCTTCGACAAAAAATATTATCCTGAATTCAACTTCGTCAAGGCATGCGAGCCAGCGGTAAGAAAAGCCATGAAAAAAAGAACAAGCCCAGTTTACCTGATTGAAAATGCAAAAAGAACAATGTGGGATTTCAAGGAATTGGTAAGGAAAATGCCTGCAAGAGCAATAAGGATAATGGACCTCATAGAAAGAGAGGAAAGGAGAAAAATAGAGCTTGAAGAGTTAGAAATAAAAAGATTTAAGAACCAGCAAGACAAAAAAGACTACACAATACAATTGGCAATATTAATTGGCGGGGTGATAATTGCTTCATCCATAATGGCAGTTTCAAAGATGTTCGTGGCAGCAATAACAGGTTTCACGGTAAGCGTGATGCTTGGGGCACTGCTAATTATGATGATGATAAGGAAAAAGGAGGTTGAAAAATGAAAGACAAATTAAGAAAAGCCATGCTCGTTGGATTAGGGTTGGCTGTAGTAACAAAAGAAAAGGCGCAGAAAATAACCAAAGAGCTCATGAAAAAAGGCGAGCTGAACGAAAAGGATGCTAGGGCGTTGGTTAACAAGATAGTAGCAGAGTTTGACAAAAACAGGAAAAAGGTTGAGCAGGAGATAACAAAACAAATCAATATTGTTTTGAAAAACAAGGCAAAAAAGAAGAAGAGATAATTCTGAAATGCCGCACGCAGTAACACACGTACTAATAGCCATCATAGTGGCTGATGTAATAAGGGACTACATAGCAAAAGACAAGAAGCAGGTGCCATTATACCTTGTTCTTGTAGCTGGAATAGCAGGACTGCTTCCAGACATAGACGTGATGTTCTACTGGTTCTTAAGGCTTATATCATCGATAGATATTGAAGCGGTGCACAGGACATTCTCACACACTTTATTCGTGCCCGCGATATTCTTGGGCTTAGGATTTGCAACTTACAAGACGGGTAAGATTACAAAGTACAAGATAAGCATAAGTGATGTTGCATTCTTTACCGCTTTAGGAGTTTCCATACACCTGCTGCTAGACTTCATACTTACGGGGTGGGTAATGCCATTCTATCCTTTAAGTTATTATTCTGTAGGGTTAAACTTAATACCTATGAACTGGCAGACAACAATAGTGCCCGGAATAGACGCAATACTTCTCGTAGTTTGGATAATTCATGAATACAAGAACCACAGAATAAAAGATTTCATATAATCAGGATTTCAAATCAGGCTCGTTATGTATATGCATTTCATATTCTTCACGGTACTGCTTGCACAAAACATACAAAACAACCATGAGATTTAACTTATAATTCAAAGATTTTTCTATTGGATAAATGTCTGGAACAAACATAGCGCTTAGGTCAGGATTGAAAGAAATGCGGTAATCCAACTCCCTTAAAAGCTGTTCAATGGAGAATTTTGCCTTGTCTTTCTCCTCATGCGAAATGACCTTAAACTCGATAGGGTCAACCCACCTTCTCCCTTTCTGAATCTTGGCATCAGGCCTTATTTTAACATTGTAGAGGTGATAAACACCAAAATGCTCAAAAGCGAGGAGGGCATTGTCCAAGCTCTGCTGCTCGTTAAAACCAATGTAATCACCTAAGTTCTTCACATCGTCAAGATCTACCTTACCTTCCATAACAAAGCCTCCCTAACTCTGATTTATAAAACTTTCTAAGGGTATGTTTTAAATATAACAAAAGAAATAAATATTCACATGAAAAAAAGAGTCGGGCTATCTGCAACCCAAAAAATTTTGATAGTATTGGGAGTGGTGATACTTGTCGCAATTCTATTAGCTTCAGGAACAAAACTCTACCTGTTCATAAACCTTCTACTCGGCAACGACGTCATAGTAAGGTTAAGCGTAGAAAAGGACCACATCGAAATGCAGAGAGGACAGGAAGAAAAGGTTAGGTTCAAAACATCGGTAAGCACAAATCCTTTCTGCAGCGCAACGTGCACACTAAAGTTCGTAAACATAGGCACAGGAGAAATTATAGAGGAGGAGGAGTTCACGATAAGGCCTGGAATGCCGTTAGAAAAAACATACACTATAACAGCGCCTGAATACGGTGAGGGTCAGATGCTTTACAGATTCGGCACAGAATGCTTCAGCCAAAGCACGACACTATGCCACACATCAGGAAAACGCACAGCAAGACACATACTTATAACAGTAGACTACACCCTTAACGAGCAAGAAAAACAAACAAAAGAGGAAATAAAGCAGCAACTCGAAGAAAGAACACAAAAAATTGAAATATTAAAACAAAAAGAGCAAGACATGCAGCTTACTTTGACAAAAATTAACCAAAAAATCCATGCTGACCAACTGAACGCAGAACTTGAAAGCATAAAAATGGAGATAGAAAAACAGACAAACGACTTATTCTCATTAAAAGATGCGTGGCTGGTTCAAAACTTTAAACTCATAAAAGAAAAGATGAGCAAGCTAGACCAGGAAATTGCAACAACGGAAAGCAAAGAAGACGTGTTAAATCAGAGCATAGGAGAGTACATTGTTAGGTATAATAACATAACAGACCAGTTAAATGAAATAAGAATGATAATTGTGAATATCAATCCGTCACTCACTGAACAAACACTAAATGAAACTATCGATGAATTCAACTCAATAACCGAAATGCTAAAACATAAGGTAGATATCGATGTTATTGAGACAAGCATTAACGAAATCAGGGCGAAAACCGAAAACCTATCCTCTGTAAGTTCAAGAAAGGTAATGCTACAAAAGGAAATAGAGCATTCGATAGAAACGGAACTGCTGTGCGCAATAAACCGAATGTGCTTAGAACACATATCAATACCAACTCTAGCTGAACAAACGTCTCTCGATTATGCAAAATCGTGCGAAAAGATAACAAACATAAACAAACTTTACGGAAAGATAAAAACACAAGTAGAAGAAGAATATGCACAGCAAAACTATCCTAACACATTAGAATTCTCTACTTACATCACCAATGAAGTTTCAAATATGGAACAGGCCATAATAAACGGTTACTTGGCAGAACTGCCTGAGGGCAAGACAAACTCAATAATTATAGAAGAAATACTATTTGAAATGCAAAAAAACAAAATAGAACAAACCAACAGCTATACAGAGTTCAACTTAACACCTGCCTTAACACTTGAACTGATAAACAAAAAGCCGGAAGAATGTCAAAACATAACAATAATAAAAAACATAAGCGATGTTGACATTGAAAAACTTCAATACCAAACTGCGGACAAATTCACTTTTTCAATAATTTTTGGAGAACCACAGCCTATATGCTGCTATCAAGGAATATGCAAAACATGCTGCCAGGATGAACAATGTAAGAAAAATCCAAGAACATACCCAATAATCATGCTTCACGGCCATGCCTTCAACAAAGGGCTCGCGGCAGACTATGGTTTAGATGGTTATAACAAACTTGTGAATGAGCTAGACAAGGAAGGTTATTTGCATGCTGGAATACTAACACTATACACAAAAAAGAACGAACAAGGAGAGTGGGGGAAAGTTGGAGTGCCTATAACAGTTAAAGGAAGCTACTATTTTGACGTTTACCAATCAGCAGACAACCCTGTAGAGATACAAACAAAAAGTGAAAATATAGATACGTACGCGATAAGGCTGAAAGAAATGATAGACATATTGAAGTACAAAACTGACAAGCCAAAAGTAGTTTTAATAGGTTATAGCATGGGTGGGCTTGTTGTGAGGAGATACATACAAATCTTTGGTGAGGAAAATGTGGAAAAGATAATACTCATAGGAACACCCAACCATGGCGTTACGAATAAAGTAGCGGAGCTTTGTCCGGTAATAGGAGAGAGTCTTGAATGCAGGGACCTAAAGGCAGACAGCCTATTTCTGAATAAATTAAACTCCCAAGAACTACCAAAAATTCCAATTTACAATATAGTTGGTACAGGATGTGATATGGATGGGGAGCAGGGAGATGGAATTGTTACAGAAAAAAGCGCTACGCTTGAAGGAGCAAAGAACTATTTTGTTAATGGAACTTGTGGTGCCTTAGAATTCATGCACACAGAACTTTATGATGTTGACAAGTATCCTGAAACATACAGAATAATTAAAGAAGCACTACAAAACTAATTCTTTACTAAACGAAAGGTTTTTAAATACTTTACAATTGTAAAGTTTTTATGGAGATGCCTCAGGAGCTTGAAGTATGGTATGTTATCCCAGCATTGAGGAGAGAGTTTGCAAAATTAATGATAAAAAAAGGGTTAAAGCAAAGGGAAGTGGCAAAAAAACTGGGTGTAGTAGAATCTGCTGTCTCACACTACATAAAATCACAAAGGGCAACCATTGTAAAGTTTGACAAAAAAATCAAAAGGGAGATAGAAAGAGCTGTAGATAACTTAATGAAAAACAAGAGCAGCGTGATGCAAGAGATGCAAAACATGATAATGAAAATAAGAAAGTCAGGTTGTTTGTGCAAATTACACAAACAACATGTAAAAGGATGCGAGGTGTGCATGAGATGAAAGTATACTTAGACAATGGAGCAACGACTAAAGTAGCGGATGAAGTTGCAAAGACAATGCAGGAATACATGACAAAGAAATATGGCAACGCAAGCTCACTGCATAGCTTCGGCGAGGAAGCGAGTGAGGCATTGGAAAAAGCAAGAAGCATAATAGCAAGAAAAATCAATGCTGAGCCTGATGAAATAATATTCACATCAGGCGGAACCGAATCTGATAATCTTGCAATAAAAGGTGTTGCTCACGCAGGAAACAAGAAACACATAATAACGACAAGGATAGAGCACCCTGCCGTGCTGAAAACATGTGAAACTTTACAAAAAGAAGGTTACAAGATAACCTACTTAAGAGTTGATAAGGAAGGATTCATAAGTTTGAAGGAATTGGAAGAAGCAATAACCCCCGACACGGCAATAGTTTCTGTAATACATGCAAACAATGAAATAGGAACGATACAAGACATTGCAAAAATAGGGGAAATATGCAAAAAGAAAAATGTTGTTTTTCACACTGATGCTGTTCAGAGTTTTACAAAAGTACCAATTGACGTGAAAAAAATCAACATTGACTTGATTTCTTTAAGCGCTCACAAGATTCATGGGCCTAAAGGGATAGGAGCGTTATACGTGAGAAAAGGAACAAAATTAAGGAAAATGATTGATGGAGGTCCGCATGAAAAAAACCTTCGAGCAGGAACTGAAAACGTGGCTGGAGCCGTAGGTTTTGGAAAGGCTGTTGAACTCACAAATGATAAGGACATAAAAAAGATGGAAAAACTAAGAGACAAACTAATAGAAGGAATATTAAAAAAAATTCCAGACACAATGCTCAATGGTTCAAGAACAAAAAGGCTATGCAACAATGCCAACATAACATTCAAGGGAATAGAAGGAGAATCAATGCTCCTACTTCTTAATGAAAAAGGAATAGCTGTATCTACTGGGAGTGCGTGCAGCTCAAAGTCACTTGAGCCAAGCCATGTTTTACTGGCCATAGGACTAAAGCATGAAGAGGCACACGGATCAATAAGGTTTACCCTAAGCAGATACACGACACAGAAAGAGATAGAACATGCTGTAAAAGCAGCCCAAGAATGTGCAAAAAAGCTGAGGCAGATAAGCCCGCTATGGAGGAAAAATGCAATACACTAAAAAGGTCATGGATCATTTTTTGCATCCTAAACACTCAAGGGAGATGAAGGATGCTGATGCGGTAGGGGAGGTAGGAAATCCCAGATGCGGGGACCTGATGAAGGTCTACATAAAAGTGGGAAAAAACAAGAAAGGAGAAGAAATAATCAAAGACATAAGCTTCAACACATTCGGCTGTGCTGCTGCCATAAGCGCATCGGACATACTATGCGAGATGGCAAAGGGAAAAACGATCAAGGAAGCAGAAAAGATAAATAACAAGCAGATAAATGAATACTTAGGAGGGCTGCCACAGATAAAAGTGCACTGCTCGGTTCTTGGTGAGCAGGCATTAAAGAAAGCAATACAGAACTACAAAAAGATTAGAACTTCTCGCGTTTCAAACAGTCATCGCAGAGCTCAGAAATAATGTAGCCATCGTCCATCTCTAAAGTTTCATAATCCTTGTTACACTTTTTACACTTACAAACTACTATTTCCATTATATCCTCTCTGTGAATTTATTCAACATTAGTGGTGATGAAAACCGCTTATTTTTAAGTGATAATGCCTTTAAATTGTTTTTCGTTTTGAAAAATAACGTTTAAACAAAAGAAAAAACCATTCACTAAAGATAGTGACAGGAAAAATTACCACTAGAAGTGACAACTAATCAATTTTTTTTATAAAACCAAGAATGGATTTAACCACCTCATTAGGTTTCAAATTTGAAGTATCAACTATAAAATCAAAATTTGAAGTGTCATGACAATTAACCCCATAAATCTTCGTATAACGCGCTTTATCATCTTTAATGCGCTTTCTTACAGCCTTCAAAGCCTCAGAAAATGATTTGTATGGCTCGTCTGGCCTTTTAGCCTTGAAAATCCTTCTCGCACCAACCTCTTGTTTTACTTTAAGGAAAATCTTGACAGACTTAGGGAAAATATGGAAGGAGGTAAGGCCATCAAAAACAGCATTCTTATTTTTTTTACCCAACTCCCTCTGATAAGTGTCAATAATCACATCCCAAGAAGGGTCCTCATTCCTTAACTTATTAAATTCCAGCAAGGTCATACCCTTGTCAGTGGCAAACTTCTGAACAATGTCACCCATGGAGAAAAATTTAAAGCCCAATTTTTTTGCCAACAATTTCGCAACACATGTTTTTCCAGAGCCCGGAAGACCTGAAATGGTTACAATCATGAAAAAAAAATAAATTTCAGGATTATAAAAAGCTTACTTCTTCTTATTTTCATTTAGAAGAGCTGCAACATGTTGGTAAACGGCAGAGAAAACAGCATGCTCAGGAAGGCTGCCATCAACAACCCTAAACCTTTTCGGCTCGGCCTTAGCCATCTCCAAATAGCCCTGCCTAACACGCTCATGGAACTCAAACTTCTCAGACTCGAAACGATCAGGCTGGCCAAACTCATGAGTAGTAGACCTCTTAAGGCCAACATCAACAGGGACATCCAGTAGTATTGTCAGGTCAGGAATGATCTTAACAAAAGTGGTCCTCAACAAATTCAACAACTTCAAATCAACACCACGACCATAATGCTGATAAGCCCTGCTCGAATCATCATAGCGATTACACAAAACAATTTTACCCTCATTTAAGACAGGCTTAATCTTCTCATCAATAAGCTGAGCCCTCGCAGCATAATAAAGAAGCAACTCAGAATAGGGGCAAAGCTCAACGTTATTTGGATTAAGCAGAATCCTCCTTATTTCAGCACCGATTCTAGTGCTACCAGGTTCGTGATAGACTTCAACGTTTTTACCTTCCTTCTTCAAATAATGGGAAAGAATCTTAACCTGCGTGTCTTTACCAGAGCCCTCAATACCCTCAAAAGTAATCAACTTACCTGTCATGTAGAAATATATTCTCCTAAACATAAATTTATATAAATTGTTGAAGTGGAAAATAGAAATCATGAAAGAAAAAAGCGGACTAGAAATAACATTCATAGATGCAAGAGACATATCAGATGCGTGGTTCCAAGCACTTGGAGAGGTTCTTGATAATGGTTACGAATACGTGATAGATAGGGGAAGTTATCAAGGACAAAAAAGAAAAGAACTCGACTACGTTGTTCTACACATCAAGTACCCAGGAATAAGACCACTCGTACCAGACATGGGACAGACAGGGTTGCCACCACCAACATCAATGGAATACATAGAGCAGTACCTTGAAAAGCTGATAACCTCAAGAAAAGACATACATGAAGATTACACATACGGACAAGACCTTGAAAAGCAGATAGATGAGGTAATAAGGATGTACAAAGAAGATGGTCATAACACAAACCAAGCATTTATGGCAGTAGGCAATGCAGAATCGTTATTTCTTGGAGACCCCCAATGTTTAAGAGGTGTTGACACAAGAATAAGATACGGGAAACTACACTTCATGCTATACTTCAGGTCTTGGGACTTATGGGCAGGACTGCCATCAAACCTGGGCGGACTGCAACTCGTAAAAGAATACATGGCAAAAGAAATAGGCGTAGAGGATGGAGAGATAATAGCAGCAAGCAAAGGACTACACTTATACGACCACTGCTGGGACCTTGCAAGGATGAGACTTGGAAGAAAAATAGAAAACAACAACGAATGAAAGAAATAAAAATAAGAAGCACAAAAAGAGAAGAGCTAATAGACATAACAAAAAAAGTAGAAGAGCTCATCAAAGGTGTTAAGGAAGGAGTAGTTTTTCTCTACGTTCCACACGCAACAGCAGGAATAACAATAAATGAAAATTATGATCCTAACGTTAATGAGGATATACTAGAATTCTTAAGAAATCTAATACCAAAAGGAAGATGGAAACATGACAAAATAGATGATAATGCTGATGCGCACATAAAATCAAGCCTTATAGGAGTAAACCAACTAATCCCTGTGAAAGATGGAAAGTTATTATTGGGAAAGTGGCAGTCAATATCCTTATGCGAGTTTGACGGGCCAAGGGAAAGGACAATAATAGTCAAAACCTTAGAATAAAACACAAAAACACTGAACAGAAAAAATGGCAAAAAGAGGGAACGCCTTTGGATCCTATAACTTACGAAATAAAAGAATTACCACTGAAATATGTAAAGCCAGACCTCCTACAGCCTAGAAAAAGATACGACCCTCACAAACTCGAAGAGTTATCTGTTTCTTTAAGAAATGAAGGCATGATAAACCTGCCAATAGTTGAAAGAATGAGCTCAAAACAATACAAGGAATACATCACTACTTACCCCGATTCTAAACTAAAGAAAAAACTTCTTGAAGAAATAGAAGAAGGAAAAACATACTACCTAACTGTGGTTGGCCACAGGAGATACATAGGAGCATTAAAAGCAGGCTACAACAAGATAAGGGTAAAAGTTACGAAAGACCTAGGTTTGCTGAGAAGAAGGTTAATACAAAACCACGAAGACTCACAGCTATCCTTCACGCCATGGGCCAAAGCAAAAGCATATTATGAGTTGTACCAACAGCTCAAAGAACTTCATGAAAAGAACGGCAATGTATACACATTAGAAGAGTTCTCGAGATACACAGGGACAAGCAAGGAGACAATAAGAACAAGGTTCAACTACGTAGAAAAGGTAAGCCCAGAAGTGAAAAGACTTGTGGAAAAAGAAAAAACAGTTAGTTACAACAATGCAGTTCTTCTTGCTAATGTACAAGACAAGAAAAAACAATTTAGGCTTGCAATAAAATATGGAACGCTGCCAGAAAAAAAGTTAAAAGAACTGCTAAAAGAACCTCAAACAAAACTAGAGTTCAAAGTGGAAACACTGCCAAAAACAGACCAAGCAACAGCTCAATTTAGAACAATAAAAGACCAGCTATACAAAATAATAAAAATGAGAGAGATGGTACCACAGCTAAAAAAATCCCTGAGGTCAGAAGAAATAATAAATGAATACAAAAAGCTCAAGGAGAACATAAAGGAATTTGAGAAAAAACTGCAACCGAAAGAGCTCAAAATTCTACAACACTTCAGAAACCCCAAAAGAATTTGCAACGAAACAAAGCACTACGAGAAGCTCGAAAAAATACTCTACAAGGCCTACTTAGAAAATGAAAGAAACAAACTGGAAAAAGATCCAAAAATGGGAGAAAAACTCATCCACAGAATAAATCTGATGTTAATAGACTCTGACCCAAACAACCCTAGAGGCGAGTATGAGGAGAAAGAGATGGAAAACCTGACGCAGTCAATAAAAGAAGTAGGGTTACTGAACCCGATACTTTTGGAAAAAACCAAAGGAAGGTACCAAATAGTAGTCGGACACAGAAGGGTAGAAGCTGCGAAGAGAGCAGGGCTGAAATACATAGATTCGTTTGTAGTAGAAGAACTGCCAAAATACCTAAGGCTTTACTTACAAATAGTAGAAGACAGCCAACAGCCATTCACAAAAGACGAAAGGGCAAACTCGTTGACGCAACTTTATGATTTGATGAGCGAAAAACTCAAGAAAAAAACGGTCCTTACCATACTCGAGTTCAGCAGGAGAACAGGAAAAAGCCCAAAGGTTGTCGGAGATGCATTAAGGTATAAAAAAATGCTTAGCGATGATGTGAAAAAAATGGTGGAAGAAGAATTACTAGATTACTCAACGGCCCAGCCATTGACGAGGATGATAAACCCAAATGAAGGAAACATAGAAAAGATAGAAAAGATAAAACAAAAACAATACGA
>JAWABC010000015.1:0-13983 GCA_038884815.1 Candidatus Nanoarchaeia archaeon | reverse complement strand
GGGCAAACTACACAATAACAGAACTAGAACCAGGAAGTCATAATTACACAGTAACCTGCACAGACATAAACAGCAACCAAAACCAAACAGAAACAAGAAACCTTATAGTATTAGAATCAGATGCGCCCACAATAAATTTGGAGTTGCCAGAGGATGCGACTACCAACCTAACATCAAACTCAATAGACTTTACTTATAATGTAAGCGATTACTCAGACATAAACAACTGCAGCCTGATAATAAATCATGAAATAAATCTGACTTATACAGAAAACATAGTCAAAGGAATGACACAGAACCTAACAACCTATCTGCCGAATGGGGATTACATGTGGAGCATAAACTGCACGGATAGCTCAAACAACGTGGGAGCAAGTGAAACAAGGGCTATAACAGTAAATTATGAATCAACAACTTCAGACATAGATTTCACAGCACCCACCCCTGCAAACGGGGAAACAATAAACATAGGTTATACAACCATAAACATAACCTCTTCAAAGAACCTGTCAAGCTGCACACTAACATGGACATACCCAACAAACCAAACAATAAACACACCATACGTATGGGTAACCAACTATAATGATGGTACTGTAACAAAAATAGGAATAGATGGAACTCACTACGGAAACTACACAACAGGAACAAACCCATACGGAGCAGCAGTTGATACTGAAGGAAACGTGTGGGTAACAAATTACGGAGAAAACACAATAAGTAAAATCAATGGAATAAGCGGGGCTACTATAGCTAAATACTCAACTGGAAACGCACCGTTCGGTTTAGCAGTGGATTCATTAGGGAACATATGGGTAGCAATCAATGGTGAAGAAATCATAAGCAAATTCAATGGAACAGACGGAACACAGATGGTGAATTATACAACTGGATCAGGACCTAGTCAAATGGCAATTGATCAGTTAGGAAATGTATGGGTAACAAACAACCAGGACGATACAGTAACAAAACTAAATGGAACAGATGGAACACACTACGGAAACTACACAACAGGAGACTACCCAAGTGGGGTAGCGGTAGATGCAGAAGGGAATATATGGGTAACAAACTATATGGAAAGCACAGTAAGCAAGCTGAACGGAACAGACGGACAAATAATAGCAAACTACACAACAGAATCTGTAGCCATGGTACTCGCCATTGATGCAGAAGGGAACGTATGGACAGCAAACAGTGGGGGGAGCACAACAAAGATTAAAGCAATAGATGGAACACACTACGGAAACTACACAACAGGAACAAACCCATATGGAACAGCAGTCGATGCAACAGGAAACGTGTGGATAGTAAGCTACGGAAATGGGATAGTCAGCAAAATAAACGGAACAGACGGACAAATAATAACAAATTACACAGTAGGAAGTGGACCTCTCGGGTTAGGTGACATGACAGGGTTCACGTTACAATATTTCGTTCTACAAACACATCTTATACCAAACACAACTGACTACAATATGGAAATACACAACGATGATGAGAACACATGGGCAAACTACACAGTAACAGAACTAAAAACAGGAAATCACAGCTATATGGTAAGTTGCGCAGACATAAACAGCAACCAAAACCAAACAGAAACAAGAATATTAACAGTAGACATAACGCCACCAACAATAAACTTAGAAGCACCGACAACAGGAATAACAAACCTGACAACCAACGACATAGACTTCACATACAACGTAACAGAAGAGGGAACGTTAGCAAACTGCAGCATGATAATAAACAATGAAATCAATGCAACAGACACAAACATGCTTGGGAATACAGCAGGACAAAACTTCACAACATACATACCGGACGGAACATACACTTGGCAAATAAACTGCACAGACAACCAAAACAACATAGGAACATCAGAAACAAGAACAATAACAGTAGACCCAACACCACCAATAATAAACTTTGTTGAACCCACACCAGAAAATGGGGAAACAATCTATGATGATTATGCAACCATCAATATTACAGTACCGGAGAATGTGACAAGCTGCATACTAACATGGGGAACAGAAACAACCATTTCGGTATCAACACCATATGTGTGGTTGCCTAACTATTTTAGTCATACTGTAACAAAAATAGGTATATCAGACGGAACACATTATGATAATTACACAACAGGGAGGTACCCATACGGTGTAGCGATTGACATGGAAGGAAATGTGTGGGTTAGTAATTATTATGAAACATATGTGAGCAAGATAAATGGAACAGACGGACAAATAATAGCAAACTACACAACAGGAGATTACCCATACGGAAATTACCCCACAGGGATTGCTATTGATGTACAAGGAAATGTATGGGTAACTGATGCTGGAGGGGCTAGTGTAACCAAGCTTAATGGAACAGACGGACAAATAATAGCAAACTACACAGTATCAACAGATTCAGGCGAACCGTATGCCGTAGCAGTAGACCCGTTAGGAAACGTGTGGGTGATAAACAAGTATGATTATTGGGTAGCAAAGTTTAATGCAACAGACGGAACACACTACGGAAACTACACAGTAGGGGATTCACCAAGGGGTATAGCAGCTGATATATCGGGAAACATATGGGTAACAAGCCAGTCTAATAATATCGTAAGCAAAATCAACGGAACAGACGGACAAATAATAGCAAACTACACAGTGGGAAGTTTACCAAGAGGGGTTGTTGTTGATGGGTTAGGAAATGTATGGGTAACAAACAACCAGGACGATACAGTAACAAAACTAAATGGAACAGATGGAACACACTACGGAAACTACACAACAGGAGACGGGCCCTGGGGGGTAGATGCTGACCAAGAGGGGAATATATGGATAGTAAACTATAATGAGGATACAGTAAGCAAGCTGAACGGAACAGACGGACAAATAATAGCTACTTATAGTGTAGGAGACGGACCATATGGACTTGGCGACATGACAGGATACATATTACAACACATTGTGTTAGGGATACCACTAACTCCAGGGATAACCCTAAGTAATGTTTACTATGAAATGGAAATACACAATGATGATGAGAACACATGGGCAAACTACACAATAACAAACCTAACAGAACAAACATACAACTTCAGTGTGAGCTGCACAGACATGAACAGCAACCAAAACCAAACAGAGATGAGGACCATGGAAATCGTTGGAGATTCTCCTCCACAGGTAAACTTCAACTTCAAAGACCCTGCAGACATAAACACCTTTAACATGTTTTCTAAAGAGCTTAACCTAAGCTATACCATAACTGATGATAATGACATAGAAAAAGTAACAGCTTACTTTAAGATAAACAACTCAGTCAGCGATGGGTTGATTTACACAAACGGCACGTTGGTTACAGGATGGCAAACAGTAGATGAGGAGTATGTGACAAACGAGAGTGAAGTGTACTACTTTGAGAACGAAGACAATGAAATCTATCCAGGAACGTATAATATAGATGAAGAAGGGATGGAACACACGCCTCACGTGGGGTATGTCCTGTCAAATACAAATACTTACATAAAAACAGAACTTATGAACGTCAGCAATAACAAGGCCTACAATCAATTCGAAATAAACTTGAGCTTTGTGTCTGGGACCCAGGCATTAAGGATCTATGCTTGCAACAGCTCATACAGCACAGGAAGCCCTACAACAAATCCAAACTGTAACAATTTCTACTCACTTCCAATAGATGCACTGCCTAACCATACACATTCAGAATACAGCTCGCACTTTGTTGTACCATTAGCGATAAACACCACCACTGGTATGGTAGGCAATGTTTTTGTGACAGAAACAATGCAATTCCTCATGAGGGGTCAGAGCTCAACAACATGGCATATAGGTTATATAAACAATGACTCAAGGCAGGGAGCGACACAAACAACAACAAACAATGGGGGTTTATGGACAAGTCAGAATTGGACTATTGATGCGCACATACACTCTTACACAGGAAGTGAATACTACAGGTATTACGTATGCGCAAATGACACGGTGGGACAGCAAAACTGCTCATCAGAAGGAAGCGACTTGATAGAACTTGGGGGGATGCCACCGACGCCCCCTGTGATAACTTATCCTATTGAAGGAGAATACCTAAGTGACAAAGTGATAACAATAACCTACATACCCGCAGTTAGCCCTGACGGATATGACATAGTGGAGTACAACATAACACTGCTGAACACAGATGAGACATACAACCAAACCATAACTGCAAATAACAGCATAAACCTGAACTATGGATGGAACCTCACAGGAGTAAGCCTTGGAGAATACGTTCTAATGGTTGTAGCATGCGACAACCAAAGCTTGTGCAGCTATGGCTTGAGCAATAACTTCACGATAGTAGAAGATACTACACCCCCTAATATTGATTTCAATTCACAAAGCCCACCAGACATAGAATCAACGAACCTGTATTCACAAAATGTGGTGGTAAGTTACAACATAAGCGACCAGAATGGAGTTGATACAACAGGTGTGATTATTTATTACAAGACTAATTCAACATTATCAAATATTTTCTTTTATATAAATGGGACTGAGTATAGCGATTACCAAACTGAAGCAAACATAACAAACGAATCAGACAAATGGCTGTTCACTTTAACTGACAACCAAGTGTATCCTGGAAGCTATAATATAGATCAAGAGGGAATGGTTTATACACCCCATGAATTCTATAGGCTAAACGGAAGCTACAGCTACATAAAAACAAGGTTCTACAACATAACTTCAACAGGGCAATACAACACATTTGAGATAATGGCAAACAAGAGCTCCAATAACTCAAACTCACTAAGGACTTTCTACTGCAACGAATCATACACCTCTGGAAGCCCTATAAACTCGAGAAACTGCAACAACTTCTACAACATACCTTACAACCCTGCAGACTGGCCAAACACGCTATACAACCATACACAGTCAGAATACTCTTCCTACCATGTTATACCCCTTGCCATAAATACAACAAGTGGCACCATAGGACAGGTTGTAATAACACCAGTTTCGTATTTCCTTGTCAGGACAGGTGGTGGATGGGATGTTGCCCACGTAAGCAACTTGACAAGAGAGAGTACAACACAAGTAAGCACAAACTGGGGTTATAACTGGAACAACTTTGAAGGGACTATAGATGCACATGTACAGCAATATAATCCACTGGATACATTCACATATTATGTGTGCGCAAATGACACATACGGAAACCAAAACTGTTCGGAAGAGCGTTACGACCTTATCCAACAGGCAGGCCTGCCACCTTCAGCACCAGAAATATACCAGCCAATTGAAGGCTACTACACAAACACTATAGAGATAAATTACACTTCATCAATGAGCCCTAACGGATATGAAATAATAAATTACAACATAAGCCTGCTTAACCCTGATGAAACTTTCAACCAGACAATAATAGGTAATAATGGTTTAGATTTGGGTTATCTCTGGGATACTGCAACAATAACAAGTGGGGAATATATGATAAGTGTTGAATCATGTGACAACATGACTCAGTGCTCATACGGATTGAGCGAAAACTTCACCATAGACAGGATACCTTTGTTTGAACAGATAGAAAGCTTCTCAAAAGATGAGGACTTTGCACAATTCACAATAAACCTACAAAATAATGTGAGTGATGTAGAAGATATAGACAACATGCTTACATACAACTGGACATTAAATGACACAAATGTTTTCAACCTGGAGATAGACAATTCTACAGGTGTAGCAACATTCACAGCTCTGGCAAACGTTTCAGGATCTGTTTTAGTAGACATATCCGTCGTAGATACAGTGGGGTTAAGCAATTCAACCGAATTCACAGTAACAGTTGATGCCGTTAATGATGTGCCCTGGATTGACCAACTCGCAAATGTAAGTGTAGATGAGGACAATGGAATATCGGCTGCGTACACATCGGCAGAACTTAACAACAGCTTTAGGGATGTAGAAGAAAACCAGAATCCTGCAAGCCTAACATTGCTAAGCCAGTCAGACACTTCTGCAATTAGTTGTAGCATAGAAGATGGGGTAATATGCACAACTGTAGCAAACCAGAGCGGCTCGAACACTTTATTAATAGAAATGAACGACTCTGGAAATGAGACAGTTAGGGAGATGGTAACCATAACTGTAGGTGCTATTGATGATGTTCCATGGATAGATCAGCTATCAAACATAACCGTAGATGAAGACAATGGAACAACAACAATATACACATCCACAGAAATAAACAACTCATTCAGAGATGTGGAAGAAGATCAGAATCCTTCAAGCTTAACGTTGCTAAGCCAATCAAACATAACACCAATAAATTGCTCTATTGAGAATGGAATCGTATGCGACACAGCAGCAAACGAAACTGGAAGCAATACATTGACCATAGAAATGAATGACTCAAGTAATTCAGCAGTTAGAGAACTAGTAACAGTAACGGTAAATCCTGTGAACGATTCACCTTGGTTTGACCAAGTAGCTAACATAACTATGGATGAAGACAATGGAACAACAACAATATACACATCCACAGAAATAAACAACTCATTCAGAGATGTGGAAGAAGACCAAACACCAATAACCATAACAATTTACCAATCAAATACCACAGCAATAAGTTGTAGCGTTGGTAATGGGGTAGTATGCACGACAGCAGCCAACGAAAGCGGTTATAATGATTTGATATTCGAAATGGGCGATTCTGAAGGATCAAAAATAAACCAAACCATAACAATAACCGTAAACCCAATTAACGATGCTCCATGGGTAGAGCTCGACAGGCCATACGACAATGCCACAAACACAACGATGAATGATATAGACTTTACATACATACCCTATGATGTTGAGAACAGCATATCAAACTGCAGCCTGATAATAAACAAAGAAATTAACCTGACAAGCACGAATATCGCAATAGGCTCAATGAACAATTTAACAAGTCACTTACCAAATGCAGAGTACAACTGGAGCATAAACTGCACTGATAGCGATAACTCAATTGTAGCAAGCGAGACAAGGAATGTAAACATAACATTTGACACAATACCACCTGCAGTCAATCTTGAAGATCCTTTATATGACACCTCATGGACCTCAAGCAGCACAATAAACTTCAAGTACAACGTAAGCGATTCATCAGAAATAAACAACTGCAGCCTGATATTAAACTATGATGATGTGAATTCAACCTCAACAAGCATAACAAAAGACATTGTAGGACAAACATTCTCAGCAACACTGGCAAATGCTGCCTACAACTGGAGCATAAACTGCACAGATGAAAACAACAACATAGGCTCTTCAGATGTATGGAATATAACCATAAACTACGTGGCACCAACTACAACGCCAACAACAGGAGGCGGGACCGGAGGCGGAGCAGGAGGAGGGGGAGGTGTGATAACAAAAGAACCGACAATTAATGTGATACACACAAAACAGACGTTCTTAAAAATAGACAAAGAAACAAATATAGGCATAATAATAGAAAACCCCAATACATTAAAAAACCTGATTAATGTGAGAATTACAGCAACATCAAGCAACGATAAAATAAAGGTGACACTTAACAAAAATTACATAGAAAAGATTTTGCCAGGTGAGAACAAAGAAATAAGGCTTACTTTGGAAAACGCAGAGAAGACTACAGGAAAAATATACATAACCGTTGAAGTTCAGGATCCTGTTATAACATACACCTCAGAAATAAATATTATGGCTATGTTGGAAGAAGAAATAACATCCCCAGAAGAGAAACCGGTTGAAGAAGAAATGCCAACAGCGATTACGAAGGAAAGAGATTGGACTGCCGTAAAGTGGGTTGGATTATTGTTAGGTGTAACGTTACTTCTCTACCTATTAAGAATGGTAAAATTCAAAGGAATGAAAAAACAAAAACCAAAGGTAAAGAAAAAGCCCAAAAAAAGAAACCTTCCCGAACTACCCTTCTAAGTAAGAAATATAAATAAAGAAAACATAAAAGCAAGTGATGATAGAAACAGGCAGCAAAGAACTGGATGAGTTGATAGAAGGGTACAAGGAAGAGATAACACTTATTTATGGACCGGCAGGGACAGGAAAAACAACCATAGCGATAATGGCAGCGCTAAAACAGGCAGAAAACAACAAAAAAATAATTTACCTTGACACAGAGAACGGATTCAACATCGAAAGAGCAAAACAACTGGCACAAGGGAAAGAAAGTTTATTGCAAAACATACTCATCCTGAAAACAAGAAGCTTCAAAGACCAGATAAGAAAATTTGAACTTCTGGAAAAGATAATCACAAAGAAAAAAGTTGCACTGGTTGTTGTAGACACGATAGGACACCACTACCGCCTAGCATTAATAAAAAACCCGAAAGCAACCAATGACATAATGGCAAAACAGCTCAGACAACTAAGGCTTATAACAAAAGAAGAAGAGATACCTGTTATAGTAACAAACCAGGTTTACACAGACCCCAAAACAAATGAGACAAAGGCTGTTGGCGGCACAATGATAAGAGACTTCAGCAAAAAAATCATAGAACTAAGCCTAGAACCAAGATGCATAAGATTAATAAAGCCAGACAAGAAGGAGATGAGGTTCAGGATAGTTCAAGATGGCATACAGAAAATATAGGTTGAGCGGAACAAAAATCGCAGCAGGTCTAACAATTACATTCATCATAGGTTTTTTTCTAGCATACAACATAGCAAACATACAAAACTCAAAACAGGAGCTAACGCAACAAACGCTCCAACCAACTATAACAACACAAGCGATGAATACAGCAAAACTTTCGGAGACAATAATTGTAACAACAAGAGTTGCGGCAGTGAGCCCTCAGGGAGAAGGAGTTATAGGAGATGTTGAAGTTGAGTTAGAACCAGGAGAAGGAAAAGTGTTAGTCAACACAAACCCTTTCATTGAGCCTGACACACAATTCAGCGCTGTAACCGCAGTGGACATAGCAAAAAAAATCACTGGACAAGAACTAAATGACAAAAACGTGATAATAGACTTCAACATAAATGGAACAGTTATAGGAGGGCCAAGCGCTGGGGCAGCAATGACTGTAGCAACAATAGCAGCGATAGAAGACAAGCAGATAAAAGATGGAGTTATCATAACAGGAACGGTACAGGAAGATGGAACCGTGGGCAAAGTGGGCGGTATTCTTGAGAAAGGGAACGCTGCACTGGAAAACGGCTACAAAAAATTCCTCATACCAAAGGGACAAAATGTGTTCACATACTATGAAAGACAAACAACAAAAAGAGAAATGAGAGGTTACATTTACCAAAGCACAAAACTGGTTCCAAAAACAGTAAACCTAAAAGAGTACTTCCAAGATAAAGGGCTTGAGGTTATAGAAGTGAGCAACATAGAAGAGGTTATCAGCTACATGCTGTGATTCTTCTTAAACCACTCCTCTTTTTTCTTACAGTTGGGGTTTATGCAGTACTCATAAGGCTTCTTACCCTTCCTTATCATGTTAACAATGGGAAAATTACAAACATCACAAAGCTTACCAGAAGGTTTTGGCAAAGCATACTTTGGAAGCGAATAAGTGGTTTTGCAGTTTGTATAATCTGAACAGGCTATGAAATAAGAACGATTCTTCTTCGAATACATTATCTTCAAATCAGCACCACAATTAGGGCACTTGCCAATCACAGAAGCCTGATTAACAGTCTCCCTAAATGCTTCAGCCAAACCCTTACCTATATTTTTCTCATTTTTCTTGAAGTGATAAAGTATCTTAGTCAGAACAACCTTTGCTTCTTCGATGATATCACGACCTTTCTTCCTACCATTCATTATGCTATCCATTTCACGCTCAAAATGCCTTGTAAGCTTTTCATCAACAATTTCAGGGGCATATTTTTCTAAAACCTCTATTGTCTTCATGCCAAGGCCGGTAACTTCTATTGTTCTTTCCTTTATGTAATCACGGTCATACAAGTTCTCTACAATATCAGCACGCGTAGCTTTTGTGCCCAAGTTTTTTCTTTCTAAAACCTTGACAAGAGAAGCAGGTGTATACCTTTTTGGCGGCTGTGTTTGCTTGTCATACAAAACAAATTCCTTAACATCAAGTTGCTGCCCTTCATTAACTGCAGGAAGCTCAACCTCATCACGCTTCACAAACCTTCCGTAAAATTCATGCCAATTAGGCTCAAGAGTCTTAACTCCATCGACAATGAAAAGCTCACCATCAACATCTATCTCGATGCTCATCCTCTGTCTGACAGCAGGTTCAGCAAAGGTAGACATAAACCTTCTTACAATAAGCTCATAAACATCCTTAGCCTTGCCACCAAGAGATTTAGGTATCACACCTGTAGGGTATACCGCCGGGTGAGCAGGATCAGACTTCTTACCATTGTTGGGTATAAGCCTTGATTTTTTGAGAATCTCATGAGCCAACTTCTTAAACTGGTCCTGTTTTGAAAGGTCTGAAAAAATTTTTTTGAAATTAATGGTAGCAGGAAGCTGGTTTGAGCTCGTTCTAGGATAAGAGATGTAAGATGCTATGTAAAGCTCTTGAGCTATCTCAAGCGTCTCTTTAGGACTAATCCTGAGAACCCTGTACGCTTCTAACTGCAAGCTTGTCAGGTCAAAAGGATGTGGAGGCGCTTGCTCAAACCTTTCAGCCTTAACCTTGGAAACTATTGCCTTTTTACCCCTAACATTACTCATCACGTGTTCAGCTTCTGACTTTTCCCAAAATTTATCGGTTTTATGGAAAGCATTCAGACCATTTTTAGCCTTTAACTCAATCTGCCAGTAAGGAACCGGCTTGAAATTCATTATTTCTTTCTCACGCTCAACAAGAATATGTAAAGCAGGACCTTGAACACGGCCAGAAGACAAAACCTTATGTATACCAGTAGCATGCTTCACAGAAAGGGTCAAAGCCCTCGAAAGATTAATACCCCAAAGCCAGTCAAGCTCATGCCTCGTAAGGCCAGCCTCTGCCTGCCCCCAAACGATGTGGGGTAAAGCATGTTCATAAGAATCCAGCAGCTCATCTTTAGTCAGGGTTGAGAACTTCATACGCCTAGCATCATTTTTATTGCAAGCAAATCTGATTATATTATAACCTATGACCTCCCCCTCGATATCAAAGTCTGTAGCTACAACAAAAGAGTCTGAACTCTTAGCAAGTGCCTTTATGAGATTAAGGTATTTCTTTGTGAAAGCAGAAGACTTGTTAACGTCAGCAGAAACCTTCCACTCAACATCAAAAATTGGATAAGTCCATTTTCCCTTAGCTTTCTCGGCTATAGTATAAAGGTGACCAACGGCACTAACAACAAAAATATCCTTCCCCTTATGCTTTACTTCATAGTAAGGAACCTTGTTAACTGATTTTTTTACAGGCTTATCATCAGCCAAAGCAGTAGCTATCTTAAGAGCTGCACTAGGTTTCTCGGTAATTATTAACTCAGCCATAAAAAACTAACAAAAAGGATGTTATTAAAAGCTTTCTGTTTGAACAGACGACCACAAGTTTTATAAACAATCATAGAAAAAACAAAAGCGACATGAGATTAGATGATGTAATACTAAGAAGGGATGAAATAATAATTTGTACTAAAAAAGGTGGAATAGAGCTTCTTATACCAATCCACCCAGATATAATAAATGATGGTGTGGGGATAACAGACAAAAATCTCTGCAAAAAGGCGCTGGAAAATGCTTTGAGACCTTACTTTGAGGACCTTAAAAAATATGTAGATAAACTAAACAGAGAAAAAAATCCTCAATCTCTACTGATGAGGATATCATACCTCACAAAAGAACCAAAAGTGATTGAAGAGGGCGATGCTTGGAAGATAAACCCGCCGGGGTGGAAAGCAAGAGCAGAAGGGAACATGATTTACACACTAGTTCTTGACAAGGCAAAAATGGTGCCAAGCAGCATGAGCACTATGATAGACAACACAAAAATTGGATTTACAAAAACAAAGTTCAGGGAGTATATGGTAGATAACAATATGCACAACATGAAAGGTTACATGGCAATAAATGGCTATGCCTTTTCATCCCAAGGCATAAAAACAATGCCACAAGCTTTACTGCTTAGAGCATGGACAGTTGAGTATTTGAACATGCATTTGAATCAGATAAAACTTAGCAGAATATATACTAAATAATAAAAAAGCTTATAATAACAAAAATTGTTTAACTATTATATGGCAGACGATATAAAGAGGTGTCATTTCTGCAACAAAAGTTTCAGGATAATCGACAAGCCTGATGTTATAGGGAATGTAAAGCCAGAAAACTATGTCCTTAGAAAAAATGAGTACGGGGAAGAACAGTACTTCGAGAAAGAATGTTGGGTTAAGTACGCCCAGCTGAAGATGAGAAACAGAAAACAAGAAATAAGGGATGAATTCAAAGAGATAGGACTTTAAATCACGATAATCTTACCTTCCCTACCAACGTTGATGACCTTTGTTTTACCTATCTTTTCCTCAACGCCCTCAGCTTCATGAACATGACTGCATAAAAGAAGGTCTGGCTTAAGTTTCTTAACCGCTTTCCTAACGCCTGTTGAGCCATGAAAGAAAGAAGTAAGCTTACTCATCAAGGTGCCCTCAGGGTGAACATGAGTCACCATAACCTTTTTCTTAGCACCTTTAATTTTCTGGTAAGCTTTTGTAAGAATCCTAAACATATCATCCTCCCTCAACCTTGAAAGGCCTATGTTAGCAAATCCACAACCAAAAAAACCAACGTCATTAAACTTTATGGAGTAACCATGCAAGTTGGTAACATCATAGAGGTCTGCAAGGAAATCAGCAGTAGCAAGAGTCTCATGATTTCCAGGGATTAAGAGCACTTTCTTTTTCTTCTTAATGAAAGGACCTATAAGGTTGGAGGCGGAAGAATCAGCAAAAGTTAAATCCCCACACAGAACAACCAAATCAACCTTATTTTTTTCAGCCTTCCTAGCCAAGGCTTGAGCAAGCCTTGTGTCACCATGAATATCACCAGCAGCAAGTATTTTCATATTGACATAAAAGAGAAACACTTTTATTAACTTTACTTACCAAATCTTCTCTCCCTGAGCATGTAATCCTCTATTGCTTCTATCAAATCCTCTTTTTCAAACTCAGGCCACTTCTTCTGGCACCAATAAAGCTCAGCATAAGAGCCCTGCCAGATTAAAAACCCTGATGTTCTCTGCTCACCAGACGTTCTGATTATAAGGTCGGGCTCGCTATTTAGATAAAGTTCTTTTGAGAAAACTTACTCATTATTTTTATCCACATCGAGCTTACCTTCCTTAATTTTTTGAGCGATCTTCTTGGTGGCATCTAGTATTTCTGCACGACCACCATAAGCCATGGCAAAATTAACTATGTAATTATTGTAATGCTTCGTTGCTTCCATAAGCTCCTTCATAGCGTTGTAGACAGGCTTTGGAAACATCTCAATTCTACCTATAAAATTAATCCTTATCTTATTTTTATGAATTCTAGGATCGTTTCTAACAGCCTTAAATTCCCTCTGGAACAAATTCATGAGGTAGTCAAACTCCTCTTTAGGCCTACCAAAATTCTCTATAGAGAAAGTGTATAAAGTGACTTCATGGATGTTAAGCTCCTTGCACCAGTCAAAAAGCTTCCAAATCTTCTTGGCGCCGAACTCATGACCCTTCCAGGGTTTCATCATAAGCTGTTTAGCAAAGCGTCTGTTACCATCTAATATAATCCCTATATGCTTAGGCACTTTACTTTCAGAAGGTTTCATGTTCGGATAGAAAAAATGCCTCTTTAAAAAGCTTTCTATTACCCTTCTTTTAGTTTAATCTTCTTAATAATTTTTATATCGCTAAACCAATCAGTCCATGGATGCCTATGATAATTCTCGAGCTCATCTTTAAGTGAGGGTAGGTAAACCTTTTCAATGATTCCCAACTCTTTTTCAACATTAATAAAATTTGATAAAGGACAATTTTTTGTTAATACC
>JAWABC010000014.1:9734-14399 GCA_038884815.1 Candidatus Nanoarchaeia archaeon | reverse complement strand
ATGGAGCTAGAGAGACAAAACCCTTGCCATTGATTTTTTCCCAAAGCTCTTCGCAGGTGTGAGGTGTTATTGGAGAAAGCAACAGAATGAGGTTTTTGAAACTATCATCATAAACCTTCTTGCTGATGTGCTCCCTGTACTTGTAAAGGTAATTCGCCAACTCCATAATCCTAGTTATTGCGATGTTGAACTCAAAATTTTGGAATGCCTGGTTAACCTCCTTTATCGTGCGATGAGTTCTGCTAACAACAGCATCATCCTTAACATTGTCCAAAGGAGTGTAAGGCTCAACCAATGAGTAAAACTTGTTCATGAAACGGAAACAGCCCTGAATGCCTTGGTCAGACCACTCAAACTCACTCTCAGGAGAGGCAGCAAACAAGATAAACATCCTCAACGTGTCAACTCCATACTTATCAATCATCTCGCCAGGGTCAACAACGTTACCAACAGACTTAGACATCTTAATACCACCCTTCAAAACCATGCCTTGAGTCAGCAGGTTGTAGAATGGCTCCCTAACTTTCAACATCTTCATATCGCTAAGAACCTTTGTGAAAAACCTTGAGTACATCAAATGAAGGATTGCGTGCTCAACACCGCCAATGTACTGGTCTACGGGCATCCAGTAATCAACTTCCTTGTCAAAAGGTTTTTTATCCTTAGCCTTAAAGCTGCAGTACCTCATGTAGTACCAGGAGGAGTCAACAAAAGTGTCCATCGTGTCAGTCTCCCTTCTCGCAGGACCCTTGCACTTAGGACATTTCGTCTTAACAAAATCATCGACGGTGTCCAAGGGATTTCCCTTACCTGTAAACTTAGCTTTTTTAGGGTCAGGCAACAAAACAGGAAGATCCTTTTCAGGAACAGGGACTATGCCACACTTTTCACAATAAACTATAGGTATGGGGGTGCCCCAAAAACGCTGCCTTGAAATCAGCCAGTCACGCAACTTGTAGTTAACTGTCCTCTTGCCATACCCTTTCTTCTCAAGGAAATCAGAAATCTTCTCCATAGCATCATAATTGTTCAAACCATTAAACTCACCAGAGTTAACCATAATACCATCATCAACATAGGCACGAGTCATCTTATCAGGATTCAATTCATAATTCGGAGGGTTAATAACAACAATAATCGGTATCTTATACTTCTTTGCAAATTCAAAGTCACGCTGGTCATGAGCAGGAACAACCATGACAGCACCTGTGCCATAATCCATCAACGCGTAGTCAGCAACGTAAAGAGGGAAAGGCTGATTGTTGACAGGATTAATTGCGTACTTACCCAAAAACATGCCGTTCTTCTCCTTACCCTCGGCAGTACGCTCAATTATGCTGCGCTTTTTTGTCTCCTCAACAAACTTCCTAACGCCTTCCTCATACTCAGTTCCCTTAACCAGCTCCATAACCAAAGGGTGCTCAGCAGCAAA
Organism: Candidatus Nanoarchaeia archaeon; assembly: GCA_038884815.1. GTDB lineage: Archaea > Nanobdellota > Nanobdellia > SCGC-AAA011-G17 > VGLX01 > JAWABC01. The sequence continues at coordinate 12,967 of JAWABC010000014.1, read as the reverse complement.
AACCAAGGCAGTAATGCCAAAAACCGTGTCAGGCCTTGTTGTGTAAGTAGAAACTTTGATGTTTGAATCCTTAACCTTGAAGAAGATTTCAACGCCGTGAGACTTACCAATCCAGTTGGTCTGCATAGCCTTAACCTTTTCCGGCCAATTCCCAAGCTTATTCAAATCGTCCAACAACTGATCAGCATAGTTAGTTATCCTAAAAAACCACTGCTCAAGCTCTTTTGGCTCCACCTCTGTCTTACAAGACCAGCACAAGCCATGCTCAACCTGCTCATTAGCAAGAACGGTCTTACAATTTGGACACCAGTTGATGGCAGACTTCTTCTTGTAAACAAGACCACGCTCAAAAAATTTAAGGAAAAACCACTGGTTCCACATGTAATAATCAGGGTCGCACGTGTTAAGCGTCCTTCTCCAATCATAGCTCAACCCAAGCATCTTCTGCTGTGCTTTCATTTGCGCAATGCAGTTGTAAGTCCATTCCTTGGGGTCTACCTTGCCCTTAATAGCAGCATTCTCCGCTGGCAAACCAAAAGCGTCATAAGCCATCGGGTATAAAACGTTAAAGCCGTGCATGCGCTTGAACCTTGCTAAAGAATCACCCATACAATAGTTACGGACATGCCCCATGTGAAGCTTGCCTGACGGGTAGGGAAACATCTCAAGACAGTAGAACTTCTTCTTTTTTGACTTCTCACTCACCTCAAAAATTTTCGCATCTTCCCACTTCTCCTGCCACTTCTTCTCAATTCTCTTGAAATCGTACATGATAAAAAACCTCATGAAAAAAGATATTTAAACTTTTGCACGCCAGTCCTTATCGGTAACTGTTTTAATGCCAGACACTATATCCTCTAACTTCTTTCTCAAAACAGAGTCGAGCTCTGAAAAATCAAACTTGTGAACCAACCGGGTGTTCTGCACATAATTAAGCAAAGACCTCAAATCTTTAAGGTGACGGCCATGTTTATGGTAATTGCCACCGTTAGGCTTCAAAGACATGTAGCCAGAGTTAAAAGTCACTATCTTCCTCCACTCCTTGTACATTTTATTCCTCCTTCTTGCAGCTTTAAGTTGGACATTTCTTCAGTTTAGAGAAGAAATGTGGTGTTTTAAGCCACAAGAACAACGGCACTAGGAAAAGCTGCTAACAAACCCAACAACAATCCTTGTATCATTTTCTCTTCCTAGATTTACGTTTTTTAATAAACTTCTTTATATAAAACTTTCGGCCGAAGAAAAACAAACAAGACAAAGCTGTAACTGAAAGTGTTATTATAAATGCTAAAATTTCAGGCCTTTCTAAGAAAGAAGTATCATCATATTCAGGCATGTAGTCATCAGGCTCAACATCGTCAGAAGGGTTACCTGCAGAAAGCTTTACTATAACAGCAGGCTCCACCTTTATTCCAGCAGAATCTGAAAGCTCACGCACATAAAGCCTTGCCTGACAATCACTACAAGAATTAGTAACCTTAACATAATCCTTAGAGCGAGGAGGAATCCTCAAAAAAGATTTGTCAACAGAAAAACCGGAACCTACAAGCGTTAAAGAATACTCCTTTATGCGGTCCTCTGTGTTGAAAACAACCATTTCTGCTTTTCTAGAGTCAACAAATTCCAGCTGAGAAGGAGTTACTGCAAGAGCAAAAACATTAGAGGAAAGAAGAAGAAAGAAAAAAAAGAACCTCATCTTAACTCCTCACAGCAGCTATGGTAATTGTACCGGTGTACTTGTCAGCCTTGAAACCAAAAGGTGCATTAAACCTGAAGCCAATCCTATCTTCCAAATTACCTTGTAAGTTCATGTCAATCGTCCTTGCCTCATAAGAAAGCTCAAACCAGTTTGTATTGTAAATGCCCTCGATTTTAGAAACAGGAATCAACTTATCACCATTCGTGAGGTTTGTTCCAGAAACTTCAACGTCAATAACAGAGTTACCGTTGTTTCTTACTGTGATGTTTGCCATTGAAGATGAACCAGGGTTCAAAGAACCGAAGTTAATGCTCCCAGGGCTCAAACTTATGGACAACAATCCGGCATACTCAAACTGGGAATAATTAAAATCAGAAGAACCTTGAGAGTCCTTAGCGGTAACGTTCAAATAATAAACGCCCTCCCTGTCATCAGCATTCATAGTCAGGTTCCAAGAATACCTAACAAGGGTCTCATTCAAGTCCTCTATGCCCACCAACTCAGGAGTCTTTTCTGCAACTTCTAAAACAACCTCAGACAAGTCATCAACCCCATTACCATCTACCACTTCTGCAGAAATGCTAACATACTTAGCGTTGTTGTAGTCAGGATAAACTTGTATGCCATCTTCTGGACCGTCATCAGGTCGAATAACAATAGAGATGACTGAAGGAGCAACGTTTGTTATTGAAGCCTCAACACCAACTGTGCCGTCAGAAGTTGAGGAAAAGTTTTCTGAAAAGGAGCCTGGAGAGCCGCCAACTTCAGAACTCTCCCTAAACTCCTCAGATGCCAAAGAAATCCTCTCCAAGGTCTTCCCGTTCCCATCAGCTCCAGAAGAAGAAACATAACTCACGACAATTTCATCAACACCATTAGAGATATTAACAATGCCAGAAGAGTCATCAAGGCTGAAAGAAGTTGCATCAACAGCAGTGAAGGGATCTGAAGAGTCCCAAACACCGTCGTTGTTACCATAATAGGAATCCAGGCTTCCGTTGCCTGTAGTCTTTTCACCAATCACAAAAATCTGGTTTGAAGAAACATTCATGGAAGAAATTGACTTGCCGTTAATCGTGTAACCAGAAAAATCCAAATCATGACCATCGTTATACAGCTCAACCCACTCGTTATAGTTACCGCCCTGCTCAGGGCTTGGGTGATACATTATTTCCGTAACCACCAACCTTGCAGAAGCAAAGTGTAAGGCTAACAAACACACCAACAAAAAAACTACTCTCCTCATTTTCAAACACCCCCTAAAAAATTTTTCAAGTTGTTAAACGAAGGTGTTTAATAAGCGTTGCTGAGAAAAAAGTGGAAGTTTTGCGAAAAGCAAAAATTAAAAAGAGCAAAATTCGTGAATTTCAATGAGGGCCCGTAACTCAGCTTGGCTAGAGTGCCTGGCTTTTAACCAGGAAGCCGGGGGTTCAAACGAAATCCCTTTTCTTTTTTAAAGAAAAAGGTCTTTCATGTCCAAAAAAAGGACAGAACAAATCCCCCCAGGCCCGTTTTTTATTTGGTGTTTTTATGG
>JAWABC010000014.1:0-9724 GCA_038884815.1 Candidatus Nanoarchaeia archaeon | reverse complement strand
TAAACATCAAAGTAGATTCAGCACTACATGTTTTGAAGGGAGCTGTACAGAAAGTTCTAGGAGCAAGCCTAACAACAGGCGTTTTTGCAGAGGGAAACCATGGAAGGTTAACTGTAGAGTTTGACAGAGAACCAACAGAAGAAGAAATGCAAAAAGTAGAGGAGGAAGCGAACAAAAAAATAAAAGAAAATGCTGAAATAAAAATTCTAGAGATGCAGAGGGATGAAGCAGAGAAAGAATTTGGTAACAAAATTTATGACAAGTTTCCAGTACCAAGCCACATAAAACAATTGAAAATAGTCGTTATAGAAGGATGGAACTGGAACTGCTGCATAGGACAACACTTCAAAACAACAGGAGAGATTGGCAATATAAAAATAGCGAAGTGGAGATTTAGAAAAAATAAAAACGAGTTAGAGATTCCCTTTGATGTTCTTTAAGGGAAAACCTTATAAAACAAAACTGGCTAGGAAAAGGTATTGCAGGCGTCGCCAAGCGGCTAAGGCACGAGGCTGCAAAGCCCGATAGGGATTATGAGCGCAAGCAATGATTTAGCGGATCCCTCGCATCGCAGGTTCGAGTCCTGCCGCCTGCTTACCATGAAAAATGAGGTAAGAAAAAAGCATCCTTGGGTATACTGGACGCCAAGAATTCTATCTATAATCTTCATACTATTTTTGGCCATGTTTTCTTTAGATGTTTTTGAAGAAAATTATGGCTTTTGGGGAACGATTTTAGGTTTGTTTATGCATAACCTACCAGCCCTTATCCTGCTTGTTGTTCTGCTAATATCTTGGAAACACGAAATTGTGGGAGGGATTGTCTTTATTTTAGCTGGGTTAGCATACATCTTCTCGATAATAATTAAGCCGGAATTAGAATTGTATAGGGCGTTTTGGGTTTTGCAGATTTCAGGACCTGCATTCCTTATAGGAATATTATTCTTTGTTAACTGGAAACTGAGAAAGAAACAGAAACCAAAAAAATAAAGAAAAAAGGGTTTATTCCCTTTTCCTAGACCTGAACAACATCCTTATGAATATTATCGCAATAATCACAAGGATTATGTCTGCAATAATCCACAAGGTTGTTCCCGAAAACAGATTACCAAAGTCTATGCCTTGCCCTTCGACAGCACCTGCTTCCTGCAAGTTAACGCTAATAGTCTGAGAGTCCAAAACCTCATTGCCAGACAAGACGCTCACAGAAGCTGACTGTGAACCAGTCGCTGTTGCCTTAGTCTGTATGGTGAAGAACAGAGTTCCGGTCTTGCCAGCACCCAGCGTTATGGTTTGTGACTGCACTGCATCAGCCCAAGAAGCAAGGTTTGAAACCTCAACTGTAAACCTCTCTGAAGCCTGCCCTGTGTTCGTAACCTTAACGCTCATGTCGAAAGCCTTGCCAGCTTCCAACGTGGTTGGAACGTTCGCTACTTCGATCATTGCGAAGGGTTCAGGCGGTAATGCCGGTGCTTCAACCTTCATAGGGGCGAAGCTTGAGGCTGTTCTCGAACCAAAAGTAACTATGGCCTCTATGTCATAGGTTCCTGACTCAACGCCTTCTGGAATCTTAAACGTAAACCTCTCAATCTGTGTGTCATCCTTGTCGAACTTCTCTACCCCAAAAGATTTGGATATCAAGTCAAGACCCAGTTCAGAGTTCAATACTTTTACTGTGACATCCTTCTGGTCACGAGAACCTATGTTTTGTACTGTAACCTCTATGGACACCGTGTCGCCTACCTTAGCAGTTGAAGGGTTTATCCTTATGTTCTTTACTATGACATCATTCTTTTCCCTCTTGATGTCAATCTTAACTGAAGCCTCGCTACACTGCTCGTCCTCGTTGCCATCTTCATAAGCCTTGACATACAACCTGAATTCGTGACTGTCGTCAACATCTTCAGGCACAATCAGGTCGAACTCAAAAGTTTCAGTGTCATCCTCATCTATGTTTATGGTGTCTGAGTCAACTTCCTCAACGTTGTCACCATCATCAACATCATAGAGGAAAGCCGTAACAACTATGTCCAAGTCATCATCTGCGTTGTTCTCAACCTTAACTTCTATAGGAATCTTTTCGCCAGGCTTAAAATCATCACCAGAATCGGGCTCCCTTAAATCTATCTTCAAGTTACCCTTTTTGCCATCAGAGCAGACTTCAGGCTGAACCCTAACCTCCAAAGTGAATGTATCAGATTTGGCACCGGCAGCAGTTGAAACTGTTATGACACCATCATAAGTATCCATCTTAACAGCATCATCCACATTTATAGTCAAGGTGACAGTAGCCTCGGCACCGGGTTCCAATGATGCTGGCAAACCAGTCTGAGTTATGATAATCTTATCCCCATCAGAATCCTCAAAGTCTGTCTGGACGTAGCTCCAAGCAAGGTCTGTAAGTGTTATACTACCTGTGTTCTTAACTCTAAATGTGCTGGTAACACGGTCGCCTTGGTCTGCTGTAACAACCATCTTGTTGGCATCATTATCCCTATCTACAACATCAACGCCATAAACAGAGTTAATTGTAACAGAATAGGCTATAGTGTCTGTGTTAGAAGCATCTGAAGCTGACGTAGCAGTCAAAGTACCTGAGTAAGTGCCTGCCTTCTTATAAGGAAGATTAACCGTAAACGCCTTTGGTGTGGGCGTGGTCGGCACCAAGTTAAGCAGATTTGAAATGGTCGGAGCAGGTATCACATTGCCCTCAGGACCTGTAAGGTCGCTGCTCTGGAATACTACAGAACTAATAGTCGTGCTACCGGAGTTGACTAAGGTAGCTGTAACGGTAACAGCAGCTCCTGGGTTGCCAGAAGGAGTTGTTATCGTTGTAATATCAATCGTAGCTGCGCTTGCTGCAGTAACCACAAACAAGGCCACAGCCAAGAATATTGCTGATAAGTAAGATTTTTTCATTCTACAAAACCCCCGTTGCCTTTAAAATTTGTTGTCATTTGTGAGTTAGAACTGCTTTATAAAGGTTTTGGTGATGGAGAATAATGAAAAAAAGCCTAGCGCCTAGGTTTATATGTGGTCCAGGCAAGGATCATTACAATCACGATAACTGCAATTATTGTAAACATTATCAGGACTATGGTACCAAGACTCAAGCCGTAAGGAGTGAAAACACCACCAACACGCACCAATTCTACCGGTTCAATAACCTCAACCGTGAATGCTTTTGAATCAACGATCAGGCCGTCAACCTTCAAATCAACAGAAGATGAGTACTTGCCCAAAGCATCATCATTGGTTTTCACATAAACGTAGGCTGTTGAGGCATCGCCTGTGTTAAGAGTGATTTTATCAGCCTCCAAAAACTTACCATAAGAAAGTCCTGAAACACCAAGGTTAAACGTGGCCTTCTTCAAACCTATATTGGTTATTCTCACAGGTACGGAGAAAGAAGCACCCTGCTCAACTATGAAATGCTGCTTCAACAAATCAATCCTGACAAGTCCTTCAGGAGCCGGAACACCTGACTTTATCGGGATGCCCTCCTTGCTTATGCTTACACACTCAACCACGTTAAAGTTCAATGTTTCTGAATCAGCAACGTTGCCGTCCTCGAAGTAAAGCGTTAATTGTAAAGGATAAGAACCTTTTGTGAGGTTTGAAGGCAACTCAAAGTTCATGGACTTGAAAACATCATCGCCTTCCTCAACCTCAAAGGCATCTGACCTGAAATCAACGCCCAAAGATGAATCAGTAACAGTGAAGTACATCATTTCATCATTCTTACCTATGTTTTCTGCTGTAAAGGAGATTGTCAAAAAGTTCTCACAGCTCAAAGTGGACGGGCTTATTTTTGGCTCGTCTATTATAACATCATGCTTCTCCCTCTTAATGTCTATGTTTACACGGCTCTCACTACACTGCTCATTTTCCTTGCCATCCTGATAAGCCTTGACAAAAATCATAAAGTCGTTGTCCTCGTCAGCATTATCTGAAACCTTAAGCGTAAAGGTCAACGTTTCAGAATCACCTTTGTCAACGTCAACGTCGTCAGAGTCTGAATCTAGCTCATCATCGTCCTTGTCGAACAAAACAACCTTAACGTTAACGTCCATGTCTTTAGCACCATTATTCTTAACCTTAATTTCGACCTCTATCTCATCGCCTGGCTTGAAATCATCACCGGAGTCAGGCTCCTTAATCTCAACCTTCAAATCACCTATCGTTCCATTACTGCAAACATCAAGGTTTTTGAAACTCTCATTATTACCTGGGCTATCATTACTCTTTGATGCAATGCAGCCAACTGCACAACAATATGAAGTATCAGAAGCAGTTAACCATTGCGTCGGGCAAACATCTGTAGATGAGCATTTGTATCCACCAAGTCCTGAACAAGTTGTATCAGAAGGCTGCTGTGGTTGTTGAGGCTGCTGCTCTGTTGACTTTGACTTGAAAGAGGAAAAGTGAGCAACCTTAAAGGTTAGCATACCTGCATCATAATTAATGTCATAACAAATGTCTGGCGGGCATAATGATAAAACCTCCTTAGGATCAATTGTGAACGCAGAGTTGTAATAAATTTTTGGAGTGCCACCTGAGTTTATGTTGTACATAGTTATTGTTGCAGACTTGCCCGCAAAGGCGGACAATGCATTAGCATCGAAAGCAACAAAACCAGGACCTATGTGTATGTACTTATCAAGGAATATTGTTTCAGTCAAATCAACCTTAGAACCACAAAAATCAATCTTACCAAAACCAGTCTTCTCAATAACCACACAGTCAAGGTCGGCAAGCTGCTCCTGCGTCAACTCACAGAACTTGGTTGTTGAACCATCAAACTTATTTGTTATGGGACAGTCAGTAGCTGTCAAATCCCATGTTTTTTCTACGGTGAATTCTGAATCTGAAACAACAACCTTAATCTCAAAAGTCCCCTTTCCAGGAGCTGTAAAGTTGAAAGTATCACCAGAACCTAACAGGGCAGAATCAACGTACCAGCTCACTGACAAGTTGGAATCAGAATCAACATCATGATAGGTAACTGAAAATGCTTGGGTGTGGCCATCTCCTATTAATGGGTCATAGTTCGGGCTGTAGCCATCTATGACAGGAGCATCATTTATGTTCAAAACATGAATCAACACTGTTTTTGTATCTATATCACCATCATCATCCGTAACTTTAATCGTGCAAGAAGCATCTCCAACAAAGTCCTTAGCACCTATTAGGTTCAAAGTATTGCCAGAAATCTCACAATTAACCTTGTTCAAGTCTTCTTCAACAACTGCAAAACCAACAATGGAACCATCAACATCTGTGGCATTCAACGTTACGTAATTCTCATTGCTCTCTTCATAAATGGTCTGCTCAGGAATTTCCTCTAAGACAGGGGGCTCATTCACATCATTAACAGTTAAGGTAACAACATTACTTGAAACTGAAGAAATACCGTCGGAAGCAGTAAATGTAACTCCCTCTGAACCAAACCAGTCAGCGGGCTGAGAGAATGAAACCAGGTTATCTGAATCTATTACTATGTTTATGTTTGTGTTTCCTGAAAATGAGTAAGTCAAAACATCCTCATCAACATCATAGAAATAATCATCAAGGTCAAAGGCATCATCCAAAGAAGTGTCCTCGTTCCATGTTTTTGAAGGAATGTTAATTTTAAGAGTAGGGATATCATTTACAGGATTGACAATTATCCTTACAACTACGGGTTCTGAATCGTTAGTACCGTCATTTGCAACGACCAAGCAAACAGATTCACCGTTAAAGTCAGGAGCAGGAGTAACTGTCAAGTTAGGAGTGCTTATGCCGCAGTCAACCTTGCTTTTGTCTTCATCAACAACCTTGTATGTGAACCTGGTTGTTTCCTTATCGGTAAAGTAGGGGGTCAAATCCAAAGAGGTTGTTGTGTCTTCATCCAAAACAACATCTGGAATTGGCAAACCTTCAGGGATATCGTTAACGTTACTAACGCCCAGCCTTACGCTGTTGCTTTGTGTAGAAAGCAAGCCGTCAGAAGCAACAAAGCGGACATACTCAACACCGTACCAGTCAGCAGGCTGTGAAAAGGAAACAGTGCCATCATCATCTATTGTTACTGTAATATTTGAATTGCCAGTAACATCATAAGTCAAATCAGAAGAGTCGACATCATCAAAGTAATCATTCAAGTTGAAAGCATCCAACCTTTCAGTATCCTCATCCCAAGACTGGTAAGGGATGTTGTCAACAAGAACAGGAGCATCGTTAACAGGATTGATAACCATGTTGATTACAACGTCATCGGAATCGTCAATACCATCGTTAGCAAGTATCGTGCAAGAGGCATCACCATTAAAGTCCTTGGCAGGATTCATTATTATTTTATCATAAGCGATGCTGCAATCAACTTGTGAAATATCTTCATCAACAACTTTATAGGTTAAGGGCTCATTATCTTCGTCAGCAAAGTAACCAGTCAAAACAAGGTTCTTAACAGTATCCTCGTCAAAATTTTGCTCTGGTATCTCAGAAACTAAGTAAGGCTTCCTGTTAACATTCAATACCTTAACATCCCACCCCACACTATCGGTCAAGTTACCAGAGTCCTTAACTGTCAAAATAACCCTGTGTGTACCAGAATCAAAAAACCCTGGAGTGTAATTAAAGCTTGGCTCAGTAGACTTTACAGAGTTGTCAACCTTCCAAGTGTAAGTCAAAGGAAGACCTTCAGGGTCAGAAGACTCTTGAGTAAATTCAAGAGTTGAGTTCTCCTCAACTTCAGGATTCAAATCTTCAGGTGAGTAGGCATCAATAGTTGGAGGGTCGTTAACGTTAACAATCAAGGTGTAATTAGTTGGTGCGAAAGCATAATTCCTGCCATCAAAACATTCCACGTTCCAGGTGTAAGTTCTGTCTTCCAAATCAGAAATCGTGAATGTGCCTTGATTGCCTGAGCGTACGTTAACAGTGGCTATTGGTTCAAAATCCCCCTCGGCATCCATCCACAGCTCACAGTCAAGGTTGCTTGCCTTGTTGTCGGAAGCGGAAAACCTTGCGAATACCCTCCTAGAAGAATCTGTCAGGACAAAACCATCCGCGGGACTGACTAGGGCAACTACAGGAGGGGTTACATCCGCAAGGTTAGATAAGCCCTTAGTATGAAGGTCAAAAATCAGGAAGTCAAACTTGTCATTATTAGAATCATAACCGTCAGATCTCCTTCCCGCTGATTTTGGAATTGAAGGAGAGGCAGCGTTATCTGCTGTGTTGCCGTCATTGTAAGTACCGAATGAAACGTCATCTGTAACGTAACCATTATTCTTCAAAACTATTCTATCATTAGCAGACAAGCTGAGGTTGTAAACCAAAAAGTCCCTAGCACCTATTATAGAATCGAGAGTTATGCTTGCAGATGAAGATTGCAAAGTCCAACCATCCAAATCAGTATCGTAATCGTTAGGGTTGTACAATTCCACCCAACCTTCTAACGAGAACTCGTTGATGTAAACCTTTGGAAGGACTGTAAGGTCAAAAGTCTTTGAATCAAAACCACCCAAACCGTCAGTAGCTTCCACTGTTATAGTGTAAATTCCCTCATCGCCAAGCTCAGTCTGCCAGTCACCTTGAGAGTTTAAAGGTTCTGAATACATTATTGAGACTGTATTGCCGTCAGCATCTGTAGCAGTTGCATTAATATCAACGTAGTCCTTCTCCACATATGTCACGTCAGGAAGATCCTGCAAAACCGGGTCATCGTTGACGGAATTAACTGTGATTGTTACAGTATTACTTTCCGTTGTTTGCTCACCGTCGGAAGCGACAAACTTGACACTTTCACTACCATACCAGTTGGTGTCAGCATACAAGGTAACAATGCTTCCTTCGATAGTTGCTTTAACATGACCATTACCAGTTATCGAATAAGTTATTTCATCACCCTCCTTGTCGAAGAAATATTCTGATAAGTCATAAGCATCAAAAAGCTCTGTGTCCTCATCAAAAGAGGTTGAGGGTATATTCTTAATCAACTTTGGTGGACCGTTCATGACCCACATAATGGAGTTCTTGAAAAGGTCTTCAGCATCCTGAGTCCACATATACGATTCCGTTATACCGAAAAACACACCCTTTGCCTTAGAAACTTTTCCATTCCTAAGAGTTGTTCCCTTAACGCTGGTAGCAATAACAGCATCAAGCTTATCAGACATTGTAGAAGTAACACTTTTTAATTTCACAGGGCGACGCTCCTTAGAAAGATAATACATTGGAAGTGAGGCCCCGTTGTAACAACACTCATCATAAACTTGGATAACCTCAGGCAAACCTTCTGTTATTTGGTTCTGCAAAACGTTACGGGCCTGCAAAGGCTGAGAGCTTGCTACAAAAGAAATGGTTGAAACCCAACCCCACTCATCCATATAATACTCATTACTCATCAAAGTTGGATAATCATTGACAGGAATATCTGTTGGGTTAGAAAAGCGGTCGTTACCAACCAACAGCATGCTGTAGTTGGAAAGGTTTGTGGATTTTATGTTGTCATCATCAATAACCCTAACGGTCAAGCCCAAATCTCCAATAGCGTTTAGAAAATCGTGATTAAGCTTAGAAGTGTCTTTAACAATATAAGCTATGTCCTCTGCATGGGCAAAGGCTGAAAGTACCAAAACAAAAAGGAATAAAAAACTAAATCTTGATTTCAACCTCATCGGGATTCCTCCTTCTTCTCAAAGCAACAAGAGCAAGGAGTAAAACAACAAAAGCCATCAAAACAAAAAAAGATATGGCAAACCACTTGCTGTAGTCCGGTTTTGTATCAAGGTTCGGCTTGCCTCCAGGAGTTACAGAAACACCTCCGGTAACCTCACCCCCATCTGTTTTGTTACCTGGATTAACGTCTACGTTTTCCTCACCCTCACCTGTTGTGTCAGTTTCAGGTACGATAGCAGGCCCTTTTCCCTTAGCGTTTATTATTATTGTTGAAGCAAGAGCAACTCCCGCACCCTTATTGTCTTCGGTAGTGAAGTAAGTGTTTATCTTACATTCATAAAGACCTGGTTGGACCACTTTTATTGTGTAAGGCACCTTTTTTGACTCATCAGGCTGAAGCACATGGTTTGTGTTTTCTTCCCTTATCAATATCATGTCCTTGCAATCTTCAGAAACATCAATCATTATGTTAACAACTTCAGGATTTATGTTGATAACCTCTAGGTAGCGATTTATGTATGCAGGCTTAGTGGGAGTAACTTCTGCTTGAACAACAGCCCTGGGATTACCTATCTTACCGGTAATGGCGAAGACAGGAGTTACTAACAACAAAACCAAACACAACACAACAAGATTAGATTTTTTTAGCAATTTATAACACCCTCCTGACCTTTATAACGACTTAATAATGGTTAATTATAATGACCACTTTGTATTGGTAAGAAGTGGGTTATATATAAACATTGTTGTAAAAAGAATTATGTTATAAAAAATAAGAATATATAAAAATGAAATCTTCATCTTGGCATGGTGGTGAAAACTATATTATCGGTGTCAATCCAGAGCTGTCATCAACTTCAAACTCGACTTCTTTTGAAATGTCAACCCATACCCCCCTCAGAGGAGAGGTGACATAACCAACCTTATCTGAAAGCCTGAAATAATAGTTTATGAACATGCCGTCGTACTCCGATAAGTCGACTGAAACAGAACAGACAGCCTTCTTTCCAGAAGGACAACCCATATCAACTGAGCGACCGTCAAAATACAATGTAGCAGAT